>CAZFHV010000300.1:0-2522 GCA_964519095.1 uncultured Chromatiaceae bacterium | reverse complement strand
ATAATATGCTCAATTTGGTAGGCCGATCTCCTGGGAGAACAGCATGTTTCACGGCAGTATCGTCGCCCTGATCACGCCCATGCACGAGGACGGCCGGGTGGACGAGGTCGCCCTGGAGCGGCTGGTGGAGCTCCATATCGAGCAGGGGACCGACGGCATCGTCGCGGTGGGGACCACCGGGGAATCCGCCACCCTCGACGAGGCCGAGCACTGCGAGGTGATCCGCCTGGTGGTCGAATACGCCCGGGGCCGGGTGCCGGTCATCGCCGGCACCGGGGCCAACTCCACACGGGAGGCCATCAGCCTCACCCGCTGCGCGCAGGATGCGGGGGCGGATGCGGCCCTCCTGGTCACACCCTATTACAACAAGCCCACCCAGGAGGGGCTCTATCGGCACCACCGGGCCGTGGCCGAGGCGGTGGCGATCCCCCAGATCCTCTACAACGTGCCGGGCCGCACCGCCTGCGACCTGCTGCCCGAGACCGTGGCCCGCCTCGCACCCCTCCCCAACATCGTGGGGCTCAAGGAGGCCACCGGCGACCTCAACCGGGTGCCGCGCCTGCGGGAGCTGTGCGGCCCGGACTTAGACCTCTTCAGCGGGGACGACGCCACGGCCTGCGAGTTCGTCCTGCGGGGGGGACAGGGGGTGATCTCGGTGACCGCCAATGTGGCCCCGCGGCTGATGCACGAGATGTGCCGCGCGGCCCTGCGGGGGGATCGCGAGGCGGCCCATGCCGTCGATGCCAAGCTGCAGGGACTGCACAGCGCGCTTTTCGTGGAGTCGAACCCCATCCCGGTGAAGTGGGCGGTGGCCGAGATGGGGCTCGCGCCCCGCGGTATCCGCCTGCCCCTCACCTGGCTGTCCGATCTCGCCCAGCCGAGGGTCCGCCAGGCTATGCAGCAGGCGGGTGCAATCTGAACCGAGCGCCCGCGCGCCCCAACCTCCAGCCGAGAAACCCATGCAGCGACTGCGTATCTTCGGTGCTCTGATGATCCTGGGCGGCCTGAGCGGCTGCGCCTCGGACCTCGACCAGATCCTGCCGGACCAGACCGTGCAGTACAAGAAGCAGAGGGCCGCGGAGGAGAACCTGGAGATCCCCCCGGACCTCACCCGCGGGACCATCGAGGACGCCCTGGTGATCCCCGATGCGGGGGGGACGGGCTCCAAGACCCTCTCGGAGTACCAGACCGAGCGTGCCCGTCGGCGCGGGTCGACGGTCGGCGGCGGCGAGGTGCTGCCCAGCGTCAACAAGGTGACCCTCAAGCGCGAGGGCCACGAGCGCTGGCTGGAGGTGGAGGCCCCGCCCCAGCAGGTCTGGCCCAAGGTGGTCGCCTTCTGGCGGGAACAGGGAATCCTGCTGGTGGAGCAGGACCCGGCGGTGGGCGTGATGAAGACCGACTGGATTGAGAACCGCGCCGATATCCAGCGCGACATCGTCACCAGGGTGCTCAGCAAGGTGGCCGGTGGACTCTACTCGGCGGCGACCCGCGACCAATACCGGGTGCGCCTGGAGCCAGCAGGCCCCAAGGGTAGTGTCACCGACGTCTACCTCACCCACCGCGGCATGCAGGAGAAGCTGCTCACCGGTGTGGCGGGAGACCAGGGGAGCACCTTCTGGGAGGCCCGTCCGACTGACCCCGGCCTCGAGGCGGAGATGCTGCGCCGGCTCATGGTTTACTTGGGCGCCACGGAGAAGACCCCGGCCACCGCCAAGGGCGGGGAACCGCCGAGTCGCTCCCAGATCGTGCGTCAAGGGGATGCCACGACACTGGTCATCGAGGACGACTTCGCCCGCTCCTGGCGCCTGGTGGGGGTGGCCCTCGACCGGGTGGGCTTCGCCGTGGAGGACCGCGACCGCAACGCCGGGCTCTACTACGTGCGCTACGACGATCCCAGCAAGGGGCAGGAAAAGGAGAAGAAGGGCTTCTTCTCCAAACTGAAGTTCTGGGGTGACGACAAGGTGGACAGCGTCACCCAGTATCGGGTCAAGGTCGCCGGGGAAGGCGCCCGCACCCGGGTCACGGTGCTCGACGACAAAGGCGTCCAAGATAACTCGGCGACCGCCGCCCGCATCCTCACCCTGCTCCAAGAGAACCTGCGCTGAATGCGGCTGGCAACCCTCGGCAGCGGTAGCCGGGGCAATGCCACCCTCATCGAGGCCGGGGGCACCCGGGTCCTGATCGACTGCGGCTTCGGGGTGCGCGAGACGGAGCGCCGTCTCGCCACCCTCGGGGTCGAGGCCAGCAGCCTCGCCGCCATCCTGCTCACCCACGAGCACACCGACCACGCGCGGGGGGTCGGGGCCCTGGCGCGCCGCCACCGTCTCCCGGTCTGGAGCACCGCTGGCACCTGGCGTGGCACGGCGGCGGACGAGGCGGCCAGGCTGCAGATCTTCTCCAGCCACGAGGGGGGCTTTCGGATCGGCGACCTCCGCGTCCAACCCTACCCCATCCCCCACGACGCCCGGGAGCCTTGCCAGTTCCTGCTGGAGGGCGACGGGTTCCGGCTGGGACTCCTGACC
>CAZFHV010000299.1:0-2565 GCA_964519095.1 uncultured Chromatiaceae bacterium | reverse complement strand
CTCTACGGCTACGCGGGGGGCGTCGCACTCGCTTCCGCTTCCTGTGCTCCTTCGCGGCCACAACCCCCCTGTTTTTCCTTCCTGGAAAGGCCTCGAGCGAGGGATCCCGCGGGGGATCCTTCACTGGCTGGGGTGCCGAGATCGCTGTGGCTCGCCGGTACCCTGGGGTTTCGGGGCCGGGGCTGGAGAACCCAGTGGAGGCAGCCATTGGAGCCGCGGTACCTTCTCCGGCAACGGCGGCAGCACGGGCGCGAGGGGCACCTGGTGGGCGGAGCCCCAGAGGAAGACCACCAGGTTGAGGAGCAGGAGCAGGTCGAGGATCCAGCGCCCCATGCCTAGGCCTCTTGTGCCAGGAGGGCCAGCCCCTGGAGCACCAGCTCGGGCTCGAGCCGACCGCCGAGCTCCCTGTGCAGGAGGGGACCGTCACCGCCGGTGAGGACCAAGCTAGGGGTATGCCCCAGCAAGCCGCGCGCCTGGGCGAGGGTGCGCTCGACTGCCCCGGTGAGGGCCTGGCGGGCCCCGGCGGCGATGCAGGTCGCGGTGTCGGTGCCCAGGGGCGCGGGGCCGTCGAAGTTGGGGTCCACGGCCATCTGGGTGCCAGCGAGGAGGGCACCACGCATCATCCCCAGACCCGGGAGGATCAGACCCCCGAGGTGCCGGCCATCCTCGTCCACCAGGTCGAGGGTGGCGGCGGTGCCGCAGTCGACCGCCAGGACGGCGGTGCCCAGGCTGTGATAGGCCGCCACCAGGGCCAGCCAGCGGTCCACCCCCAGCCGGCTCGGTTCTTGGTAGCCGTTTCGTACCCCCAGGAGCGCGGGCTGGGACTCGGCAAAACGAGGAGTCAGTCCCCAGTGTTGCTTGCTCCAGGCGGCCAGGGAGTCACCCAGGGCCGGGCTGGCCACGTTGGCCACCCAGACCGCGCTTGGCCTGGGGGAGGCGAGCCAGCCGTCAGTCAGGGCCGCGGGCAAGGCGCCGGCATGGGGGAGGCTCCCGCCGGGGTGCAGCCGTCCCGCCTCCTCGAAGCCCCACTTGAGACAGCTGTTGCCGATGTCCACCAGGAGCAGCACGGGCGGTCAAACCTCCGGGCGCAGGCTGGCCTCGCCGGCGAGGAAGCGCGTGAGGCCACCCCCCTGGGCGAGTCGCAGGGCCCCGCTGTCGTCGATGCCCGCATAGGTGCCGCGAAAGCGTTGGTCGCCGAGGCGCAATTCGATGGATCGGCCCAGGAAGGGGTCCAGCCGGCGCCACTCGGGCAGGAAGGGGGCGAGACCTTCCCGCTCATAGGTCCGCATGACCCAGAGCAGGCGATCGAGAACCAGGGCAGCGAGGGCGTTGCGCGACCAGGCCCCCTCGCCGAGGAGGTTGCTGAGGTCGGTCCAGGGCTGCTCGATGGGGCGCGCCTGCTCTGGATGGAGGAATGTGTTGACGCCCACCCCGCACACCACCGTGGTCGGACCCTGGGTCTCGCCCGCCACCTCGATCAGGAGACCCGCCAGCTTGCGGCCCTGCCACAGCAGGTCGTTGGGCCACTTGAGGCCGATGTCCGTCACCCCCGCATCCGACAGCGCGAGGGCAACCCCCACGCCCGCGGCCAGGCTGAGTCCTCCCAGCTCCGCCGGGGGGAGGGGGAAGTGCCACAGGAGCGAGAGGTAGAGGTTGTGGCCGAAGGGGGAGACCCAGGTACGGCCGTGGCGTCCCCGGCCGGCGGTCTGCTGCTCCGCGAGGCAGACACTGCCCGAGGGCAGGTCCTGGATGCGCTGCATCAACCAGGAGTTGGTGGAGGGGATCTGCTCCCGGAGGTGGAGACCGGCCAGGGCGGGGAGGGCCTCCGCGCCGAGGCCGCCCCGGATGAGGTCCGGGTCGAGCAGCTCCAGGGGTCGCGGCAGCCGGTAGCCCTTGCCGGGCAGCGCCTCGATGGGGATACCGTAGCGATCGCGGGTGCGCGCCACCAGCTTCCACACCGCCGCGCGGGAGATGCCGAGGATCTCCGCCAGGGCCTCCCCGGAGCGCAGCTCCCCCGCCGCGAGGAGCTCCAGGAGTCGCCGGGGCTCTGCCACGCTCAGGCCTCCACTGGAGGGGCCGGGGGGCCGAGCCAGAGGGCGCGGCGCGCCCGTGCCTCCTCGGAGGCGTCGGGCAGGAGGTAGAGGTCGCAGGTATCCTCCGGGGCGGGGGCAGGGGTGACCCTGAGCTCCAGCAGCTCGTCCCGACGGAACAGGAACACCCGTACCCCCTCACCCGCGGGGATGGCCTGGAGCAGGGCGTCCAGGTTGGCGCGGGTGGCGCGCAGCCCGTCGATAGCCAGGATGCGGTCCCCGGCGGCGAGGCCCGCCCCCATCGCTGGCCCACCGGTAAAGGCGGTGGCGATCACCACGTCGGTCTGGGTCTCATCGAGGCGGATACCGAGGGTCTGGCGGGCGGGGAGGGGGTCGAGCCGCTCGGCAAAACCACCCGGGTCGGCGCCGTTGCTGGCGGGGCGCAGGCGTATACCGATGCCCAGGGGCTCGAGCAGTGGGCCGAGATCCAGGTCGTCGGTGCCCTCCACGGCTTGGGCGAAGAAGTCTCTGAGGT
>CAZFHV010000298.1:0-2575 GCA_964519095.1 uncultured Chromatiaceae bacterium | reverse complement strand
ATCCGCCGAGCCGAATCGCCTCGGCGACGGGTGGAAGAAACCCCCCGCGGTGCGCCACGGCAGGCCCCTAGCGCACCCTACGACTCTTGGCCTGTGGCCGACCCCCGTGCGCTGGCAAACCAGCGCCTACAACGGTGGGCGCGGGCTTGACCGCGCTGATCCGCAAAGCCGGACCGGGTCGGCGGTGAAAAGAACCGCGAGGGCAAGCGCATGGCCTCAAGGCACGAAAAGCGATGGCCATCCCTGGCAACCGTGATGCGGTCCTACCCGCTGCTCAATGGAGACCCAAGGCCCTAGAATACCCCGGAGACTTGCCAGCCACAGCGACCCGGATGGTGCCCAGGCCCTGGGCTGCGCGGCGCACCTTCGTGACCGGATCGGGGGTCGAGCGCCGCGCACCGTTTCTCCTCACGACGACATCCGAGATTCGCCAGGCCCACTGTTGGGGGTAAACAAAATGCACAAACCACTCACAGCGATCATCGAACGTGAAGGCGATGGATATGTCTCCCTCTGCCCGGAGCTCGACATCGCCAGCCAGGGCAACAGCATCGAGGAGGCGCGTGAGAACCTGCGCGAGGCGCTGGAACTGTTCTTCGAAACCGCCTCGCCCAAGGAAATCGAGACACGCCTTCACGAGGAGGTCTATGTGACTCGCCTGGAGATTGCGGTTGGGTAAGCTCCGCGTTCTTTCGGGGAGACAAGTATGCCTGATCCTGGCACGCCATGGATTCGTGGAGCTGCGGCAACGTGGAAGCCACATCCTGATGCAGAAGCGGCTTTCGGATAGCACCCTCAGTGTGCCGGTGCCCAACCATGCGGAATTGCGGGTGGGTACCCTGCAATCCATCATCCGACAATCGGGGCTCTCCCGGAGCGAGTTCGAAGCTTAGCCAGCGCCTTCTACAGCAGTGGGCTCAGAGCCGCACCCCGCACCAGGTAGGAGCGGCGCCCTCGCCGCGATGGGGCGCCGCTCGCCGCGGACGCCGATCCGCCGAGCCGAATCGCCTCGGTGGCGGGTGGAAGAAACCCCCTGCGGTGCGCGCTACAGTCTGCCCCGGACTTAATCCGGGGGCTGGCGCCGAGCGCACCCTAGGTGCTGATTTGCGAGGATTGAGCCTGCCCGTTCACGCCGGCAGCAGTGTCCATCCTGCCGGAAGGCAGGTCACGTGTCAGTCGGGATCGGGGACCCCAAGGTCGCGGCAAATCTTGCGCGCGAGATGGTCGTTGATTTCGTTGTGCCTTGGTACGGCAGAGCGGCGATTCTGTGCAGCGTTGTGCCACCAGGAGTGCCGGCCTCCTTCCCGCAACAGCGAGCAACCCTGGGCTTCCAAGTGGCGCAGGAGATCCCGCCGCTTCATACGGCGATCTCAAACTCCTCGTAGACGCCGCCGGCGGCGCGAATCGCGTCCAAGCGATTCAGCTCCAAGGCTTCGCGTAGCGTCACGCGCAGCGACTCAATCAGCTCGTCGCGGGTCGGCTCTTGGCAGTTCACCCCGGGAACCTCCTCGATCCAACCGATCCACCATCCGGCATCCTGCTTCACTACAGCGGTGTAGCTTGCGTTCATGACCCTCTACCCTTTTCCTGCCCCAGCTAGTCTAACGCAGGCACGGACCAGCGACCCATAGGATCAAGCTCAGGCAGGCAGCAGATACCCGTATTGCGCTGCATACGGGCGAGGTGCGCTGGCAAGCCAGCGCCTACAGCCTGTCAGCGCGGCCCTGGCGCCGGGTGGAAGAACACCCCTGCGGTGCGCTACAGATGGCGCCTAGCGCACCCTACGACTGGTCTCCCCGAGCGTGCCCCGACCGCGAGGGCGAGGCCGCAACGGCGCACCTCGCCCCAACCATCCGGAGAACGGCATGGCCGCAGAGATCCTCAGCCAAGACATCATCGCCATCTGCCTGGTGTTGAGCGAGGGCAACCTCACCATGAGTCTGGGAGAGCTGATCGAGCGGGTGGAGCAGTACCAGGAACGCCAGGACCGCCATTTCGGCCTGTCGCGCCAGGACTTCCGCGGGCTGTTTCGCAACTGGCTTTGCGACCTGGGACTCGCCAAGCTCGACGACTTCTCCCCGCTCGCGCCCCGCTGCCCGATCCCGCTTCAGCGCCTCCTGTCCCGCATCCTTGAGTTTCACTCCGCCTGGTTCAATGACGAGGGGGAGTATTGGAATCAGGAGCCGTCCTGGGGAACCCGAGCTGTCATCGGCCTGGGCTATGGCGGTGGGGGAGCCCCGCCTCCCCGTTCCGGACCCTGGGGTGCAGGCGCCGCGGTGCTCGATGAGGAGAAATTACGCAACATTGCCCTCAAGCATCGACTGCAACGGTTGCTCAACCCGGGCGACCCGCCCCAGTGCCCCGGCGCCATCGATCCCAGTATCCTCCAGCGCCTTGGCATCACGGAGGCGATCCTGCAGCGTTGCGGCAGGCCTGGCGCATCCAGTTAGCCCCATTCACCCCAGACCCATCGTGCTACCTTTCCTTACGAGCGACGGGGTCCCTCGCCGGACAAGCACCAGCCCCAGGGCAAACGCATCAGTAACAGCTAATATTCCCGGTCCCTGATGGGGGT
>CAZFHV010000297.1:0-2596 GCA_964519095.1 uncultured Chromatiaceae bacterium | reverse complement strand
TTCTCGGCCGCCGCGGCGGCCTGCAGGTCGGCCATGTGGGCCTGCTTGGGCATCCACTCGGGGCCTGGGAAGCTCCCGGAGTCCCCCGCCACGTACAGCCGCTCGCAACCAGGTATCCGGCAGTGGCGATCGGCCTGAACCAGCCCCCCCGGCGAGCGGGGCAAGGGGGTGTTGTCGAACCAGGCGTTGCCGGTCATCCCCGGCATGAACAGGATGAAATCCGCCGGGAAGTCGCCCCCCTCGGTGCTCACACCGGTGGCGCTGAATCCCTTGAGCTTGTGGCCCAGGTGGGTGTCGATGCCACGGCGGCGCATCTCGTCCAACAGGCTCCTCACCGCTTTGGGACCGAGGCGGTTACCAGGCTGCTCGGCGGGTGAAAAGAACACCAGCCGGAAGCGCTCTCGGCGCCCCTCCTTGCGGAGCTGGTTGTCTAGGCCGAACAGGAACTCGAACATGGGTCCGCCGCGCATGGCGCTCGGCTCGTTGGGGTTACCGGCAAAGCCGAGCGCGATGGTCCCGCCCTGCATCTCCCGCAGCCGGTCGCGAATCCGCTCCGCGGCGGCGATCCCCTCGCAGGGGGTGATGGCATGCTCGATACCGGGCAGCTTCTTGATGAAGCGTCCTCCTGAGCCGATGATCAGACCGTCGTTGGGCACCGGCCCGGCGGTGGTGAGGAGCGTGCGCCCCCCATCGGCGAGCCCCGTGGCCTCGGCGGCGAGATGGGTCACCCGGTGGCGCCGGAAGAAGCCCGTCAGGGGAATGCGCAAGTCTTCCCCACGCCGCAGTCCCGAAGGGACCCAGATGAGGCTGGGCGCATAGATCAGCTCCGCCCGTGGGCTGACCAGGGTGATATCCAGCTCTCGGCGCGCGGCCCGCAGCTTGCGCACGGCGGTCAGTCCCGCGAAGCCCGAGCCGACGATAGTGACACGGTGCATGGCGCTACCCTCTCGGCGATCGTCCGAAACTCAGTGCGCGCCCCGGGGCCGGCGCAGCTCCCACAGGGCCTCCCAAATCAACAGGATGACCCCAATCGTGATGGCGGAGTCGGCGAGGTTAAAGGCCGGCCAGTGCCAGCGGTCATAGTAGACGTCGATGAAGTCCACCACCCGCCCGTAGAGGACCCGGTCGATCAGGTTGCCGAATGCGCCGCCGATGATCAGGGTCAGACCCCAGGCCTGGAGCCGCTCACCGGGCTTGAGACCCTTCAGCCAGGCGACCAGGATGGCGGTGACCCCAAGCCCCACCGCCACGAAGAACCAGCGCTGCCACCCCCCCGCCTGACTGAGCAGGCTGAAGGCGGCCCCTTCGTTGTACATGAGGGTGAGATTGAGGAAGGGCATGAGGGCTACCGGCTCGTAGGGGGCCAGCCAGTCCTCCGCCAGCACCTTGGTGAGCTGATCCAGCCCCACCAGGATCACCGCCAGGCTCAACCAGCCGCGCATACCCCCACCCCTCATGCGAAGCGCCGTACCTCGCCCGGGCCCACCACGTTGTCCACGCAGCGGCCGCACAGCTCGGGGTGATCGGGATGCCGCCCCACGTCCTCCCGGTGGTGCCAGCAGCGCACGCACTTGGGGTGGCTGGAGGGACGAACGACGGATCGCAGCCCCGGGATCTCGCTCGCCACCGCGTCGGGCGGGGCCTGATCCTCGGGGGCAATGCGCACCGCGGAGGTGATGAGCACGAACCGTAGCTCCTCCCCCAGCCGGGACAGGCGCTCAAGCAGATTCGTATCGCAGTAGAGCCCCACTTCCGCATCCAGGGAGGAGCCGATCTGACCCCCTACCCGCAGCTCCTCTAAGCGCTTGCCGATGGCGGCGCGCAGGGCGAGCACCTGCTCCCAGAAGCCGCGGTCGAAGGGGTCGCCGGCCTCTAGGGCAAACAGCCCCCGGTACCAGCCGGTGAGCAGCACCGAGGGGGGCCGCTCGCCGGGCATGAAGCCCCAGATCTCGTCGGCGGTGAAGCTCAGGATGGGGGCCAGCCAGCGCACCATGGCCTCGGCGATGTGGTACATGGCGCTCTGGCAGGAGCGCCGCGGCAGGCTGTCGGCGCGGGTGGTGTACTGGCGGTCCTTGATCACGTCCAGGTAGAAGCCACCCAGGTCCACCACGCAGAAGTTGTGGATCTTCTGGTAGATGAGGTGGAACTGGTAGTCGCGGTAGGCCTGGAGGATCTCCTCCTGCAGGCGCAGGGCCCGGTCCACCACCCAGCGATCCAGCTCGATCATCCGCTCCGGGGGCACCTGGTGCAGGGCCGGATCGAACCCGTTGAGGTTGGCGAGCAGGAAGCGGGCGGTGTTGCGGATGCGCCGGTAGGCATCCGCGGTGCGCTTGAGGATCTCCTCGGAGACGCCCATCTCGGCGCGGTAGTCGGTGGCCGCCACCCACAGCCGGATGATGTCGGCCCCCAGGGTGCGCATCACCTGCTGGGGCGCCACCACGTTGCCCAGGGACTTGGACATCTTGCGTCCCTCGGCGTCCACCGTGAAGCCGTGGGTGAGCACCTCCCGGTAGGGGGCTCGCCCGGCCATGGCCACCGAGGCGAGCAGCGAGGACTGGAACCAGCCCCGGTGCTGGTCGGAGCCCTCCAGATAGAG
>CAZFHV010000296.1:0-2624 GCA_964519095.1 uncultured Chromatiaceae bacterium | reverse complement strand
CTACCACGAAGCCCTGCGCCAAGACCTGCCCATCGGCCCGGGGGAGATCGCGAGCACCTATCGCTACCTTGTCCAACAGCGCCCCAGACGCCCAGGCAGCTGGTGGTGCCTCCACCACGCCTGGCACCTGCTGGCGTGACGTCTTTGCCGGTCCAATAGGCGCTGGCCGGCGTACTGGCGTGAACCGTTCAGGCAGCCCGCGTAGCTCCAGGGCCACATCAGTTTGAATCGCACCCTCGCGCAGGGTAGCGGTTGTCTTTTTGCCGCGGAGCTATATCATGAAACTCTTATTTGTCGCGGGGGCTGCCAAGGCGCGATGGTGGAGGTCGGCATCGTCGGGGGTACCGGTTATACGGGCTCGGAGCTGCTGCGGTTGCTCGTCAAGCATCCGCTGGCCCGGGTGCAGGCCATCTCCTCCCGCTCGGAGGCGGGCCGAGCTGTGGCGGAGCTTTTTCCGAACCTCCGGGGCCATCTGGATCTCCGCTTCAACGAACCGGAGGTCGGCGGCTTTCGCGACTGCGACGTGGTGTTCTTCGGCACCCCCAACGGCACCGCCATGCAGATGGTGCCGGAGCTACTCGCCGCGGGGGTCCGGGTGGTGGATCTGGCGGCGGACTTCCGTCTCAAGGACGCGGCGGAGTGGGAGCGCTGGTATGGCATGACCCATGCGTGCCCGAACTTGTTGGGTGAGGCGGTCTATGGCTTGCCGGAGCTGTATCGGGACGCCATCAGGGGTGCGCGCCTGGTGGCCAATCCCGGCTGCTATCCCACGGCGGTGACCCTGGGGCTTCTGCCCCTGGTGGAGACAGGGGCTGTGGAGCTTGGCGGCCTCATCGCCGATGCCAAGTCTGGCGTGAGTGGGGCGGGGCGCAAGGCGGCGGTCGCTAGCCTCATGGCCGAGATGGGGGAGAGCTTCAAAGCCTATGGGGTCGGGGGCCACCGGCACCTCCCGGAGATCCGTCAGACCCTGTCGCAGGTAGCCGGTCAGCCGGTGGCACTGACCTTCGTACCGCATCTGGTGCCCATGATCCGCGGCATCCAGGCCACCCTCTACGCTCGCCGGACGGACTGGGCGGGGGACCTGCAATCGCTCTACGAGCAGCGCTTCGCCGCGGAGCCCTTCGTGGACGTCCTGCCTCCCGGCTCCCACCCAGAGACGCGCTCGGTGCGGGGCAGCAACCTGTGCCGGATCGCGGTGGCCGAGCCCCAGGGTGGCGGGGTGGTGGTGATCCAGTCGGTGATCGACAACCTGGTGAAGGGGGCTGCGGGGCAGGCCATCCAGAACATGAACCTGATGCTCGGGCTGGAGGAGACCCTGGGACTGGATCTGATCGGCCTGGCTCCCTAGTGTTGCTGCTGCGGTGGATCAGGTGGGGTCGGAGCCGTCGGCGAGGGGGATTCTTGATAAACGGGGTAGGGAAACCAATTGTCTTGAGTCAGGTTTGGGCAAGTGGGCCACGAGTGCTAACGCCATGAATACAGAGTCCTCAGATTCGGCACCCCTTATCTTTACCTCCGCCGCGGCGAAGAAGGTCTCGGACCTGATCGCCGAGGAAGGCAACAGCAACCTGATGCTCCGCGTCTATATCCAGGGCGGGGGCTGCTCGGGGTTCCAGTACGGCTTTACCTTCGACGAAACCGTTCAGGACGGGGACACGGAGGTGGTGACCGAGGGGGTGACCCTGTTGGTCGATCCCTTGAGCCTGCAATACCTGACCGGGGCGGAGATCGACTACACGGAGGGGCTGCAGGGCGCCCAGTTCGTCATCCGCAATCCCAACGCCACCACCAGCTGCGGCTGCGGGTCCTCGTTTTCCGTCTGATCCGTCGGCGGCGGGCAGAGGGTCTGCCGCCCTGGGTTTCGAGCATCATCTTTCACGCCAGCCGGCACCGGCGTGAGGGTCGGGGTGGCGGTGGTCCGTGAGCAGCTATTCGTCTTTCGAAGGGGGAGGCATGAGTAAGGCGGCCGAGGCGTTTGCCCTGATCAAGCGGGGTACCGAGGAGATCCTGCTGGAGTCGGACCTGCGTCGCAAGCTCGCCGAAGGCCGGCCGCTGCGTATCAAGGTGGGGTTCGATCCCACGGCACCCGATCTTCATTTGGGTCATACGGTACTGATCAATAAGATGCGCCAGTTCCAGGATCTGGGGCACGAGGTCCTGTTCCTCATCGGCGACTTCACCGGGATGATCGGCGATCCCAGTGGCAAGAGCGCCACCCGGCCGCCGCTCAGCAGGGACGAGGTGCTGGAGAACGCCAAGACCTACGAGCAGCAGATCTTCAAGATCCTGGACCCCGAGCGGACCCTGGTGGTGTTCAACTCCAGTTGGATGGGGGAGATGGGGGCTGCGGACCTCATCGGCCTCGCCGCGCGGCACACGGTGGCACGCATGCTGGAGCGTGAGGACTTCAGCAATCGCTACCGCAACGGCCAACCCATCGCCATCCACGAGTTCCTCTACCCCCTCGTCCAGGGCTACGATTCGGTCGCCCTCAAGGCGGACGTGGAGCTCGGGGGTACCGACCAGAAGTTCAACCTCCTGGTCGGCCGTCAGCTCCAGGAGAGCTACGGCCAAGAGCCCCAGGTGGTGATCACCCTACCGATCCTCGAGGGACTCGGCGGGGT
>CAZFHV010000295.1:0-2624 GCA_964519095.1 uncultured Chromatiaceae bacterium | reverse complement strand
TCTTCCAGTTTTGTCCGGGTTCTTCCATGTGGCCAGACCATCTGTCGTCCTACATGACCCTGTTTGCGCTGATCTTCTCCATCGGCATCCTGGTGGACGACCCCATCGTGGACGTGGAGAACGTGGTGCGCCACTTCCGCCTGCCGGAGAACCGGGGCCGGCCGCTGAAGGAACTCACGGTGAATGCCGTCAACGAGATTCTGAGCCCCCTGATCCTGGCGACCCTCACGGTGGTCGCCGCCGTGCTGCCCATGGCCTTCGTGCAGGGACTGATGGGGCCCTACATGCGCCCCATCCCCATCGGCTCCACCGCGGCCATGCTGTTCTCCATGACCGTCTCCTTCAGCGTCACCCCCTGGGCGGCCTATCACATGCTCCGCTGGCACACCCGCCACGGCGCTCAACCCCGCGACACGGAAGACTGGACCACCCGCGCCTACCGGCGGGTGATGGGACCCCTGATCCGGCGTCCGCTGCTCGGGGGGCTGTTCCTGCTCACCATCACCGCCATGCTGGGGGGCGCCATCGGGCTGGTGGCGAGCGGGGCGGTCAAGGTGAAGATGCTGCCCTACGACAACAAGAGCGAGCTGCAAGTCATCATCGACATGGACGAGGGGACCACCCTCGAGCACACCACCCAGGTGGCCCAGATGTTCGCCGCCGCCATCCGCCACGAGCCCGAGGTGCTGAACTACCAGATCTACGCCGGCACCGCCGCGCCCTACAACTTCAACGGACTGGTGCGCCATTACTTCCTGCGCCGCGGACCCAATGTGGCGGACATCCAGATCAACTTCGTGGGCAAGGACAAGCGGGACCTCCAGAGCCACGACATCGCCAAGCGCCTGCGCACGATCATCGGCCCTCTGGCCAAGGCCGAGGGGGCACGCGTCAAGGTGGCGGAGGTGCCGCCGGGGCCGCCGGTGCTCCAGACCCTGGTGGCGGAGATCTACGGGCCCGACTACCGGGAGCAGATCGAGATCGCCCGGCGGGTGATGGCCCTCTTCGAGGCCACCCCAGGGGTGGTGGACGTGGACTGGTACGCGGAGGCCGACCAGCCGCGGCTGGTGCTCCGTTTCGACCAGGAAAAGGCGGCCCTGAACCGTGTGGGGGCCGAGCGGGGGGCCGGGGTGGTGCGCATCGCCGAGGCGGGGGTGGAGAGCGGCCTGCTACACGCCCCCGAGGAGAAGGAGGATGTCCCCATCCGGGTGCGCCTACCCATCGGTCAGCGGGCCGAGCCCACCGAGCTCTTGCCACTGCCGATCTGCACGGGTACCTCCTGCGTACCCCTGGGGGAGCTGGTGCGCACCGTGCGCGACGTCGGGGAAAAGAGCATCTACCGCAAGAACCTGCTGCCGGTGGTCTATGTCACCGGAGACGTGGCCGGGGCGGAGGAGAGCCCGGTGTACGCCCTCCTCAAGCTCAACGAGAAGATCCGCGCCTATGTCCCGGAGGGCCGCGATGCGCCCCTAGAGATCTGGAACATCCGCCAGCCCTTCTCCACCCTGGCCCCGAGCATGAAGTGGGACGGGGAGTGGCACATCACCTACGAGGTATTCCGGGACCTGGGGCTCGCCTTCGGCGTGGTGCTGATCCTCATCTACATCCTGGTGGTGGGCTGGTTCCGCTCCTTCCGCACCCCCTTCATCATCATGGCCGCCATCCCCTTCTCGCTGGTGGGGATCCTGCCGGCCCACTGGGCCCTGGGGGCCTTCTTCACCGCCACCTCCATGATCGGCTTCATCGCCGGGGCCGGTATCGTGGTGCGCAACTCCATCATCCTGGTGGACTTCATCAAGCTCCGGGTCAAGCAGGGGATGCCCCTGGCGGAGGCGGTGATCGATGCGGGTGCGGTGCGCTTCCGCCCCATGATGCTCACCGCCATGGCGGTGGTGGTGGGGGGCAGCGTCATCCTCTTCGACCCCATCTTCCAGGGCCTCGCGGTTTCGCTGATGGCCGGTGAGGTCGCCTCGCTGCTGCTCTCCCGCATGGCGGTCCCCATCCTCTACTACCTGGGCATGCGCCACGGCTACCGGGTGGGGCCGATGGAGCACCCGACGCCAGCCGCAATCTCCGTGGATGCCGCCCCCCAGAAGCCCTAGCGAGCTCGGTGGAACGGCATCGCGCCCCGATCAATCGGGAAGCAGGGTGAAGCGGGCCTCGGCGGTCACCCGGTCGATCTCGACCTGCACCTCGCAATATTCCGCGTGCTCGTCGAGGGGGGTGGGGTCGTCCGCGCAGCTACAGCCCGCGATGATGCCGGTGTAACAGACCCCGATCTTGGCTCGGATCTCGGTGGGAGTCTCCGCCAGGCCGAGGACCAGCACCCGGAACGGCTCTTCGCCCAGATGACTGCCCCGGGCGAGGCCCTGCTGCAGGGGCAGGGCCTGGGCATCGAGCCCTTCGATCTCTGCCTTCAGGAGAGAGGGAAAGGTCGGCGTACCCCAGGCGCTCAGGCTCCGGCTCAGGCGGGTCATCTCGGCACCATCCGTCAACCCCTTCGGTGACTAGTAGATCGTTCCATCGATATGGTTACATATCATGCGAGCTCCAAGTCGAACTTCTTCCGGCGAAACACCACTGGGGCAGCGTTCATCTCGTCGATGCCTTTGAGGATGCGGGCT
>CAZFHV010000294.1:0-2646 GCA_964519095.1 uncultured Chromatiaceae bacterium | reverse complement strand
CTCGCTCAACTGGCGCAGCTCTGCGGGGGTGTCGATGAGCGACAGCAGCGGATACACCGCCGGGTCACAGGCGGAGGCGTGGGGGGGCGAGGGGATCATGAGTCTCCGGGTGGGCCCCAGGGGTGCCGTTGGCGACCCTAGAGCTGCTTGGCCTCTTCCAGGACGAAGCTGCGGAAGGCCCGGGCTGCCGGGGAGAGGCGCTTGTCCTGGCGGTAGACCAGGAACCATTTGCGCTCGATGGGGAAGGACTCCACATCCAGCACCACCAGCCGGCCGGTCTCCAGCTCCAGCTCGATGGTGTGCAGCGAGACGATGCTGACCCCGAGCCCTGCCCGCACCGCCTGCTTGATGGCCTCGTTGCGGGTCATCTGCATACTCTGCTTGAGGGTGAGCCCGCGCTCCCCGAAGAAGCGCTCCATGGCCTGGCGGGTCCCGGAGCCCGGCTCGCGCATGACGAAGACCTCCTCCGCCAGTCGCGCCACGGAGATCCCGGACTGGCTCGCGAGGGGGTGGCGCGGCCCGGCGATCACCACCAGCGGGTTGTCCATGAAGGGCTCGGACTCGGCGTCGAGCCCCTCCGGGGGCTGTCCCATCAGCACCAGGTCGACGTTGTTGGTGTCGAGCAGGCGCAGCAGGGTCTGGCGGTTGGTCACCTCCAGGTTGAGCTTGATGCTCGGGAAGCGGTCGTGGAAGCTGGCCAGAAGGCGCGGGGCGAAGTAGTTGACCGTGCTGGCCACCGCCACGTTGAGCCGCCCGCGGTTGAGCCCCTTGAGGGACTCGATGACCTCCGCCATCTCATCGAGCTGGTTGCTGATGGCGCGACTGTAATGGTAGAGCTCGCGGCCCGCCTCCGTGAGGGCGAAGGACCGCCCCAGCTTCTCGTAGAGGGGTAGCCCCACGGCCTCCTCGAGCTGGCGCACCTGCATCGAGACCGCCGGCTGGCTCAGGTGCAACTCGTTCGCCGCACGGGTGAAGCTGAGGTTGCGCGCGACCGCCTCGAATACATCGAGTTGTCTCAAAGAAACATTCATCCGAAAACGCTGCAATCGTGAATCCCAGGCATGAGTAAACCATAAGCTAGAGCTTATGGCAAACCCAAGAAACATTGAATTGTGATTATATGCTAATGGTCTATAATGCCGCCAGGTTGTGCGCCGGATCGTCCGGTTCGCAGAACCACCGGGTGCTGCCCCAGCACAGCGACCGAATCATCTGAACAGCTCGGAGGAACAGCGGATATGGCAGTGAAGAGCTACAGCGCGGGCGTCAAAGAGTACCGTGAGACCTATTGGATGCCGGAGTATACGCCGAAAGACACCGACATCCTGGCCTGTTTCAAGGTCATCCCCCAGCCCGGGGTACCGCGGGAAGAGGCCGCCGCCGCCGTGGCCGCCGAGTCCTCCACCGGCACCTGGACCACCGTGTGGACCGATCTCCTGACCGACCTCGACTACTACAAGGGGCGAGCCTACCGCATCGAGGACGTTCCGGGCAACGATGAGTCCTTCTACGCCTTCATCGCCTACCCCATCGATCTGTTCGAGGAAGGCTCCGTCGTCAACGTCTTCACCTCGTTGGTCGGCAACGTGTTCGGCTTCAAGGCGGTGCGGGCCTTGCGCCTGGAAGACGTCCGCTTCCCCATCGCCTACGTGATGACCTGCAATGGCCCGCCCCACGGCATCCAGGTGGAGCGCGACGTCATGAACAAGTACGGCCGGCCGCTGTTGGGCTGCACCATCAAGCCCAAGCTCGGCCTGTCGGCCAAGAACTATGGCCGCGCCGTCTACGAGTGCCTGCGCGGGGGTCTCGACTTCACAAAGGACGACGAGAACGTCAACTCCCAGCCCTTCATGCGCTGGCGCCAGCGCTTCGACTTCGTCATGGACGCCATCCACAAGGCCGAGCGAGAGACCGGAGAGCGCAAGGGGCACTACCTCAACGTCACCGCCCCCACGCCGGAGGAGATGTACAAGCGCGCCGAGTATGCCAAGGAGATCGGTGCCCCCATCATCATGCACGACTACATCACCGGTGGCTTCTGCGCCAACACCGGCCTCGCCCAGTGGTGTCGTGACAACGGGGTGCTGCTGCACATCCACCGTGCCATGCACGCGGTGCTCGACCGCAATCCCAACCACGGCATCCACTTCCGGGTCCTGACCAAGATCTTGCGCCTCTCCGGCGGCGACCATCTGCATACCGGCACCGTGGTGGGCAAGCTCGAGGGCGACCGCGAATCCACCCTGGGCTGGATCGACCTGCTGCGTGAGAAGTACGTCAAGGAGGACCGCAGCCGCGGCATCTTCTTCGATCAGGACTGGGGCTCCATGCCCGGAGCCTTCGCCGTGGCCTCCGGCGGTATCCACGTCTGGCACATGCCCGCCCTGGTCACCATCTTCGGCGACGACGCGGTGCTGCAGTTCGGTGGCGGCACCCTGGGTCATCCCTGGGGCAACGCCGCCGGCGCCGCGGCCAACCGCGTGGCCCTGGAGGCCTGCGTCGAAGCACGCAACCAGGGGCGTCAGTTGGAAAAGGAAGGCAAGGAGATTCTCACCGCGGCGGCCAAGGAGAGCCCCGAACTCAAGGCGGCGATGGAGACCTGGAAGGAGATCAAGTTCGAGTTCGACACCGTCGACAAGCTCGACG
>CAZFHV010000293.1:0-2677 GCA_964519095.1 uncultured Chromatiaceae bacterium | reverse complement strand
TCCAGTTTTGTCCGGGTTCTTCCATGTGGCCAGACCATCTGTCGTCCTACACATGACAAGATCCGAGCTTCGCCACGACTGGTCGGTGCGGGAGATCGAGCGGCTCCTCGGTCTCCCCTTCACGGAGCTGGTATTCCGCGCCCAGGAGGTCCACCGCCGCCATTTCGATCCCCGGCGGGTTCAGGTGAGCACACTCCTGAGTATCAAGACCGGCGGCTGCCCCGAGGACTGCGGTTACTGCTCCCAGAGTGCCCACCACGCTACCGCCCTGGAGCGGGAGCGCCTGCTGCCCTTGGAGGCGGTGGTGGCCGCCGCCCGGGAGGCCAAGTCGAGCGGCGCCACCCGCTTCTGCATGGGGGCGGCCTGGCGCAACCCCACCGATCGCCAGCTCGACCAGGTGGTGGCCATGGTGGAGGCGGTGAGCGGCCTGGGCCTGGAGACCTGCATGACGCTGGGTATGCTGACCGGCGCCCAGGCGGCGCGGCTCAAGGGAGCGGGGCTAGACTACTACAACCACAACCTGGACACCTCCCCGGAGTTCTACGGGCAGGTGGTCAGCACCCGCACCTACCAGGATCGGCTGGACACCCTCGCCCAGGTGCGGGCGGCGGGGCTGAGGGTCTGTAGCGGCGGGATCCTCGGCATGGGGGAGTCGCGCCGCGACCGCGCCGCCCTGCTGCAGCAGCTCGCCAACCTGCCCCGGCACCCGGAATCGGTGCCCATCAATCTGCTGGTGCAGATCGAGGGCACCCCTCTCTATGGGACCCCCGCCCTGGATCCCCTGGAGCTGGTGCGCACCCTCGCCGTGGCGCGCCTCCTCATGCCGCGCTCCCACCTGCGCCTCTCCGCCGGCCGGCAGGGGATGAGCGACGAGCTCCAGGCCCTCTGTTTCCTGGCGGGCGCCAATTCCCTCTTCTACGGGGAACGGCTCCTGACCGCCGACAACGCCCCCGCCGATGCGGACCGGCGGCTGTTCGACCGCCTGGGCCTCCAGTTCGAGACCGTGGCCCTGGAGGACCCTAGCGAGCCCCGCCCCTGTCACCGGCCGGGCTAGGGGCAGCGCCGCGCCATGTGGGACCTCGCCCCGGAGCTGGTCCGTCGCCGGGAGGCCTCCCTCTATCGGCGCCGGCGGGTCGTCGGGAGCCCCCAGGGCCCGGAGCTGCTTCTCGACGGCCAGCCCCGCCTGAGCTTCTGCAGCAACGACTACCTGGGTCTGGCCAACCACCCGGAGGTGATCGCCGCCCTGCAGCGGGCCGCCGCCGAGTACGGGGTCGGCAGCGGGGCCGCCCACCTGGTGAGCGGGCACTCCCTGCACCACCACGCCCTGGAGGAGGAGCTGGCGGCATTCGTCGCTCGACCCCGGGCGCTGCTCTTCTCCACCGGTTACATGGCGAACCTGGGGGTGATCTCGGCCCTCCTGGGTCGCGCCGATACCCTGTTCGAGGACCGGCTCAACCACGCCTCCCTCTACGACGGGGCGCTGCTGTCCCGGGCCCGGCTGCGGCGCTACCCCCACGCGGACAGCGCCCGCCTGGCCAGCGAGCTAGCGGTGGTGGCCACCGGCAGGGTGCTGATCGCCACCGACGGGGTCTTCTCCATGGACGGGGACCTGGCGCCACTCCCCGAGCTGGCGCGCCTGGCCCGCGAGCGGGGCGCCTGGCTGATGGTGGACGACGCCCACGGCCTGGGGGTGCTGGGGCCGGAGGGTCGCGGGTCCCTGGCCGCCGCGGGGCTGGGGGTGGGGGAGGTGGCGGTCCTGGTGGGCACCCTGGGCAAGGCCTTCGGCACCTTCGGCGCCTTTGTGGCCGGGGGCGAGGACCTCATCGAAACCCTCATCCAGGAGGCGCGGAGCTACCTCTACACCACCGCCCCACCGCCCGCCGTCGCCGCGGCCACCCGGGTGAGCCTGGCCATCGCCCGACGGGAGTCCTGGCGACGGGAGCATCTGTTTGGCCTGATCGGACGGCTGCGCAGGGGCGCCGCCCAGCTCGGGCTACCGCTCCTGGCCTCGGAGACGCCCATTCAGCCCCTGCTCGCCGGGACCGCCGAGCGGGCCCTCGCCTGGAGCCAGGCCTTGGAGCGGGAGGGGATCCTGGTCAGCGCCATCCGCCCCCCCACCGTACCGGCGGGCTCCGCGCGGCTGCGCATCACCCTGAGCGCCGCCCACAGCGAGGCCCAGGTGGATCGGCTCCTGGAGGCCCTGGGGACCCTGCCCCAGGACGGGCCCGGCGCGCCGTGAGCGCCGGGTCCGTCGGGAAGCCCGCCGAGTTGGTGGCGGTGCACGGATGGGGCATGAACGGGGCGGTGTGGGACGGCCTCGCGGAGGGTCTGGGGCCGGAGGCTCGTCTCCTCGCCCTGGACCTACCCGGCCATGGCGACGCCTCCTTCGATCCCGGGGCCACTGGCCTGGAGGACTGGGCCCGCGCCTGCCTGGGGGCGGCCCCGCCTTGCGCCATCTGGCTCGGCTGGTCCCTGGGGGCCCTGGTGGCGATCCAGGCCGCTCTGCTGGCACCGACTCGGGTGGCGGGGCTGATCCTGGTGGGCGCCACCCCCCGCTTCCTCCAGGGCCCCGACTGGCCCTGGGCCCTCGCGGCCGAGACGCTGGCGCAGTTTCGCGCCAGCCTGGCCGCGGACCCCCAGGGCACCCTCCAGGGGTTCCTGGCGCTCCAGGTCCGGG
>CAZFHV010000292.1:0-2680 GCA_964519095.1 uncultured Chromatiaceae bacterium | reverse complement strand
CGCCGAGTACGGCGCCATCATCGTCAGAGCGCGCAAGTCCAGCGAGCTCTCGCCCTTGCCCTGGGTCAACACCTTCATCTCTAACCTCAAGACCGCCATCCGCGGAACCTGCCACCACCTCGACTTCGCCAAGTACCGCCGGCGCTGCCTGGCCCAGGCCCAGTACCGCATCAACCGCCGCTTCCACCTAGCCTCGCTGGTGGGGAGAATGGTATGGGCCAGCGCCCGCACGGCTCCCCTGCCCCGAGAGCGCTGGCCGCGCCTGGCGCAGCTGAGAGGCAACTGAGGAATGACGCTAGTCACCTCAGGTTCTGCAAAACCTCTCGACACCATGACAACTCATCGACATTCCCCGCTTCCGTTGTTGATTACCAGGCAGTCGATGTAGTAGGGCTCGCGCCGGTCCCTCCCGGGCTGCGCAATGGGGCACCGTGCATACCCGCCGCCACCGGTAGCGGCAGCCGACGCCACACCGCCTGGAGGTCCCGCCGCGGGTACGCCTTCTGGTCGGCCACGGCACCCACCGGAGCGGGCCAGACAACCTGGGAATGCCCGTCTCGCAGCCGCGATCAAGCACCCTATCCCCGAATTTGAGGCCCGCAACGCCCGCTCTGTAGCCGCGGAACGCTCCCTGTCGGCCAGCATGGAGCGATGTTAGGCGAGCTTCTGCCCGGGGGGTCCCGAACAGGGTGGCTCCAGCGGACCAGGTCGCAGGGGAGATGGCGGAACCGCCCTCATGCGTGAGGCAATAGACACCTCCCTGGGCGGTGGCAATACTGGTGGCCTTGGCGGGCGCGGGTCGGGTAGATCCCCGGCATCCTGTTCGCCGGCGTGCCGGCATTGGAGTCGCCGATAGAGACTCTCACGGCGGTCGGCGTACCCGGCCCCTGTTTGTATACCTGTCACACATGGATTATCCGCCACGATGCACGCCCCTCCCTTACCATAAGACCCATGTGCGACGGGTATACACCGCGGCCCACGCGCACGGCGGCGGGCGACCCCTAGGTTGATGGGAAGCTTGCGCTGCAATCCCACCAGATTGTATGCGGAGAGGGGGTCGACCGGGACCAACCACCCGGGCGAGCATCCGGGATAGAATCGCGGCAGTCGATCCCTCCGGAGCCACCCCATGTCCCGAGTCCTTCTCTCCCTGGCCCTGTCCGCCGTCGCCTCGCTGGCCTCGGCCGCGGACGGTCCCTACGCCACCTACAGCAGCCATGCAGCCTTCGAGGAGGTCATGGAGAACCTCCGGGGGGCGATCCAGGAGCGTGGCCTCTACATCAATAACGAGATGCACCTGGGCGAGATGCTGGAGCGAACGGGCAAGGACCTGGGGTATACCACCCAGGTCTATCTGAAGGCCGAGTCCATCGAGTTCTGCAGCGCCACCCTGTCGCGGCGGATGGTGGAGGAGGACCCCCGGCGCATCGTCAACTGCCACTTCATCGTCTCGGTCTACGTGCTGCCGGGCGAGCCTGGAAAGACCCTGGTGGCCTACCGCCGCCCCGCCGCCGAGGAGGTGGCCCAGAGCAAGGCCATGGCCGAGGTGGCGGCCATGCTCAAGGGGGTGGCGGAGGCGGCGGTGGCCTGGTAGGGACCCAGGCCCGCTCTGCGGTGACCAGGGCGGGGTCGGCCGCGGCCCGGGTCACTTGTCCCCGCAATAGGCGTCCTCGCCGCAGCCGCCATACTTCTCATCCTCCTCCCTCTGGCGCCGCTCCACCTCGGCGGCGACGGCCTGTTGCCACACCGTCTTGCGCTCGGCCACGCGGCGCTCCCAGGCGCCGGGGACCTCCTCGATGGTCCGCTCCCCAAAGAGCACCTGGCGCAGGAAGCGGTAGGCGAAGCGCAGCAGGGCGAGATCGTCCTCGGCGAGCTCGGTGCGCAGGCCCTCCTCCAGCCGGTAGTTGGCCTCGAAGTTGTCACTGAGGACGAAGCGGCGGAAGGTGTCCAGGTCGTAGGAGGCGAGGAAGAAGAGCTGCAGGCTGGCTTGGGGCGGACGGCCCACGGTGGGACCGGCGGACTTCTTCTTGAGGATGAGCTGGTACCACTCGCGGTTCTGCTCGTCGTACTCCTCGCAACCCTGCTCACTGCGGTAATCCCCCAGGCTGATCTCCCGCGGCTCCTCGTGCCCCCGGCAGTGCGCCTCCTTCACCAACGAGTATTGTTCCCTGGCCGAGCTGGTCCCCTTCTCCCGCAGCGCCAGCAGGGCCACCGGATAGTAGCGGCAGACGGTGGGACGGTCCGAGTAGAGGCCGCAGCCCCGGTCTCCGTCGAGCTGGAGACAGGTGCCGGTATCGTCGGTCTTGAGCTTGAGGCCAGGCAGGCCGTCCTGGTCCATCTGGAAGGGGACGGTGTGGCGTTTGATGAATTCGCCGGAGCTCAATCCCAGGCGCCGCTTGAGGCGCAGGACGTCGTAGGGGGTGAGGGTCACGTCGGCCTGTTTGCAACAGGCGTTGAAGCAGGAGATGCCCGGATAGCAGCGGAAGCGCATGCGGTGCTCCGCGGTCAGGACCTCCGGGATGGTGGGGTTCTTGAACGGCAGGTCGAATCTCTCGCTCATGGGCTGACTCCTGGCGGGGGGATCGCTCGATCTATTGGGATGGGGCTCCGCGCCGATTCGTTCCCTCGGGGCGGGGGGAAGGCCCGGGAGCCACGCTGGCGGAAAACAAAAATCCGG
>CAZFHV010000291.1:0-2706 GCA_964519095.1 uncultured Chromatiaceae bacterium | reverse complement strand
CCTCCCGCAGGAGGGACCTCGAGCGGGCGGGGTAGCGTCCCCTCTGAGGTGAAGCTTGTCGCAACAGGGGCTCGGGGAAGGGATGGCCGTGGCTCAGGACCGGCTTCATGATCGAGACCCCCTGGTCGGCCCGAGCCGCTGGCGGATGTCGGCGATGAGGCTGGCCACCCGCACCGGCTGGCCGCCGCTCTTGGGGTCGGGCGGTGCCTCCAAGCGGGGCCGCTGGGCGAGGCTGAGGCGCCTGAGCTCCGCCTGGTACTGCTCGCGGATCTGCGAGACGCTGGGGAAGCGCTCGGAGTGCCCCACCAGCACCCGGCAGGCGCTCAAGAAGGGCTCATCGCGTAACCCCCCGAGCTGGTCCCAGTACACCGCCGCCCGCTCGGGGCCGAGCTCCACGTCGTAGGCCGCCGCCAGGTAGCTCATCGCCTGCTGAAAGGTCGCTCTGTCCATCGCTCTCTCCGAAGATCTGCTTCAAGCTCCGCACCGTGCGCGCCATGCGCTGGGCGGGGTAGCTCACCCCACCGGCAGGTTGCCGGGGTGGCCCCGCGCCCCGCACCGGGAACAGCCCCCGCCAGCCGTTGACGATGGACTGCTCCAACACCGCCGCGGGGTCCTGGCCCGTCTCTGCCATACGAGCCAGTAGACTCAGGGCCCGGCGCTGGGCAACCGGGGTCATGGGCGAGCGGACCGCTCGGCGGTGCTCCAGGAACTCCGCCCAGAGGTCGGGGGGGATGTTCGGGGGGAGCGGGGGCAGCTCAATGGGCGCGGCCTTGCCCGTCCGCTTGACCCCGGCAAGGGGCAGGGGCGACGCCGGAGGCTCGGCTGCTCTGGTCTGGAGCGCCTCGGGCGGCAGCGGAAGCCCACTTGCCACCCCCTCGGGCGGTCGGCAGGACCATGGGTCGCCTTGCTTGTCCTGGTCCTGGCCACCCGCATGCCCCCCCGTGGGGGGGTTAGGGGGGGACAAGCTCTTGATCTTGTCTATTGGCGGTTGTCTTTTGTTGAGGGCCGTTTCGGCCCGACCTGCCGGGCCATTTTGGCCCTCCCCCTGGGTCGTTTCGGCCCGATCGACGGGCCGTTTTGGCCCGAGACCCGGGCTGTTTCGGCCCGCTTCCCGGGCTGTTTTGGCCCGACCCTCGGGCTTCCTTGGTCTGGCATCCGGGCTGTTTCGGCCCGCCTCTTCGACCCTTTCGCTCAGGATGCAGGGCGCCGCCACAGCGTCGGGAAGGCGCCAGGTAGCGGGCTGGGCGTTGATCCGGATCCACTGGCCGAAGTGACCGGCTCGCACCTCCAAGACCCCCAGGCTCGCCAACTCACGAACCGCGGTGCGGCAGTGAGAGGGGTCCAGCTTCGTCAGCCTGGCCAACTGGGCGGAGCTGAGGTCGTCTTCCGCCTTGGCGAAACCGAAGGTCTTGCGGATCACCGCCAGCACCACCTTGTATTGACGCTTGCTCAGGGGGTAAGCGATCAGGGCATCGAGGAGATCGTCGTCGATGCGGGTATGGCCACTTTCCCCACGAGCCGTCGAGGGGGCCATCTCAGGCCGCCTCCCGATCGAGATCCTCGAGGGGCTGGAGCAATTTGCCTGGCGGCACACTCAAGGCGGTGGCCAGGGCACAGAGCACTGAGAGGGTCAGGTTGCTCGTGCCATTCTCGATGCGGCCGATGTAGGACTGACTGAGCCGGACCTTTTCGGCGAGCTGCTGCTGGGAGAGGCGCCTGCGCACCCTCAGAAGCCGGATGCGCATCGCGAGGATGGAGGGATAGTCGTTCATGGCGTAATTCTACCATTCGTAATTACTAGGCACTGTAGGTTGTTATTTCAGGCGCAGATTTCCTCCTGGATAACACCATCAGTCATAATTCCCCGCATGAGACCCGAACGTATCAAGGCGGCTCGTAAGCACCGCGGTCTGACCCAGGCGGAGCTGGCCAGGCGCATCGGCGTCACCCAGTCGCTGATCGGCCAGTACGAGCGGGGACTGAAGCGTCCCAAGGTCGAGTCCCTGCAATCTCTCGCGGGCGCCCTCGACGTCACCATCCCCTGGCTGCTCGGGGAGGAGTACGGAAACGCCGAGCCTCGCGTCCCCTTCAGCAAGACCACCGAGGAGCCCCTCTCGGGCCTGGCGGCCATCCTGGGGAGCTATACCGTGGCCTCGGGCCTGCGGGACCTCGCCCGCGATACCAAGCTGCATACGGCGCTGGGGATCACCGAGGCGGAGTGGGAGGCGCTGCGTTCCCTCAAGCCGCCGGGTGATCTGTCCCAGGAAGGGTATCTCTCGGTGCTGATCGCCATTCGCGCAGCCTTGGGGCGAGATCAGGTTTAAGCTGATCTCGGTCACCTCACCAGCCCCGACCCGCTCGCCGAGTGTGAAACCAGCGTGAAAGTCACGTGAAAACCGTCAGTCAACTCCTGCCCTCCTGAGTCCATTTCAGTCACCTTGCTGCGCGGGGAAGGCGTGCAAGTCAATGATAAATAACGTTTGTATTTTGGAGAGCTGTCTTCACACGGCGGGGGTCGCTGGTTCGAACCCAGCCGCGCCCACCAGTCGAATCAAAGAGTTACCACACTCTTCTCTCCTTCAGTCGGTTTGCCAGCGTGACGCGGTGGTCTCCACTCGGGTACGGGCGGGTGTTTAGCCCGCCCTTGTGTCGTGTTTTCGTGGGGTGGCTCGTCCTGGAACAGTCCCACGGGAAGATCGGACGCCG
>CAZFHV010000290.1:0-2722 GCA_964519095.1 uncultured Chromatiaceae bacterium | reverse complement strand
CGATGGACGCTTTGCCGAGCGACTCGAGGAGGTACGGCTCTTCGATGGAAGGTCCGATGGGTACCCGCCCTGATCGACACCCGGACCGGAGTCGTCTCACAACCAAAGCGCTGCCGCAGCACCGAGAGTCGGCAAGGCATTGCCCGGTGGCTTGGTATGAGCACCACAGATATCCAGCCCTCGCCAAGGCAGGGGTGACAACAATGACCTGACCCAATCACTCACCAACCAATGCCCTGGGGTTGACAGCTGGGGCCTCATAGAAGGTTGGGCACCGCCCAACCGACTATTCCCCCACCCCACCACCAGCCAATCCTACCGCCGTGAGCGCCATCTGCAGCATCGTCCACTTCGACGAAGCACCCACCGACCCCGCGGCCCTTGGCGCCATGATTGGGCCGCCCCCCACCGGGGACCCGACGGCGTCCGTTCCTGGCGCAGCGTCAGCGCGGCCCTGGACCACCTGGCCTTCCACGTAACCCCCGAGTCGGTACGGGAGGCCCAACCTCTGGTAAGTCGCGACGGCCGCGTCGTGCTAGTGGCCGATGTCCGTTTCGACAACCGCGCCGACCTCATTACCCGATTGGCGGCTGACCACCTGGAAGGGCCCACGCCCCGCCCACCGATGCCGATCTGCTTCTCCTCGGTTACGAGGCGTGGGGTGATCGGTGTGTGGAGCACCTGCTCAGCGCCTTCGTGTTCGCCGTCTCGGATCAACAGGCGCGGGAGCTGTTCCTCGCCCGAGACCCCCTGGGAGAATACAGCCTCTCTTACTGGCAGAGCAGGAACCGTTTCGTATTTGCTTCGGAGAACACCGCGATTCTCGAACTACGGTTGGTGAACCCTGGCCTCAGCGAGGGACCGTGGCACGGGTTCCAGCCGGCCTAGCGGCCCGCGAACAAGCCACCTTATTTGAGAACGTCTTCTTCCTGCCGCCCGCGCATTGTCTGCGGACTGCCAAGGATTTCCTCTGGACCAACTGCTGTATCCAATTGCAACATGGAGTCGTGCGCGCGGCGGCGGCCTCCGGTTGCCGGTTGCCGGTTGCCGGTTGCTCCTAGATGGTCAGTTCGGCGACGCCTTATGCGCCGGATCCAACTACTGGGTCGCTGATCTGATCCGCGAGGGTCGCCTCGCCACCCTGCTGCGCCTGCTGGCTCTTCATTGGGAGGACCTCGATTCGCGGCGCGAAGTGCCGACGGCCGGCATCCGCCGGCTGCCACCCGCGGGGCTCAGACGCGCCGTGCGCTTCCTTCTGACCGCGCCCTCCTCGCCCGATGATTCCGGGCATCCATCCCGGTGGCCCCGACTCCCTCTGGACCAATTGCTATGCCCAGGTACCACTCAGCGTGGCCCGGGCCGCCCAGGCTTCCGCCTGACGTCACCGCTTTCATAGCCGTCGGATAATTTGGTAAAAAAGCAGTCGTAACCAGGTTCAGCGTCGCGGCCTGGGCCCCGTTAGCGGCACCTGGCCAACAAGGCTCGACACCCTCACTACATTTCTTAACTGCCACCGTGACACCCGCCCACCTCCACCACGCCCTGCGGGAATTGGCGGCGCAACCCCTTGGGGTGCGGATCGCAGGCGAATGCATGCACCCGCTCATCAAGGATGGCGCTCGGGTCCAGGTTCGGCGTGCCCGCTGCTATTGGCCGGGGGATATCCTCATCCTCAGCGACCCAGATGGGCGCTTGCTCGCCCATCGGCTCATCGGTGGTTACCGGCGCAAAGGTGAATGGCGCTGGCTCACCCAGGCTGACGCCGCTCCGCGGCCGGACACCTCGGTGGCGCATCAGCGGGCGATTGGGAGGGTATGCGGCGGAGAGTGTTCGGCGTTAGCGGTACAGATTCCGCTACGCCACCGACTCTGGGCGCTGGGGCGGTTTGCCCGCTTCGTCCTCTACCGGCTTGGCACCCGGCGGGGCTGACCGCTCGGCGTCGAGCCGACGCAGGATGGCGAGGTCGCGCTCGGCGCTCGGATAAAGGCGCAGCGCGCTCCCCACCGTCTGCTCCGCCAGTCCCGGACAGAAGCTCAACCTCGTGGCCTCCTCGCCCTGGCCACGCATGAACCGGGTGACATCCAGGGCGATCTGGCGCACGTCGGCCAGGACCGGGGAGCGGCCCCAAATCTCGCCGATCGACTCGGTGTGCAGGTTGCCAAGGGGCCGGCGCCATTGCACACAGCGGTAGACGTTGCCTACGGGGTCTATGAGGCCGCTGGTAGAGCCGGCGCCGCAATGCTTCGGCGGCGCACCCTCCGCAACCGATTGCCCCGCACCGGCCGAGAGACTGGTCTGCCCGGACTCCGCTCGGCGCGCACTCTCGGCACGCTGTTGCAGCAACTCGAACAGCCGCGCCACTCCCTCTGCAGAGGGCGCCACGGAAAGCGGCTCGAGGTCACCGCTGTCCCGTGGGGTGATCTGGGTGTCGAATTGGATCGGTACCCCCACCCCATCGGCCAGGGCGCACATCGCCTCGGCCTGGTGCTCGTTCCATCGGGTGAGGGGTACCCGGAGCTGAAGCCGCAGCCCGAGGCCCAGCAGCTCGGGAAGATTCTCCCACAGCCGCGCGAAACTGCCCGGCACGCGGGTCTGCCGATCGTGCACCTCGGCGGTTGCGCCGCGGAGGCTCACGTCGATCTCGAAGGGGTCCACCTCGTCCTTTAGCCTAGAATCGGCAGTTGACCTTGCCCTTTCAAGGCCAAGTCACTGAAATATCGGC
>CAZFHV010000289.1:0-2735 GCA_964519095.1 uncultured Chromatiaceae bacterium | reverse complement strand
TCGACCCCCAGGAGCGAAAGCAGCCAACCGTCCACCGAAGCGGGGTAACTCCACCCAAGAGAAGCGCGACAAGCCGCGACAAGGTCCTGACCCATAGCCTTGTCGGGGCGGCGAAGGCCACGCTATGAACACAGCCGTCGGGTCTTTCCCGGCGTCGGCCTCCCTCCAACTCGGTGAGAGCACCAGTCTGGTTCTGATTGACCCTAACCCTCCGCACAGCTAACATTTTCTGTCTTTATTTCCGGTTCGGTAGATCAGCGCCATGAAGAGAACCTTTCAACCCAGCAACCTGCGCCGGGCCCGGACGCACGGTTTCCGCGCCCGGATGGCAACCCGCAATGGCCGCAAGGTGCTGCAGGCTCGCCGGGCCAAGGGGCGCGCGCGGCTCACGCCCTAGCCTCGGCGCCTGGTGGGCCCGCGCGAGGGGTTTCCGAAGGACGCAAGGCTGCTACGACCGGCCGATTTCCGCCGGGTCTTCGCAGAAGCCCTGAGCTCGCGGGACGGCTGCTTCACCATCCTGGCGCGCTACGACCTGAGCTCCCCCGGCCGTCTCGGGCTCGCCATCGCCAAGAAGTTCGCCCGCCGCGCCGTGGACCGACACCGTCTGAAGCGGATCGTCCGCGAGAGCTACCGTCGTCACCGTAGCCTGCTCCATCACCTCGACTGTGTGGCCCTCTGTCGAGCCGGTACCGCCGAGCTGCCCAGTGCCAGGCTCTTTGCGTCCCTCGAGGCCCATTGGCAGAGGCTGATCCGGCAACGGCCATGCGCAGGCTCCTGATCGGGCTCATCCGCGGGTATCAGTTGCTGCTGAGCCCCTTTCTCGGCAATCACTGCCGCTTCTATCCGAGCTGCTCGACCTACGCCATGACCGCGATCGAGACCCACGGGGTGGCGCGCGGCCTCTGGCTGGGACTTCGTCGGCTGCTTCGCTGCCACCCCTGGCATGAGGGCGGGTTTGACCCCGTACCGGAACCAAGAGAACCTCGCTCCCATGGATAACATTCGCGTCCTGCTCATCTCGGCCCTGGTGTTCGTGATGTTCCTCATCTACCAGGCCTGGCAGGTGGACTATGGTCCCAAGCAGCCCTCCGCGGTGGCAACCCAGCCCGCCTCCAGCGAGACCCCGACACCGCCCGCGCCCTCGGTGAGCGAGGCGACCAAGGGCGCCGCCCCCGCTCCCCAGACCGCTGCCCCGGTGGCGACCCCGGACGTGGAGCCGATCCTGGTGGAGACGGACCTGTTGCGGCTGGAGATCAGCCCCCGCGGCGGGACCATTGCGAGTGTCTGGCTCAAGGACTACCCCGTCACGCCGGAGCAGCCCGAGGATAAGTTCCGGCTGCTCAAGCCCACCCCGCCCAACCTGTACGTGGCGGAATCGGGCCTGGTGGCCAGCCTGCCCGAGGCGGTTCCCTCGCCCACCGCCCTCTACAAGAGCCCCGCCTCCCAGTACCGCCTGGCCGCCCAGGACCAAACCCTAGTCGTGGAGCTCAGCTGGGCCGAGCCGAGCGGGGCCCAGGTGATCAAGCGCTACCGCTTCCAGCGCGGCAGCTACGTGATCGAGGCCGAGCAAGAGGTGATCAACGGGGGGAATACCCCCCTCGCGGTGCGCAGCTATGCGCAGTTACAGCGCATGAAGCCGGACGAGTCCCAATCGCAGCGCTTCATCTACACCTACGCGGGCGGGGCCCTTTACAGCCCCCAGGACAAGTACCAGAAGGTCTCCTTCGATCAGATGCAGAAGGCGGCCCTCGACCGGGACGTGACCGACGGCTGGGTCGCCATGCTGCAGCACTACTTCCTCGCCGCCTGGGTGCCGCCGGCCGGCCAGTCCCGCCACTTCTTCACCAACGTGGTCGATGGGAGCCGCTTCATCATCGGCCTCTACTCCGCCCCCATCAGCATCGAGCCCCAGGCTCGGCACAGCTTTTCCGAAAGACTGGTGGTGGGCCCCAAGCTGCAGGATCGCCTCGCCGCCATCGCCCCCGGGCTCGAGCTGACCGTGGACTACGGCTGGCTCACGGTGCTCGCCCAGCCGATCTTCTGGCTGCTGGAGAAGATCCATAGCCTGGTCCAGAACTGGGGATGGGCCATCGTCCTCCTCACCGTCCTCATCAAGGCCGCCTTCTACAAGCTCTCTGAGACCAGCTACCGCTCCATGGCGAACATGCGCAAGCTCACCCCGCGCCTCCATGCCCTCAAGGATAAGTACGGCGACGACCGCCAGCGCCTCAACCAGGCCATGATGGAGATCTACAAGAAGGAGAAGATCAACCCCCTCGGTGGCTGCCTACCCATCGTAGTGCAGATCCCGGTGTTCATCGCCCTGTACTGGGTGCTGCTCGAGAGCGTGGAGTTGCGCCAAGCCCCCTTCGCCCTCTGGATCAACAACCTCTCGGCACCGGACCCCTATTACGTGCTGCCCTTGGTGATGGGCGTCTCGATGTTCATCCAGCAGAAGCTCAATCCCGCCCCGGTGGACCCGGTGCAGGCCAAGGTCATGCTGAGCCTGCCCATCGTGTTCACGGTGTTCTTCGCCTTCTTCCCCGCCGGTCTGGTGCTCTACTGGGTGGTCAACAACCTCCTCTCCATCGCCCAGCAGTGGATGATCACCAAGCGCGTGGAGGGTGGCGCCAAGTGAGCGAGGACCGCCCGCCCCGCTGAATGCCCGGGGATACCATCGCCGCCATCGCCACGCCGCCCGGCTACGGCGGGGTGGGGATCCTGCGGGTCTCGGG
>CAZFHV010000288.1:0-2739 GCA_964519095.1 uncultured Chromatiaceae bacterium | reverse complement strand
CTGAAATCGGATCGGACCCATTTCAGGATTCACGAAAAATGGCGACTCTCCGGAGGATGGTCAGGATGACCACCAGCTCGCCGATGACGCAGGCCGTCTCGAGCCACGGCACCTCCAGGTAGGCGCCCAGGGTCGCGGGCAGCAGCGCCAGCAGCACCGCCACCGCGGCCAGGGTATAGCCGAGCAGGAAGGTGCTGCGGTAGGCGTCGGCGTAGAGGCCCGCCAGCTTGCCCGCCCAGGCGTAGTGGTCGGCAAGCTGACCGTTCGCCCAACCGCCGACGTCCTCGGTGCGGGGCCACTCGTCGGCGACGGACTCCTCGAACGGCGCCACCCCACAGGAAGGCAGCGCCAGCCGTCCTTTCCCGTGCAACTGGCGGAATAGCCGCCAGGCGACCGCGCAGTTCCAGCGCGGCCGCCGTTCTTTGAAGTAGCGCTCGCAGTGGGCGGCGGCCCCGTCTTCGTCCCCGTGCGGCCCCCTCAGCTCCGGGTCCGGCAGGTCGAGGATCTCGTGCACCGCCGCCCGCAAGCCCTCCCGGTCGGGCCCGAGCCTGGGCGGCTCCGCGGGGCTAGCCTCCGCCGTGGCGGCGAGGTCCGCGGGGCTGCGCAGCAGCCGACAGGGGTGGGAGGCACGGGCATCGATCCAGACCACCGGGACCCCATCCTCCAGGGCCTGCTGGAGGCTCGCCACCGTACCCCCGGACCCGGCCGAGGGACCGCCGTCCCAGACCACGATCAGCAGATCGGACTGGCTGAGCAGGACCGAGGCCGCCGCCGCGTAGACCCCCGATGCCCTGCCCCGGTCCCCGTCTAGATCATAGAGCACCAGGCCGGCACCGGCGCGCGCCCGCTCCAGCAGCCCCCTGAACTCCTCCATCGACCCTGCCTGCAGCGACCTGGGTGGCTCGAAGTCCCCCTCCAGCCCCGCCTGGGGAAAGGGCAGCGGGCAGCACAGCGAGTACCCCAGGGCGAGGGCCTCGGTGGCAAAGAGGCGATCCGCCCCCTCCGCCAGGGAGGTTACCGCCCGCAGGGTCGCCGGGGTGTCCGCACAGAGCGCCGGGGGGTGCGCTGGAGCTCCCGCACCGCGCTGCCCACCTGATCCAGCACCTCATGCAGCCGCTCGGCGAGCAGCGCAAGCTCCGCCCCCTTGAGCCGATTGGGCCGATGGCCGACGACCCCGACGCGAAAGCTCAGGGGCGCGCGTGGCGGGGTTTCCCGGTGGGGCGAATCGGGTTCTGGTCTCATCGTCACCTGACCTCCGGGGCTTCGAGGAGCCGACAGGGGCAGCATAGCGGAAACCCTGCCCGGGACAAGAGATCAGGTGACCGGGGCCCCTGCTCGTCGCACCGCGGCGATGCCGAGCCGGGGTGGGGTGGGCGCGGGCTCGCCCGCGCTTTGCCTCGCCCCCCCAGCGCTGGCAAGCCAGCGCCTACAGCCTTGAATTGACGTTGCCCTTGGATGTCGGACGAAAGTCCGACCTACGGGGGGCCGGTGTGGGTCGGGCACTTGTGCTGAGCGCAGTCGAAGCATGAGCCCGATGCTGCGCTGAATGGCCGTTTTCCTCGGCTGTCGGACTAAAGTCCGACCTACAGTCCGACCTAAAGGGGGCTGGTGTGGGTAGGGGCACTTGTGCTGAGCGCAGTCGAAGCATGAGCCCGACGCTGCGCTGAATTGTCTTTGTCCTCGAATGTGTCGGACTAAAGTCCAACCTTCTATGAGGCCCCAGCTGTCAACCCCAGGGCGTTGGTTGGTGAGTGATTGGGTCAAGTCATTGTTGTCACCCCTGCCTTGGCGAGGGCTGGATATCTGTGGTGTTCATACCAAGCCACCGGGCAATGCCTTGCCGACTCTCGGTGCTGCGGCAGCGCTTGGGTTGCGAGACGACTCCGGGTCGGGTGTCGATCAGGGCGGGTACCCATCGGTACCTCGACCACCTTCTATCCGTGCCGGTTCACTGCCCCCGGTCACCCTATCTTCGCATGCGCCCCTCGGCGCCGATGACACCCCGCGAAGAGCACGCCCCTTCTACGAAATCGGCTGTTTAGCAGCCCGGTTGGGCTACGGGCGTGCTCACCCTGGGAGATCGCTCAGTCTCTGCAGTGCTGCCTTGGCTGCACCTAGCCGGCCTTGAGCTGGGCGCCCGGGGGCAGTGTGCCCGTCTCGATGAAGCGCCACAGATCGATCAGCAACCGCCGCGCCACCGCCACGATGCCGATGCGCCGCAGCCGCTTGCTGCCCCCACCGAAGCGCTCCCCAAACCAGAGGCTGAGCTTGCTGTGGGGCTGGTAGCGCAGCCACAACCAGGCGAGCTGGACCAACAGGGCCCGCACCCGGCGGTTGCCCGCCTTGCTGATGCCTTGATCCCTGCCCTGGCTGCCACTTTGGTAGGGGGCGGGCACCAACCCCGCGAGACTCCCGAGCTGACGCCGCTCGGCCATCGCCCGCCAGCCGAAGATCTCCATCACCAGGGTGGTGGCCCCCACCGGGCCCATCCCACAGAGCCCCATCAGGGTATGCACGGCCCCGAGTGGCCCCGCAGGGATAGCAGGCTCGCCAGGGGCAGTGGGCAGGGGAGCAGAGGCCTTGATCTGCTCGCCAATCGCCGCTTCCAATCCCTTGAGCTGGGCACTCACCCCCTTGAGCCGCTCCCATTCCCGCAGCAACCCCCCCTTGAGGTGCGCAGGCAGGGACCTTCCATCGAAGAGCCGTACCTCCTCGAGTCGCTCGGCAAAGCGTCCATCG
>CAZFHV010000287.1:0-2752 GCA_964519095.1 uncultured Chromatiaceae bacterium | reverse complement strand
GTCCCGGAAGTCGCCGCTGAGCTCGGTGCCGATCCTGCGGGCCTTCTCCTCGTCCACCCCCACGAGGCTGAGGTCGATGGAGGTATCGAAGGCCTCGAACCGGCTGGTGCGAATGGGTGATTCCTTGCTGCAGCCCGACAGGCCGAGCGCCAGGAGCAACCCCAGGGTACCGAGGAAGGGGAGGGGGCCTCTCATCCCCGGAGCCGGGTCTCGATCACCCGCATCAGATCCCCGGCGATGTCCAGGCCGAACTGGGCGTCCAGCTCGCGGATGCAGGTGGGGCTGGTGATGTTGATCTCGGTGAGGAAGTCCCCGATCACGTCCAGGCCCGCGAAGAGGATACCGCGCCGCCTCAGCTCGGGGCCCACCTGGGCGGCGATCCAGCGGTCCCGCTCGCTGAGGGGGCGGCCCTCCCCGCGGCCACCCGCCGCCAGGTTGCCGCGGGTCTCCCCCGGCGCCGGTATGCGAGCCAGTGCATAGGGCACCGGCTCCCCGTCCAGCATCAGGATGCGCTTGTCCCCTTGGGCGATCTCCGGGAGATAGCGTTGCGCCATGATGAACTGTCGCCCCTGGGCGGTGAGGGTCTCGATGATGACGCTCAGGTTGGGGTCGTCGGCGCGGACGCGGAAAACCGACTCCCCCCCCATGCTGCCCAGCGGCTTGAGGACCCCCTCTCCCTGCTCCGCCAGGAAGGCCCGCAGATCCTCGGCGCGGCGGCTCACCCGCGTGGGGGGGCAGCAGTGGGGGAACTGCAGGGTGAAGAGCTTCTCGTTGCAGTCGCGCAGGCTCTGGGGGCGGTTGACCACCAGGCAGCCCCGGCGCTCGGCCCGCTCCAATAGGTGGGTGGTGTAGATGTATTCCACATCGAAGGGGGGGTCCTTGCGCATCAGCAGCACCGGCAGGTCGGCGAGGGGCGCGGTGCGCTCGCCGGGGAATCGGTACCAGCCCGCCGGGTCGTCCACCACCTCGAGCTGGCGCATCCGCCCCAGGGTCTGGTCCCCATCGGCGAGGAGATCGCGCTGCTCCAGATACCACAGCCGCCAGCCCCGCCGCTGGGCCGCCAGCAGCATGGCGAAGGAGCTGTCCTTGCGGATCTTGATGGACCCGATGGGGTCCATGAGGACACCGAGGTCGATGCTCATGGGGATATGGTAATCGAGCTGTCACCGGCGGCGTAACCAAGGGCTGGTAGACCGCGGCGATCCCGAGGGGCGTGCCCCCCGGCAAGCGCCCCCGGTCCGGTTGTATCCGCCAGTCCGACTCGCTAGCATGCCCTGTTTTTCCGGCCCCGGCCGGATTGGTCTCGACAGGTTCGATGGGGGTACCAGGGCACCATGCGCAGTCATTATTGCGGCGAGCTCAACTTGAGCCACGAGGGTCAGGAGGTGGCGCTCTACGGCTGGGTCAACCGCCGCCGCGACCACGGTGGGGTGATCTTCATCGACCTGCGGGATCGTGAGGGGCACGTCCAGGTGGTGTTCGACCCCGACCTTCCCCAGGCCTTCTCCCGGGCGGAGCAGGTGCGCAGCGAGTACGTGGTGCAGGTCAAGGGACGGGTGCGCCGCCGGCCGGCGGGGACGGAGAACCCGGACCTCCCCACGGGGATGGTCGAGGTCGAGGGGCGTGACCTGAGCATCCTCAACCGCGCCGAGACCCCGCCGCTGCACCTCGACGCCCACATCCAGGAGGCCTCCGAGGAGGTGCGGCTGCGCTATCGCTACATCGACCTACGCCGCCCGGAGATGCAGCGGCGCCTGCGCACCCGCGCCAAGGTCACCCGGGTGCTGCGCAGCTTCCTCGACGAGCAGGGGTTTCTCGACATCGAGACGCCCATTCTGACCAAGGCCACCCCGGAGGGGGCCCGCGACTACCTGGTGCCGAGCCGGGTCAATCCCGGGCACTTCTACGCCCTGCCCCAGTCGCCCCAGCTCTTCAAGCAGCTCCTGATGATGGCGGGCATGGACCGCTACTACCAGATCGCCCGCTGCTTCCGCGACGAGGACCTGCGCGCGGATCGCCAGCCCGAGTTCACCCAGCTCGACATCGAGGTGTCCTTCCTCACCGAGGACGAGCTGATGGGGATCATGGAGGCCATGATCCGCCGGCTGTTCCAGGAGGTGCTGGGCGAGGCCCTGCCGGACCCCTTCCCGCGCCTGAGCTACGCGGAGGCGGTGCGCCGCTTCGGCACCGACCGCCCGGACCTGCGCATCCCCCTGGAGCTGGTGGACGTGGCGGACCTGATGCGGGAGGTGGACTTCAAGGTCTTCTCGGGCCCCGCCAACGACCCCAAGGGGCGCATCGCCGCGCTGCGCCTGCCCCAGGGCGGGGAGCTCAGCCGCAAGGAGCTCGACGACTACGCCCGCTTCGTGGGCATCTACGGGGCCAAGGGGCTGGCCTACATCAAGGTGAACGACTGGTCGAGCAAGGGTCGCGAGGGGCTCCAATCGCCCATCCTCAAGTTCCTCCCCGACGGGGCGGTGGACGGCATCATGGAGCGGACCGGTGCCCAGGACGGGGACCTGATCTTCTTCGGGGCCGACAAGGCCAAGGTGGTCAATGAGTCCATGGGGGCGCTACGCACGCGCCTTGGCCAGGACCGGGGTCTGGTGGCGGCGGGCTGGTGGCCCCTGTGGGTCGTGGACTTTCCCATGTTCGAGTGGGACGAGCGGGAGCACCGCTGGTCGGCCCTGCACCATCCCTTCACCTCCCCCAAGGAGGACCAGATCGATCGGCTGGAGAGCGACCCGGAGGC
>CAZFHV010000286.1:0-2778 GCA_964519095.1 uncultured Chromatiaceae bacterium | reverse complement strand
AGAAGCGGCCCTGGACCTCGATGGTCTGGGTCCCCTCGGGTCCGCCGAAGGTCCACTCCTCGCGGGCGCTCAGGTTGTTGTAGCGCGGACAGTCGTGGGCGAGCAGCTCCGCGGGTGTGCGGGGCGTCCCCCGCTCCGCCGGATAAGCCGGGGCGGCACAGACCCAGCGCTCGATGGGCATGAGGTGGCGAGCCACCAGACAGCAGCTTTGGGGATTGCCGATGCGCAGGGCCAGGTCGAAGCCCTCCTCGAGGATGTCCACGCAGCGGTCATCGAGCTGCATCTGCACCTGGATCTCCGGGTGCGGGCAAAAGAGGCCACCTCGCGGACCAGGCGCAAGGTGCCGAAGGACATGGGGACGGCAATGCGTAGCTGCCCGCGGGGCTCGCTGGCGAGCTGGGACAGATGGGCCTCGATCCGGCCGAGATCCCCGAGCAACCGGCGTACCTCCCGATGGTAGAGCTCCCCGGCCTCGGTGAGGCTGATGCGCTGGGTGCTACGGTGGAGTAGCCGGGTGCCGAGGCGCTTCTCGAGCGCCTGTACCCGTCGGCTGACAGCGGTCACCGACATCCCCAGCCGATCGGCAGCGGCGGAGAAGCCCGCCGCATCCACCACGGCCACGTAGACTTCCAGATCGTCCATGGTTGTGCTCCAGCGTCATTGTCGCGTTTGGCGCAACGGTGTTTCCCATTTCCTCCTGTTGTTCCCTACCCAGTGAAACCCTATATTTTCAGCCAAACCCACTGACTAGAGAACAACGAGGATGAGGCTCCGACCCGCCGCCGAGCGCGGCCACTCCAACCAGGGCTGGCTGCAGAGCCACCACAGCTTTTCCTTTGGCGAGTATCACGACCCCGAGCACCTGGGCGTTTCCAACCTGCGCGTGCTCAATGAAGACCAGGTCCAGCCCGGTCAGGGCTTTGGGCGCCATGGCCACCGGGACATGGAGATCGTCAGCCTGGTCCTCTCCGGTGCCCTGGAGCACCGTGACAGCCTGGGCAACGGCTCGGTCATCCGCCCCGGCGATATCCAGCGCATGAGCGCCGGTACCGGGGTGCAGCACAGTGAGCTCAACCCCTCGGCGACGGAGCCGGTGCATTTCCTGCAGATCTGGTTGCAGCCCAATCGCCAGGGGGTGGCTCCCGGTTACGCCCAGCGGCATTTTCCCGAGGCAGCGCGGCGGGGCAGGCTCTGCCTGCTGGTCTCCCCCGATGGACGTGAGGGGTCCATCGCCGCCCACCAGGATGCCTTGCTCTACACCAGCATACTGGATGCGGGCGAGGCGGTGGCCCACCGGCCGGCCGCCGCGCGGCAAACCTATGTCCACGTCGCCCGCGGGCGGGTCCTGCTCAACGGCCAGCCACTCGGGGGCGGGGATGGGGCACACCTCGGTGCGGGCGAGGAGGTGCGCATCGAGGCCGATCCCTCGGCCGAGGTGCTGCTGTTCGATCTGCCCTGAGATCGGGTCTTCTCCCCAGCAAGTGCGGCGCCCGGTGGGCAGCGGGAGCCGGATGGGATCCAACCTTTCTTCACAGAACCCAAGCGGAGCCTTCCCATGACCAAGATCCTGGTTCTCTACTACTCGAGCTATGGCCACATCGAGACCCTGGCCCAAGCGGTGGCCGAAGGTGCGCGCAGTACGGGGGCGGAGGTGACCCTCAAGCGGGTCCCCGAGCTGGTCCCCGAGGCGGTGGCGAGCAAGAGCGGCTTCAAGCTCGACCAGGCGGCGCCTCTTGCCGCACCCGGGGAGCTGGGGGACTACGATGCCATCCTGTTTGGCACTCCCACCCGCTTCGGCAACATGGCGGCCCAGATGCGCAACTTCCTCGACCAGACCGGCGGACTCTGGGTCAACGGGGCCCTGGTGGGTAAGGTGGGGAGCGTGTTCACCTCCACGGGTACGGGCGGGGGCAACGAGACCACCACCACCTCCTTCTGGCACACTCTGGCCCACCACGGCATGGTGATCGTGGGGCTGCCCTATGCCTGTGCGGATCTGGCCGACACCTCGGAGCTCAAGGGCGGCTCGCCCTACGGCGCGGGCACCATCGCCGGGGCGGACGGATCGCGCCAACCAAGCGCCAAGGAGCTGGCCATGGCGCGTTTCCAGGGCCAGCACGTGGCCCGAATCGCCGCCAAGCTGGCCGGTTGAGGGATGCAGCTCGGGGCGGCGGCGCGGGCGGTTGGCGCCGCCCGCGCCTGCTCCTCGGGGCTGGATGCCCCTTACCGCGAGCCTCTGAGGGTCACGCCCGATCGAAGCGGTCCAGGTTCATCACCTTGTCCCAGGCAGCGACGAAGTCATGGACCAGCTTCTCTTGGGCATCGGAGCTTGCATAGACCTCCGCCAGGGCCCGCAACTGGGAGTTGGAGCCGAAGATCAGATCGACTCGGGTGGCAGTCCACTTGAGGGCGCCGGTCTTTCGGTCGCGCCCTTCGAACAGGTCCCCGTCCTGGGAAACCGCCTTCCACGCCGTGCTCATGTCGAGCAGGTTCACGAAGAAGTCGTTGGTCAGCGCACCGGGGCGCTGGGTGAAGACGCCGTGGCGGGATGGGCCGGCGTTGGCACCGAGGACGCGCAGGCCCCCCAAGAGCACCGTCATTTCCGGTGCGGTGAGCGTCAGCAGTTGCGCCCGATCCACCAGCAGCTCCTCGGCCGGGACCGAGAACTTGCCCTGGAGGTAGTTGCGAAAGCCATCGGCGAGGGGTTCGAGCACGGCGAAGGAGTCCACATCGGTCTGCGCCTGCGAGGCGTCCATGCGGCCCGGCGTGAAGGGGACC
>CAZFHV010000285.1:0-2859 GCA_964519095.1 uncultured Chromatiaceae bacterium | reverse complement strand
GTATCTACGGCTACGCGGGGGGCGTCGCACTCGCTTCCGCTTCCGGTGCTCCTTCAATGGAACAGGCCGCGTGGCAACGACGGCTCGACCCCGATCGGTTGAGCTTCGTGCAGGCGGTACGCGTGATCAAGCGCAAGATGCCGCAAGCCGCAGCCCTTCCCCCCTGAGCGGCTGAAATCCTGGCGAGCCGAACTGCTCGAGGAAATCGCTCGAGGTCGATGTCATAGCAGTCGTGGTCGGCTCAACCCGAGAGGCGTGAAGCGCAAGATGAGCAACTTCCACGTGCGCCGCCGAGGTGAGCCGCTGAACTTGAAGCATCAGCTCAACCCACCGATCGTAATCTCAACACTATTGGGGGCGAGCGGCTCGACAGCCGAGCCTCCACCAGATCCCCAGCGGCCGGAGCCCCCGGACCCCGAGAACGACTTCCACGTCATCCCCGCCGAGACCCCCGAGGCGATCGGGCAGAGACTTCTCGAGGTGGTCACCGAGCGCACCCCCCGCCGTTTCGGCTGGACCTATGCCCCCGGGGACAAGGTGATCCAGACCGAGAACGACTACGACAAGGAGGTGTTCAACCGCGACATCGGCTGCATCCTGCGCATCAATGAAGAGGAAGGCACGGTTGAGATCGACTTCGATCGCCGAAACGTGGATTACGCCTACGGGGAGCTCGATGAGATCTCACTCGCCTATGCCACCACGGCACACAAGAGCCAGGGCTCGGAGTACCCGGCGGTGGTCGTCCCCCTTGCCACCCAGCACTACCAGCTCCTGGAGCGCAACCTCCTCTACACCGCGGTGACCCGCGGCCGGCGGCTGGTGGTGGTGATCGGCCTGGTGAGGGCACTGGCTATCGCGGTGAAGCGGGTGGGGTCGGTGAAGCGGTTGACGTATCTGAAACAGCGGTTGGAGGGGATCGTGGAATCAGTAGGACGGTGACGGCTAGGGGGAAAGGAAAAGGCGCCGTCGGAAGAGTGTGCTGCCCGCGTTCTGCTTCAGACCCGGAGCCGAGCGGTGGGCCGGCAGAGTTCTGGCGGTAGCGGTGTAGTCCTCTCTGTCAGAGGGCGTGATTTCAAGACCTTACCCCCGGGCCACTCCATCGGATGGCCCGCGACTTGTACCTGGAGGTGAAATGACTACTCCAGCTCACAGGTTTACCGGGGGTGGCTGCACTATAGATCGAGCTTGACCATCTTGCCCCGTCACTCCCCCACCATGACGCACGTGGGAGGAGTCGCGGGGGGCTCCGCATCGAGATAGGCGGCGGGCAGCAGGGCCTCGGCAGCGGGGAAGAGCTCCCGCTCCTCGAAGCGCGCGTGGGCGCGGAGGGCCAGGCCGAAGGTCTTGAGGCTCGCGCCGTCTCCGGCCGCGATCCGGCTGACCAGCTCCCGCATCTCCCGATGCTCCTCGAGGGTGCGCTCCACCAGGGCCTGGCCACCGGCCTCCGCGAGGCGGGGCAGCAGCCCCTTCTCCTCCGCCTGGAAGTGGGGCTCGAGCTCGCGGGCGAAGAGCTCCGGTACCGACGTCAGCAGGGACTGGGTGCCCCGATCGTCGGCCTTGCTGATGCGCAACGCCAGCACCAGTGCCCCATGGTGCTCCCGCGAGAGCTCGCGCAGGGCGGGCCGGCGCCTCATGGCCGGGCCCCGCGGGGCTGGTTCAGGCGTTGGAGTCTCGCGGATCGGTCGCTGTTCGACATGTCGGTGTTGAAAGCTGTATACAGGATGCGACTTTATGTTACCCTTGCGCCGACCCATAAGCAATATTTCCGATGCAGCTTTAACGCCATGCGCCTGACCAGCTTCTCCGACTACAGCCTGCGGGTGCTCATGTACCTGGCGCTCGAGCCCAAGCGCCTGGCGACCATCCCGGAGATTGCCGCCGCATACGGCATCTCCGAGAACCACCTCACCAAGGTGGTTCATAAGTTGGGGCGCTCTGGGGTGGTGGATGCCATCCGCGGGAAAGGGGGTGGCGTGCGGCTGGCGCGCGAGCCCCACGAGGTCCGGCTCGGCCAGGTGCTGCGGACCACCGAAGGCAGCGCCGCCATCGTGGAGTGCCTGTCACCGGAGGCGAACGCCTGCCGGATCGCGCCGGTGTGCCGGCTGACGGGGATCCTGGTGGAGGGCCTCGATGCCCTCTACGCGAGTCTCGATGCCTACACGCTCGCCGACCTCGTCCCGCGCCCTGGCCTGCTCGGCAGCCTGCTCGCGGGCGAATCCCCAACCTGACGAGGAGGTGCCATGAAAAAGTTTCGTCGCAAGCTTGCCCCGATCTTGGGGTTCCTGCTCCTGCTCGCGGGCAGCCCTCTCGGCGCCGTCGATCATCGCCACGAGGAACCGAGCCAGCAGCCGCCGGCCGGGCTCGAGCTGGATCAGGGCCGCAAGTGGGCCACGGACGCCCCGCTGCGCAAGGGAATGGAGGCCATGCGTGGCGCCTTCAGCGAGTCGCTCGCGGAAATCCGTGCAGGCAAGTTGTCGGCCGAGGACTACAGGGCCCTGGGTGCCAAGGTGCATGCGGAGGTTGCCAGGATCTTAACCGAGTGCAAACTCGAGCCTTGGGCCGATCGGGTGCTGCACCAGCTGATCGCGGAGCTGCTCGCCGCCAGCGAGGTCCTGCAGGGCAAGGCCCCGGGCACACCGGCGGCGGCTGCTCACCGCGCGGTCGCGGCGCTGAACGACTACGGCCGCTATTTCGAGCACCCCGGGTGGGCGCCGCTCGAATGAGGGATTGAGGCCGGGGGTTGACGGCGGTGCAGTTGGCGCACTGAGAGTCGACCTCCACGCCGATGCCCCGAATCATGTAGCGCGACACATGGTTTGGCCACGCCGCCGACCCCATTGTGGGCGCTTTAAGGGG
>CAZFHV010000284.1:0-2861 GCA_964519095.1 uncultured Chromatiaceae bacterium | reverse complement strand
ACCCATCGCCTTGCCCCGGCCCTCCTTGGCTTGGGAGGCGGGGTAACAGAGGAATTTGGGTTCAACGAATGTAGCCTCGGAGCGACGCGGCCTGTCATTGATCAGCGGTTCCAAAAGGGAGCAAATTTTGCGTTTCGCCGCGAAACTGCCTCTCTTGCGAAACAATTGACCCTTCGGTGCTCCGTGACCGGCAATCGCAAGGGTCAAGTCCGACTCACTGCTAGTCGTAGGCCTGGTCCTTCCAGCGGCGCAGGGTGGTGAAGACCGCCGTGGGGTCGGGAAGGCGCTGACCGGCGCGCCCCTCGGCGGCGGCGATCACCGCCGGGACCCCGGTGCGGAGGAAGGGGTTGGTGGCCAACTCCAGCGCCAGAGGGACGGGGAGGGTGGGCCGGCCGGCCTGGCGAAGCCCTTGTACCTGCTCGAGACGAGCCGCCAGGGCGGGGCTCTGGGGCTCCACCCAGCGGGCGAAGCCCAGGTTGGCGAGGCTGTACTCGTGGGCGCAGTAGATCTGGGTCTCTGGCGGCAGGGCGGCGATGCGCCGCAGAGAGGCCGCCAGATCGGCGAAGGTCCCGTCGAACACCCGCCCGCATCCGGCTGAGAACAGGGTGTCCCCGGGGAAGAGGCAGCCCGCCCCCTGGTAGGCGACGTGGCTGCGGGTATGCCCCGGCACCGCCAGCACCTCCAATCCCACGCCGTCCCCCAGGATCTCGACCCGGTCGCCCTCGCCCACCCCATGGGTGAGGCCAGGGATACGCCGATCCCCGGGACCGTAGACCCGCAGCCCCGGAAACGCCGCCGCCAGGCCCTCGATCCCGCCGGTGTGGTCCCCGTGGTGATGGGTGATCAGCACCGCCTCCAATCCCAGGCCCAGGGCCTCCAGGCGCTCCAGTACCGGGTCCTCGTCCCCCGGGTCCACCACCACCGCCGAGGCCCAGCCCTCCCGGTGGAGGAGCCAGATGTAGTTGTCCTCGAAGGCGGGGATGGGCTGGACCTGGAGCACGGACGGCGGAGATCAGAGCGCGGCAAGGGCCGCCTCGATGGCCCGCCGCACCCCTAGCCCGTCGAGGCCGGCCTCGGCGAGCTGCTGCTGGGGGGTGGCGTGCTTGATGAAACGGTCGGGGAGGCCCAGGTGCAGGATGCGCCCGCCCCAGCCCTGGGCAGAGAGCCATTCCGCTACCGCCGCCCCTGCCCCACCGGCGACCGCGTTCTCCTCAAGGGTCACCACCAGCCGGTGGCCCTGGGCCATGGACCCGACCAGCTCCCCATCCAGGGGCTTGACGAAGCGCATGTCGGCCACGGTGGCGTCCAGGGCCTCCCCCACCTCCAAGGCCACGGCGAGGGGGGCGCCGAAGGCCAGCAGGGCCACCCCCTGCCCCTCACGGCGCACCACACCCTTGCCGATCGGCAGGGTGGTGAGGTCGGCGGGGATGGCCGCCCCCGGTCCGGTCCCCCGCGGATAGCGTACCAGGGCGGGGCCGGGGTGCTCGTAGGCCGTCTGGAGCATCGCCCGGGACTGGGCCTCGTCCGAAGGGGCCAGGATGAGCAGGTTGGGGATGGGCCGACAGAAGCTCAGGTCGAAGCTGCCCGCGTGGGTGGCCCCATCCTGCCCCACCAGGCCCGCCCGGTCCACCGCCAGCGTGACGTCCAGGTTCTGCAGACAGATGTCGTGAATAAGCTGGTCGTAGGCCCGCTGCAGGAAGGTGGAGTAGATGGCCACCACCGGCTTGAGCCCCTCGCAGGCCATGCCGGCGGCCAGGGTGAGGGCGTGCTGCTCGGCGATACCCACGTCGAAGTAGCGATCGGGGAAGCGCTTGGCAAAGTCGGTGAGGCCCGAGCCCTCGCACATGGCGGGGGTGATGCCGATCAGGCGGGGATCGCGCGCCGCCGCGTCGCACAGCCAGTCCCCGAACACCGTCGTGTAGGTCTTCCCCGCCTGGGGCTTCGGCTGCATCTTGCCGGTGCTGGGGTCGAAGGGCGAGACCCCGTGATAGGTGATGGGCTGCCCCTCCGCCGGGTGATAGCCCTTGCCCTTGCGGGTGACCACGTGGAGCAGCCGGGGCCCGCGCATCTCCTGCATGTTCTGGAGCGTGGGGACCAGGATCGAGAGGTCGTGACCGTCGATGGGGCCGATGTAGTTGAAGCCCAGCTCCTCGAACAGGGTGCCGGGCATGAGCATGCCCTTCATGTGCTCCTCCCAGCGCCCCACGAACTCCCGGAGCTGGGGCAGGCGGCTGAGGGCCGATTTGCCGCCCTCCCGCACGCTGGTGTAGAGGGAGCTGGAGAGGATGCGGGAGAGATAGCCGCTCACCGCCCCCACGGGGGGGGAGATGGACATGTCGTTGTCGTTGAGGATCACCAGCAGGTCGATATCCAGGGCCCCGGCGTGGTTGAGGGCCTCGAAGGCCATACCCGCGCCCAGGGCCCCATCCCCGATCACCGCCACCACCTGGCGCCGCAGGTGGCGCTCCCGGGTCGCGATCGCCATCCCCAGGGCGGCGCTGATGGAGGTGCTGGAATGGCCCACGCCGAAGGTGTCGTAGGGGCTCTCCTCGCGGCGCGGAAAGCCCGACAGGCCCCCTTTCTGGCGCAGGGTCCCCATGCGGTCACGTCGGCCGGTGAGGATCTTGTGGGGATAGGCCTGGTGGCCCACGTCCCAAACCAACCGGTCCTCCGGCGTGTTGAAGACGTAGTGTAAGGCCACCGTGAGCTCCACCACCCCGAGCCCCGCCGCCAGGTGACCGCCGGTACGCGAGACACTCTCGATCAGGAGCTCCCGCAGCTCCGCGGCCAGTTTCGGCAGCTGGGCCTCGCTCAACTGGCGCAGCTCTGCGGGGGTGTCGATGAGCGACAGCAGCGGATAC
>CAZFHV010000283.1:0-2877 GCA_964519095.1 uncultured Chromatiaceae bacterium | reverse complement strand
GGTGACGGACTGGATGGATGGCTACCTGGCCCGCCGCTGGGGGCAGGTGTCCCCCCTCGGAGCCTTTCTCGACCCGGTAGCGGACAAGCTGATGGTGGCGGTGGCCCTGGTGCTGCTGGTGGAGGCGGAGCCTTCACCCCTGCTCGCCCTGCCGGCGGCGGTGATCATCTGCCGGGAGATCACCGTCTCGGCCCTGCGCGAATGGATGTCGGAGTTGGGTGCCCGCTCGCGGGTGGCGGTCTCCGCGGTGGGCAAGTTCAAGACCGGCGCCCAGATGGTGGCCATCACCCTGCTGATCTTCCGTAACCCCCTGCTCAGCCTGCCGATTTACGAGATCGGACTGGTCCTCTTGTATCTGGCGGCCGTGTTGACCCTCTGGTCCATGGTGATCTACCTGCGCCTCGCCTGGCCGGATCTGGTGGGCTCTCCGAGCCGCTCCAGCACCCTGGCGGACGGGGAAGGGCGGGGGTTGACAAGGGACCAACCCCCCCTACAATAGCGAGGCGCTCTGCGGGAATAGCTCAGTTGGTAGAGCACAACCTTGCCAAGGTTGGGGTCGCGAGTTCGAGTCTCGTTTCCCGCTCCAAGATCCCCACAAAGCAGCCGCCCCGTGCGGCTGTTTTCGTTTTCGCAGGCCCAGAATGGCCCCCCGATGGGGACCGCTCTTCCCCTTTCTCCTGACCCCCGTCGTCTACTCCAATCTCCCTGACTGATCCTCATGCGCTGGGCCCTGGGCATCGAGTACGACGGCAGCGCCTTCGCGGGCTGGCAGCTCCAGAAGGGGGCGCCCACGGTGCAGGCCAGCATCGAGGCGGCCCTGGGGCGGGTTGCGGACCATCCGGTGCGGGTCCAGTGCGCGGGTCGCACGGATGCGGGGGTGCACGCCCTGGGACAGGTGATCCATTTCGACAGCCCGGCCCCGCGCAGCCCCCGCTCCTGGGTGCTCGGCTGCAACGTCAATCTGCCCCCGGAGGTGAGTGTCTGCTGGGCCCAACCGGTAGCGGAGGACTTCCACGCCCGCTTCAGCGCCGTCGCCCGCCATTACCGCTACGAGATCCTCAACCGCCCGGCCCGCTCGGGCCTGGAGCGGCATCGGGCGGTCTGGATCCACCGACCCCTGGAGGTGGGGCGCATGGCGGAGGCGGCCCGGGCGCTGGTGGGCGAGCACGACTTCTCCTCCTACCGTGCCCTGGGCTGCCAGGCCAAGAGCCCCATTCGCCGGGTGCACTACCTGGAGCTGGAGCGCCGGGGGGATCGCATCAGCCTGCGCATCGGCGCCAACGGCTTTCTGCACCACATGGTGCGCAACATCGCCGGGGTGCTGATTGCCATCGGCCAGGGCGACCGGCCCGTCGGCTGGGCAGGAGAGGTGCTGGAGCTGCGCGACCGCACCCTGGGTGGGGTGACCGCCCCGCCCCAGGGGCTCTATCTGACCCAGGTGGACTACCCGGACCGATTTGGTCTCCCCGCGGCGGGGACGCCTTGGTGATGAGGCGGGCTTGGGGTATTTTCCGGGGCCATGCGCACGCGGGTTAAGATATGCGGCCTCACCCGGGCCGAGGACGCCCGGGAGGCGGCGCGGCTGGGGGCGGATGCCATCGGTCTGGTGTTCTACCCGCCGAGCCCCCGGGCGGTCGGTGTGGCGGCGGCCCGGGCGGTGCTGCGGGGCCTGCCGCCCTTCGTCACGGTAGTGGGGCTGTTCGTGGACCCCAGCGAGGACGAGGTCCGCAGGGTCCTCGATCAGGTGCCGCTGGATCTCCTGCAGTTCCACGGTGAGGAGCCCCCCGAGGCCTGCGCCCGCTACGGGCGGCCCTGGATCAAGGCGATCCCCATGCGCGAGGGGGTGGACCTCTGGGCGGAGCGGCGCCGCTACGCGGGTGCGGCGGGGCTGCTACTCGACACCTATCAGCCCGGGGTGGCGGGTGGGACCGGTCAGCGGTTCGATTGGGGCCGCATCCCGCCCGAGCTGGGGAGGGAGATCATCCTTGCGGGTGGGCTGAACCCGGAGACAGTGGCGGGGGCGATTCGCGCCGTGCGGCCCTACGCGGTGGACGTGAGCGGCGGGGTGGAATCCGCCAAGGGCATCAAGGACCCGGCGAAGATGGCGGCCTTCCTACGCGAGGTGAGGCAGGGCGATGGCGATTGAGGATTTCACCCAGTACCCCGATGCGCGGGGCCATTTCGGGCCCTACGGCGGTATGTTCGTCCCCGAGACCCTCATGCAGCCCCTGGAGGAGCTGCGCCGGGCCTACGAGCGCTATCGCCAGGACCCCGAGTTCCTGGCGGAGTTTGCCGCCGACCTGCGGGACTACGTGGGGCGCCCCTCGCCCCTCTACCACGCCGAGCGCTGGAGCCGCGCCCTGGGTGGCGCCCAGATCTACCTCAAGCGGGAGGATCTCAACCACACCGGCGCCCACAAGGTGAACAACACCATCGGCCAGGCCCTGCTGGCGCGGCGCATGGGCAAGTCCCGCATCATCGCCGAGACCGGCGCCGGCCAGCACGGGGTGGCCACGGCGACGGTGGCGGCACGGCTGGGGCTGGAGTGCGTCGTCTACATGGGCGAGGTGGACGTGGCCCGCCAGGAGGCCAACGTCTACCGCATGCGCCTGCTGGGGGCCCGGGTGGTGGCGGTGCGCTCGGGCTCGCGCACCCTCAAGGATGCCCTCAACGAGGCGATGCGGGACTGGGTCACCAACGTGGATCAGACCTTCTACATCATCGGTACCGTCGCCGGTCCCCACCCCTATCCGGCCATGGTGCGGGACTTCCAGACCATCATCGGCCGCGAGGCCCGCGATCAGATGAGAGAGAAGACCGGTCGCCTGCCCGATGCCCTGGTGGCTTGCGTGGGGGGTGGGTCCAACGCCATCGGCC
>CAZFHV010000282.1:644-2911 GCA_964519095.1 uncultured Chromatiaceae bacterium | reverse complement strand
CACCTGCCAAGGCCGAGCCGCATTACTATCGCCAACTCACCGAGTCTGCTATGGCCGCATGACTCACAACAACGAGCCGCCGCAGTTTCCGGGGCGGTTCAGTAACCCCCGGTATCGGCCGTGGGTGCTAGCAGAGATCTCAATGAACCGAGTCAGGCGGTGGATCTTGCCCTTTTGGCTTTCCGTCCGCTCAGCGTCCGCTGAATCCCTCAGAAAGGCACCGCGGCCGGATAGTCGCGGAAGGGACCCGCCGGGTCGAAGGGGGGCGGTCTGAGGAACGGATCGTTCGTCGGCCAGACCTCCGCGGGGAGGGTTTGTTGGCGATAGCGGTCGGCATCGCGGCGCAACCGCTCGAGTTCCGCGGGCGGGGCCATCCAGGCCAGGACCGCGATGAGCCCCTCCGCGGTCTCCGCCGCCTCGCCGTAGTAGCCAGCCGCGGCCTGGGCGAGGGCGAGGGCCTCCAGGAACGGCGGGAATGGCTGCTGGGCCACCAGCCCCGTGGCGAGCTCGAGGGCAGCGGCGGGATTGTGCACGGCGGGGTCGGGACTCAGGGCCAGCAGGCGCAGCCGGGCATACTGCAGGGCCGGGTCCTGGGACCGACCGGCCAGCTCCGCGATCAGGGCGGCCGCCAAGCTGGCGTCCGGCTCTCCCGTCTGCCGTAGGGCCAGCAGGCGGAGCAGGCGCGCGGGGAAGATGTCCCGGTCGGCCTCGAGTGCCGCCTGGTAGTGCCGGGTGGCGGCGGGGAAGTCCCCCCGGCGGAACAGCAGGTTGCCGAGGGCGAAGTGGGCCCCGGCGTGGGCGGGATCGAGCCGCAGGGTCTCTTGGTAGGCACCCGACGCCTCCTCATCGCGGCCCGCCGCCTCCGCGAGGGTCCCGAGGAGGAAGTGGGCCAGCACCCGACCGGGCTGGCGGGCCAGGGTGGCCCTGAGCTCCCGTTCCGCCCCGGCGGGGTCCCCCGAGAGGTAGAGGGCGCGGGCGTAGGTGACCCGCGCCGCGGCATTGTCCGGGTCCACGGCAAGCCCGTGGGCGAACAGCTCCGCGGCCTTCCCAGGGTCCCGCTCATAGATCGCCTGCATGCCCCGTCCGAACAGGGGTACGGATCGCTTGAGGGCCCCTTCGAGCTGGTCGAGCAGCGGGTCCTCGGCGGTGGGGATGCGCAGGCGGAACCGGCCCAAATGCTCCCGGGCGAGGGCGTCGCGACCCAGCGCCCGGTAGGCCTGGGCGAGGGGATAGTGGACCTCGGCGGCCTGGGGGTTGAGGCGCAGGGCCTGCTCGAAGTGCTCGATCGCCGCCTCGAACCGCCGGTCCAGGAGATCGAGCTGGCCGAGATAGTAGAGGGCGGCGGCCTGGAGCCCCTCCACCTGGGCCGTCTGCTCGAACAGCGACCGGGCCTGGGCAAAGTCGCCCTTGTCCATCCAGACCTCCCCCAGGCGCAGGCGGAGCGGCGGATAGTCCGGCCCCAGGGCTTGGGCGGCGCGAAACTGCTCCAGGGCCTGCTCGCTATGGCCGGCACGCAGGGCCAGGTAGCCCCCATAGTAGGGCCAGCGGAAGGTGTCGGGCTGGAGGTGGCGGGCGTTGGCATAGCAGCGCTCCGCGGCGGATTGCACCTCATGCAACTGGTAGATGGCGCCGAGCTGACCGTAGCCGCTGGCGAGCAGGATCGGGTCCGTGCCCGGAGTCGCGAGGCGCGCGGAGAGGGTCTCCCGTGCCTCCCGGATGGCCTGCCGGGCCAGGGGCTCGGCGCCCGAGACGTCCACCTCCGGGATGGGCTGGAGCCGTTCCCGCCAGGGAGCGGGAAGATCCGAGATCGCATCGGCCAGCGGGGCGGGCGCGGTCAGGCTCAGCAGCACCGCGAGAACCCAGCCCCCCCGCGGGTCCCGAGCCGCCGGAATCATGGCTGGGCGCCCTGCTCGATGATAAGGGTGCGATCGACCCCCGCGGGCTGCACCCGCTGCTCGCTGCCGTCCAGCCAGCGGATCCGAAGCCCCTCCACCGCCGTGGCGGTCCCCAGCCCGAAGGTCAGCGGCAGCTCCGTCTGGGAGAGGTAGCTATGGGCGGGTGTGACCAAGCGCTGCTGGGTGGCGCCCCCGGCGGTGAGCAGCACCTCCGCCCCGATGGCGTCGCGGTTGGGCACCTTGCCCACCAGCTTGAGCCTTAGCCAGTGATGGCCGGTGCTTTGGTCGTTGCGGAAGAGCGCGGGTCGCCGGCCGTTCTGGGTGATGAGGAGATCCAGGTCCCCGTCGCCGTCGATGTCCGCAACGCTGGAG
>CAZFHV010000282.1:0-634 GCA_964519095.1 uncultured Chromatiaceae bacterium | reverse complement strand
CACAGTTCCAGAACAACTGGGCGGGCTGGGCGTAGTGCTGGCTCGGCTGTACCCGGTTGATCTCGTGCTCCAGGTGGCCGTTGGCCTGCACCAGGTCCAGGCGGCCGTCGAGGTCGTAGTCGAAGAACAGCTCGCCGAAGGTGAGGGCGAGGCGCGAGACCGGCCCGATGCCCTCCAGCACCGCCTCGTCGGCGAAGGGTGGCCGCCCGCCGCTGGTGACGAACAGCGAGGTCATTTCGTTGGCGAAGTTGCCGATCACCACCCCCAGATCCTCGCTGTTGCGGTAGTAGGCGGCGTCGATACCCATCCCGCTGGTGGCCTTGCCGTTGCGGTCGTAGGCGATGCCCTCGAAGGCGCCCATCTCCTCGAAGGTGCCGTCCCGGCGGTTGTGGAACAGGAAGTTGCGCACCGTGTCGTTGGCCACGACCAGGTCCGGCCAGCCGTCGCGGTCGTAGTCGACGATGACGACCCCCAGGCCCTTGCCCACCGGCAGGCCCGAGACCGGGTCGCTGACCTCGATCCCCGCCGCGGCGGAGACGTCGCTGAACCGGCCATCGCCCTCGTTGCGGTAGAGGCTGTTGTGGGTGCCGACGAAGTTGAGGGGGGCCCCATAGGCCCTGCCCAGGCCGGTGAG
>CAZFHV010000281.1:0-2913 GCA_964519095.1 uncultured Chromatiaceae bacterium | reverse complement strand
GTCCACAGGGCCGGGTTGTCCGGCATCATCATGAGGTTCTGCTGGCTCTGCGTGAGATAAGGCGTGCCGTAGGACTCGATCAGGGCGCGCAGCACCCCGGCCGGGTCCTCAGAGGGGCGCGGGGGAGGGATGGCGGCCGCCGCCGGCGCGGTGGCGACGGCAGCGCCAGCACCCGCGGCCGCTGCTGGCTTTTCGGGGGTAGTGGCCGCCTTCGCCGGGGACTTCTTCTCTTCAGGGGCCTGTTTCCCCTTGGTGCCCTTCTCACCGGAGGTCGTCTGGGCCACCTGGATCGGTGCCAGGGTACTGGTGTCGCCGGGGTCGGCGGCAGCCCAGTCGGCCGTGAGCAGGGCCGCCGCTACGGCACCCGCCACGCTCAGCGGTCTCAACACTCGATACATAGTGTCCTCCTCGCTATTGGGGTTGTTCGATCGGTCAAGTTCGGGCGGGTCGTCGCCAGTCGGTCGGCAAATTCGCGGCGGCGCCGCTGGCCTGGCTGCATTCTCGGCGAGTCTGGGCCAAACGACAATGCTCCACAAGCCGCGAGATTCTCCGGAAGCGTCCTTGGTTCCTGGGGTTGGGTCAGCTACCATGACAAGCGACTGATGTGGCAGTACGGGCAGTAAGTGTGATGATCTTTCCAGACTACGGGGGCGGCAGTATCGTCAACCTCATGGCCTCCGCCGAGCTGGGCCTGGGTGGCCGGGCCTCGAGCTATGCGCCCTTGCGCGTCCTGGATCCCGTCCAGGTAGCGACACACCGCAACCTGGTGCTGCTGGTCATCGACGGACTGGGCTTCGACTACCTCCAGGCCGCCGGCTCCGCCACCTGGCTGTGGGGGCAAGGGCCCCATCGGCTCACCTCGGTGTTTCCCTCCACCACCGCGGCGGCGGTGACCACCTTCCTCACCGCGGATGCCCCCCAGCAGCACGCCCTCACCGGTTGGCACATGTACTTCCGGGAGCTGGGCGCCGTCCTGGCGGTGCTGCCCGGGGAGCCCCGTTACGGCGGGGTGAGCCTCCAGCAGGCGGGCATCGATCCCCAGGCCCTCTTCGGCCATGTGCCCTGGTTCGACCGGCTCGCGGTGGACAGCTTCATCCTCTCCCCGCGATCCATTGCCGAGTCCGACTACAGCCTCGCCCATCGGGGGCGGGCGCAGATCCGCGACTATAGCAGCCTGGCGGAGTGCCTGGCGGGCATCCGCCACCTGGTGCAGGGCACCGCCCCTAGGCGGCGCTGCATCTATGCCTATTGGCCCCTCTTCGACCACCTCTGCCACGTCCACGGCATCGGCAGCCGGCAGGCCTCGGAGCACCTCTACGCGGTGGACGCCGCCATCGCCGACTTCGTGCGGCGCATCCGCGGCACAGACACCCTGGTGCTGATCATCGCCGATCACGGCCTCCTCGACACCGACCCCGATGGCCTGCTCCACCTCGACGGCCACCCCGAGCTCGAGGATTGCCTCATGCTCCCCCTGAGCGGGGAGCGTCGCGCCGCCTTCGCCTACCCCTGGCCGGGTCGTGCCGAGGAGTTCGTCCGGCGGGTGGAGGAGCGGTTCGAGGGACGGGTCGCGGTGCTCGAGAGCGGCGAGCTCTTGCGCCGCGGCGCCTTCGGTCTGGGGGATCCCCACCCGCGCCTGGCCGAGCGCATCGGCGTCTACACCCTCCTGCCGGCGGACAACTGCGTGGTGGTCGACCGGCTGCTGGGGGAGAGCGACTTCGCCCAGATCGGCGTGCACGGTGGCACCAGCGCCGCGGAGATGTACGTGCCCCTGGTTATCCATTCCACCGAGGTAGGTACGGGGCCGGGATAGTCGGCACCCTGCGCGACGCTGCGGCGTTGCGCCCCGCCTCACGCCATCGCTAGCGGGGTGTGCTCATCGTTGCCTGGCCCCATCGGCGCCGGGCCACTGGCGAGTCAATGTGCAAGTGATCAACAGGGTGCCGCCGTCGTCGGGGCGTCCTCCGCACCCGGTCGCGCTAGCGAAGGCTGACCGTAGACGAGGCTGGTCATTGGGCTTCTCAGGGAGAATCGGCCCTGCTGCAATAGGCGCGTATAGATCTGGGTGGTGATCTATCGACTCTTGCGCTATTCCGATGCCGTCGCCGGCCTCGAGCAGATCAGTGGCGAGGCAATGACGCGGCTATGGGCATCTCGTTACACACATCTCCACTGAATGGCGCCTCCGCGGCTTAGGCGAACTCGCAACTCGTAGATTTTCATCGCCTGCGGGTCGCGACGGTTGGGCGGAAGACATTCTGTAACTCTTTGATGTTGCAGCGTCCCCAGACTTGTGTATAACGAGATGGGCTATGGGGTGTCACCTATTTTCGGATCTGCCTGGCCGCGGCGACGGATCGCATGGCCTGGGGTGCGAAGGGTGGGTCCAGAAGCTCTTGTTTCACCCGCCCGGTACTGGGGTCGACGAATCGGCAGGAGGCCGGAAAGACATCGACCAGCTTGCCGAAGGCCGCGCTGGGTACTGCCCGGTCAGATCCGAGTGTTTGAGATGGTCAAGCGAGACCAACCCTGCGATCCCTGCCAATCGCTGTTGCAAAGGAAGGCGCACAGTACCCCCTGCCTGGTCCGAAGCCTCACAGATGCGGCTTCACGTCTCCGTTTACGTCCGCGTCCCAGATGCCGCCGATCGCTGCTGTGGGTTCTGCCAGCCGCAGGTACACAATCTGCTGTCTTTCAAAGCGGCCAATCCCGGCCCGCCAATCGCTGTTGCGAGCGGATGAGCCCCACAGACATTGATCTGCCGCCGGTGGTGACCAGCGCAAGACAGCAGACTTTAGGAACTGCGCCCGGCGGATCGTAAGCTTCCCCTGAAAGTAGACAGTCGAAATGGGAGAATGCGCCCTAGCAGCCTGTCGGACTTGAGCCTCGCGATGACCTTCTTGGGCCGTCAAG
>CAZFHV010000280.1:0-2941 GCA_964519095.1 uncultured Chromatiaceae bacterium | reverse complement strand
CATCGCTCCATCCTCTCAAAGGTTGGAGCCTCCGACAAACCCGGGGCGGTTCACTATATTAAAAAATAGTTAAGCACGCCTAAAGGGAAAGGGAGGTCGGAAGAGTGCTCAATTTCTCCATTGCGCATGGATTAAGGCCTAGCGACAACCAACGCACGGTGGAGGGACCACCTCGCGCACCTGCTGTCTGCCCCGAGCAAGACCGCTGAGGTGCAACACTTTCGTGCTCTGCATTACGACCATGCCTTGGAGCTCTGGAGCGCGCTCCACAGCGATCGCGCCGCCACCACACGGCTCGCCATCCCAGCACCGAAGTTCCTGCTACTCACCGGACTCCGCACCAAGGCAGTCGCCGGGGCGCGGTGGGAGGAGTTTGATCTTGTGAGGCGCATCTGGACGGTGCCGGCCGGGCAAGAGAAGGCGCGTAAGCCCTGCGCTGGACCCCTATTGGACATCGCCTTCAGGGACGCTGGCGGCGAATCAGGCAACGCCTGTTCAGCGGGTTGAGGATGGCGCACAGATTACAAGTCTTGAGCGCCCTATTCGTGTGCGTGACGACTGAGAGATCGCCCCTTGGGGCTATGACACTCCGGTGCCTGACCCCAAGCCGGCGTAGCGGGGGGTCAGGACGCCAGTCCAGAGTCCGCGTTGTATGCTGTAAGTTGTATGCTGTAAAAGAAAACGCTCTGGTGGGACGTCAGCGGGGCTCCTCGATCTCCAGCCGCTCTACGTCGGCGAGGGTGATCTGGCGCCCGTCCCGAGTGGTGAAGCGGCGCCACCCCACGTCCCCGCGACGGGCCTGGTAGCGAACCCCCTCGCCGCTGTAGATGTTCACCACCCTCACCGCGATCACCTCTTCCTGGGACCGCCAGTGGAGGTAGTAATAGAGGGCGCTACCGCCCACCCCCAGGGCCAGGAGGCCATAGAGGATCTGGCGCACCAGCCGAGGCCGCTCCGGCTCCACCCCGACAGGAGCGGAAGCCAGCCGCCCTGACCGGCGAAGGTACAGGCGGATCGCGAAGAAGGCGGCGACCAGGACCACCGCCAGGAGCAGGATCTTGCCGAGCATGGCCCATAAGGTATCACGGCCACCCGGGGTGCGCCGTCTTCAATCCCAAGGTCCGGCCAGCCGTTCTGCTGGCACAGCAAGCGGGTTGCGGGGCCTTTCCAGACCGCCGTAACATCCCGGGCATGAGGCCGCCCCGCCCTTCCCCTTCACCCGGCCGCTGGCCCTCGCTGACGGTCCTGTTGCTCGGCGCCCTGCTGGGGCTGCTCAGCGCTGGCTGCGGGAAGCCCCCGGAGCCCACCCTCAACCTCTATCGCGCCATCCAGGACGGGAATCTGAACCAGATCCAGCGCCACCTCTACTGGGGGACCGACCTCAACCAGAGAGACCCGGCGGGGGACACGCCCTTGCACGTTGCGGCCCGCCAGGGTGAGGTGGTGATCGCCGCGACCCTCCTCGACGGCGGGGCCGACCCGGAGCTCCTGGATCGTCAGGGGCGGCCCCCCCTCTTCGTGGCCCTGCGGGGGGGTAAGACCGAGGTGGCCCAGCTCCTGACGCGGCACGGTGCCAAAGGGGACCCCCAGACGCTCCTGTTCGCCCTGGTGCGGGACGGCCTCAGCGACCGCGACTCCCTGGCCCATCTGCAGCGACTCGGTGCCAACCTCAATGCCCAGGATGAGGCGGGCACACGCCCCCTGCACCTCGCCGCCGCCCAAGGGAACCTGCTCCTGTGCAAGCGGCTGATCGCCCTGGGGGCGGAGGTGAGCCTCCCGGACGCCCAGGGCAAGACGGCACTGCAGATCGCCACCGAGGGGGGCCAGACCTACATCCAGGAGCTGCTGCTGCGTTACGGCGCCCCCCGCTGAGACCGCGGGGCCCTGGATCAGCCGATGCCCAGCCGATCCCCCCAGGCGCTGAGCTCATCGAGGAGTCCCAAGCGAGGAGCATCCCCCACATGCTGCTCCCGCAGGGCCCCGATGCGCTCGCGATAGGCGGCCGCCGTGATCGGTGCCCCGCTCGACGGGTCGGTGAGGCGGCGATGTCGGAAGCCCTCCCACCGCTCACGCTCCGGCGCGGTGAGCAGCTCCGGCCAGTTGCGCGCCCGATAGCGGAACCAGAGCTCGGGCAGACGCGGATCCCGAAACAGGGGCCGCGCCTCCGCCAGGGCCTCCGGCGGCAGGCGGCGCAGGCGGGCGATCTCCCGCCGATCCCCCTCCCCTAGGAAGCCCCCGCTGTAGAGGGCGAAGTCTGGGTCCACCTCGGCCCCTTCGGTGGGGGGCGCGTAGACCGCCTGGAGCTTGGCGGCGAGTCCCGGAGCCGCCGCCAGCACCCCGGCGTGCTGCTCGATCCGCTCCCGGTCGATCCCCCAGCGCTCGGCCGCCGGGCCGGTGAGGGTCGCCAAGGGGGCCAGCATGGGGCAATGGTTGAGCCGCACGCCCTTCAGCGGGATACGGGTCGTTCCTTCGGGCAGCTCGGCCTGGCGAGTGAACAGCCGCGCCCGGATGGCCTCGGTCTCCAACTCCAAGAGCTGCTGGGGATCTTCCCGCAGATCGAAGACCAGAACCTCGTTCGTGTGGCGCGGGTGGCGCGTGATGGGCCACACGGGGGCGATGCAGCCCAGGGCGGCCGGGATCTTCTCCGAGACGTGCAGCAGGATCGCAGGCCGATCCGGATCCAGGAGCTCCTGGGCCCGGGCCTTGTCCCGCAGGGTCAGGGCGTAGTCGAACAGCCGGGGCTGGCGGAGCCGCAGCAGGCGGGCTAGCGCCAGGGTGGCCTGGACATCGGCGAGGGCCTCGTGGGCCCCCTGGTGGTCGACACCGTTGGCGGCACTGAGGTGCTCCAGGCGGAAGCTGGTGGCCCCGTCCTCGCGCCGGGGCCAGTGCAGCCCCTCGGGCCGCAGGGCATGGGCGAGACGCAGTACATCGATCAGGTCCC
>CAZFHV010000279.1:0-2945 GCA_964519095.1 uncultured Chromatiaceae bacterium | reverse complement strand
CTGCCCGTATTTTACCCGTTCGAAAAGGGGTGAAGTCCGACAGGCTGCTAGGAGAGGGAGACCAGGAGGCGATGAGGAAGAGCAGCTTCGGCGAGAGCGAGGTCGTGGGGATCCTGCAAGGAAGGCGAAGCCGGCGCGTGCGTGTCCGAGCTGCGCTGCAAGCACGGCAACAGCCCGGTGACCTACTAGGCCTGAAAGAGCAACTACGCCGGCGCGACGTCAGCGACTCGACGCGCATGGGCGAGCTCGAGGCGTAGAACGCCATGCTCAAGCGCAGGTACGCGGACCTGGTGCTGGAGGAGGCGGCGATGAAGGACGTGATCTCGCGAAAGACGGCGTCCGCGAGGCGGCAGGTGGTGCAGTGCATGAGTCAGGAGTGTTACTTGCCGATGCGGCGGGCCTGCGCGGTTCCGGGTCTGTCGCGGGCGGGGTATTACCCGAAGGCAACTGGCGGGCTGGCGCGAGATGCCGAGGTCATTGAGGGGCTGAACGCCGTGGTGGAGCGCAACGCTCGATCGGGTTGTGGAAGTGCTTCGAGCGGCTGCGCCTGAACTGCGAGATGGGCGTGAAGCTGCCCAGGCGGGGGAAGAAGCGTTTGCCCGAACGCGAGCCGCTGCTGCTGCAGGCCGGCGACCGGGTCAACCAGGGTTGGGCGCTGGACTTCAGGCACGAGGGGCTGTGCGACGGCCGGCACTTCCGCACCTTGAACGTGCTCGACGAGGCCAACCGCGAGGCGTTGGCCATCGAGGTGGGCACCTCGATTCCGGCGCGGGGGCTGATCCGCACGCTCAGCCGCCTGATCGAGTGGTACCGGTCGCCGCTATCGATCCAGCTGGACAACGGCCCGGAGATGACCTCGCAGCACTTCACCGAAGGGGCTGCGGCCAAGGGGCTCGCGCTGAGGTTCATTGAGCCTGGCGAGCCCAACCAGACCGCCTACATCGAGCGCTTCAACCGCACCTACCGCACGGAGGTGCTCGATGCGTGCCTGATCCGCTCGATCGAGCAGGTCCAACACATCACCGCTCGAGAGGCGAAGAATGCCTGACGCCTCCTGTCTCGGCAATCGTCCGGGACCGGACAGCTAGCTCGCGTTCATAGAGCTCTGGCGAGGCTGTCTTGAGAAAGCCGTGTTTGAAGAACCGCAGCACCTAGCGGCTCACCTTGGCGGTATAGCGGAACAGGGGCACCGACCAGTGGGGGCGATCGCTGCCATTGGGGTCATCGGGTTTGGCCTTGTGCCGCTTGTCCTGCTTGGCCAGCGCCTCGACATCCTGGGCCGCCGCAGTGCCGAGGCGGGTGTGGAGTAGGATCGCCACCAGCAGGCTGGCGATAATAGCGAGGCTCGTCTGATTGGCGATGGCCACCTTGGCCTTACCCCAGGCCTTGGCCTGGGCGAAGTCGTTTTTGCAGGTATCGAAGCACTACTCTTGCTCCCAGCGGCGCCAGTAGAGGAAGGCGACCACACCCGACAGCAGGCTGAACGCGCCGCGCCCACTGAGTTCCTGCCCATCGACCTCCGCGGTGGCGAGTACCGGTTCGACAGGGATTATCAGCCTTCCGGCATCCGCATAGCGGGTGAGCGCTTCATGGCGCGCCTGGACGCGCCTGGACTGGGCGCCCCACGCCCGCGCTGCTATCTGGTTGTCCCAAGAGGAAGAGTTGATAGGGGCGGGGATTCTGGAGAATTGTCTGCGGGTCTTCGTTGCCTATCGCCTGCTGGAGCTGGGGGGCGTGCTGCTGCATAGCGCGGGGGTGGTTGCGGATGGCAAGGCGTGGCTATTCCCCGGCCAATGGGGATCGGGTAAGAGCACCCTGTCTCGGGCTAGCCTGGCGGCGGGTCTCTAGGTGCTCAGCGATGACATGAATCCGCTGGTGCCCAGCGAAAGGGGTTGGATGGCGCAAAAGCTGCCGTTTGCCGGTGATCCCGGGCCCACCGAGACGCTCGCGGATCAGCATCCCCTATGCGCCCTTTGCCAGCTGCACAAGGGCGAGGCCACTCGGGTCGCGCCGCTGGGCAAGAGCCAGGCCATGGCGCTGCTCGTTGCCGCCTCGCCCCATGTGAATGCCGATCCCTAACGGGTCGATCGGGTGTTTCGCAATCTCGGCGTCCTCGTCGACCAAGTGCCGGGCTGCGCCCTGACCTTCGCCCGCGACAGAGCCTTCTGGGATGCGCTGCGAGGGGGAGCAGACCCGGGACGGGGGCTCGCATCGCCAACCGCGAGGGGAGCCTCATGATCGATCGGACCGCCCGACTGGGGTTGGCGAGGGATGTGCGTTTCCGGCGCGTCGACCACGAGGGTGTGGTGCTGTGCCAGGACCCGGCGGAGGTGCTGGTGGTCAATGAGCTGGGTGCCGCACTGCTTGCCCTGATCGACGGCCGACGCAGTGCAGCGGAGCTGGTAGAGGCACTGGAGCACCTCTATGAGGTGTTTCGCGAGCGCCTGGAGGCGGATGTGCTCCTCTACCTGGACGAACTCCACGGCAGCGGCGTCCTCCGTACCGACGACGACCCTGAGGGAGGCTGACGCCGTGTCCCACCAGGCGATGCTGCAGCGTGCCCGCGGCACCAACAGGCTGCTGACCGCCATGGTCGAGTTGACCTACCGCTGCAACCTGGACTGCTTGTTCTGCTACAACGACCTGGGCCTGCAAGGACAGCCCCTGAGCAGGGATCAATACCTGTGCCTGTTCGAAGACCTCGCAGGCCTCGGCACGCTGGACCTCGCCCTGAGCGGCGGCGAGCCACTGGCGCACCCGGATTTCTTCGCCCTGGGGGCGGCGGCACGGGCACTGGGGTTTGCGGTACGAGTCAAGTCGAACGGCTACGCCCTGCGTCGCACTCTGGCACAACGGCTAAAGCCAAAAACGGCAGTTACCGCCCGCCGCGGCCTGTTTCCGCGGTCCAAAGGGACGGCATTGTGGGTGTTGCCGGGGTTACGCGG
>CAZFHV010000278.1:0-2952 GCA_964519095.1 uncultured Chromatiaceae bacterium | reverse complement strand
CCGCAAGCCTGGCAGGGTGTGCCTGGCCCCATGGGCTTTGCCGCCTTGGACTTCCGCGAAGGAGCACAGGAAGCGGAAGCGAGTGCGATGCCCCCCGGCGTAGCCGTAGGGTCCGGATCTGCGGTGTGCTGGGGAGCTGGTGGACGCCGAACAACGAGTCGGCGTTGTTACGCCCCCGCGCCTGTTGCATCCGCACCTGATAGTCCAGAAACGATGGGCTTTGGGTGAAGAACACGGCGAAGGCGCTCAACGCGGCATCTGCCACCGTGTAGGTCTGGTGGTTGCCCGGGCGGCGTACGTCCGGGAATTGCTCGAATGCGGCTCGTATCGACGTGTTCAGCTTTTCAGTAGTCAGCAACGAAACGCATGAAGAATCGTTGGATGGCATCTCGTGCTAATGTTGCTTATGAGCATCCCATCGTAACTGTCAGGTCTTAAATTTGGAACTGCTGGGGGGAGGGGCTCGGCGCCCGGCGGTGGGCCGATTGGTGGCAGGATGGCCTTACCCGAACTATGGCGCCGTGCGCGCCGAGGGGCCTCCCCCGGGGGCCTGTCTCGGTCCTCCATCCCAAAAAAATGTTTTCAAGTATAACCTTGATCCTGGGCCCGCTGCATCTATAGTCAGGGTAACCTAGTAAACCACTCGGTAGTTTTCAAACCAACTAGGCAAAACCAACTCGGCAGACGACTTACGGAGAACGATCATGACCAGTCAGACCAGCGTTGAGATCCTGGAATCCTATTGTGTCGGTAGTCGCGTGCATGCCCTGATCCACAACCCCACCGCCGAGGGCATCGACGAGGGCTAGGACGGGCTCAGGGGGAGCCGGCAGGCACCGGCCCCCGCTGCTCTGTGATATTCCCCATCAGTCCAGCGAAGGAGCCCTAACCTTGAAGACCTGCCTCATCGGGGGCACCGGCTTCGTCGGTACCCACTTGGTCGAGAAGCTCATCGCCGATGGGCATCGCCCGCGGCTCCTGGTGAGGCCCGGCACCAAACCGCGCCCGGCCTGGCTGGGCGCCTTCGAGACGGTCAGCGGCGAGGTCGGGGATCCCACCGCCGTTGCCGCCGCCGTCTGCGGCTGCGATGCGGTCATCTACCTCATCGGCATCCTGCGGGAAGACCCGGCGCGGGGCATCAGCTTCGAGGAGCTCCAGTACCGCGGGGTGGAGCGGAGCATCGGAGCCGCCAAGCAAGCCGGGGTGAAGCGCTTCCTGCTCATGAGCGCCAACGGCGTGAAGGCCGACGGCACCGCCTATCAGCGCACCAAATACCTCGCCGAGGAGGCCCTCAAGGCATCGGGGCTTGACTGGACCATCTTCCGGCCCTCGGTGATCTTTGGCGACCCCCGGGGAGCCATGGAGTTCTGCACCCAGCTCAAGCGCGACATCATCGACAGCCCCCTGCCAGCGCCCCTCTTCTATCCGGGACTGCTGCCGCTGAATGCGGGGTCCTTCGAGCTGGCCCCGGTGGCCGTGGCGGACGTGGCCGCCGCCTTCAGCCGCGCCCTGACCCGGGACGACAGCATCGGCCAGACCTACGCCCTGTGCGGCCCCGAGGCCAAGAGCTGGAAAGAGATCCTCGGGACCATCGCCGCCGCCTCCGGGAAGACCAAGTGGATGCTGCCGGCCCCCGCCCTGGTGGTGCAGTCCGTGGCGGCCCTGCTGGATCGCTTCCCCTGGTTTCCCATCACCCGCGACCAGATCCGCATGCTCCTGGAAGGTAACAGTTGCGGGGACGACGACGGCTTCCGGCGACTGGGTATGGCGCCCACCGCCTTCGACGTCGCGTCCCTCGCCTACCTGCGCCCCTGAGGGTGCCCCGCGGAGGCGCGCCCCAGCCCAACTCTTGCTGCCCCGAAGGGGATAGGGGTACGGGTTAGGGTTTGAGGTCGAGGATGGGCGTGTCGGGGAAGGCGTCGATCTCGATGACATTCTCCCGTACCGCCAGGACCGCACTCGGCTCAGGGCGATCAGGTTGGGCCGGAACGGCGAGCGGGTGGCGAATACCCCGCGCAGGGGCTGCTCGGGGTCGCCCCTGGGGTGAACCTGTAGGACAGAGCGTCCCTCCGGGGTGTCGTTGCGGTCGAACCAGTACAGGACCCAGATGGCGTCGAGTTGCTCCACCCCCAGCAGCGCCGGCCGGTAGCGCTCCTCGATCACCAGACGGGTCTTGCTCTCGGTCTTACGCACCCAGCCGATGGGCTGTAGCTGGTAGACGGGTTCGACGGCGACCAGGTCCCCCGCCTGGACGGGACCGCCCAAGGCCCCCAAGGTGACCGCCACCCAAAGGTAACGGAGAAGAAGGTCTCGCCGGGGGCAGGATCTTGCGGTTGCGGTTGCGGTTGCGATGCCGTTCTCCCATGGAGGCGCGTCTGCGAGGGCGGCTAGTCTAGCCTGTGGGCGCGGCTGTTGGGACGAAAAACGCGCCTTTTGGCGCGTCTTGTTTCGTTCCGCCCATACAGGGGAGCGCTATCCGGGCTACCACCAGCCGAGCCGCTGGTTCTGGCGCCAGAATGCGTAGTCGGGACCGTACAGGTAGAGGTCCCGGATGTAGTTCTTCGTCTAGGGCGATCCCCAACGGTAGGCCGGGTCATCGGCGTAGGGGATAACGCCAATTGCCGTAACCGGGGGAACCCCACCAGTAGCCGCTAGCCGTCTGCAGGGGAACGCCCGCCAACACAGCAGCCACGCCAGTGCCCACCGAGCCGAATGTCGCGACGAGATGTTGGAGAGAGGCCGTCCTCTCTGGCATAGGCCTTGTCCAATCAAATCGGTTATGAACAGACGCGAGGACGTTCCTGCGATGACAGGGGGTAATGGCGAGCGGTCGGAGTTTCACGCCCTGGGGCGGCGGGTAGTGGTCGGTCAGGGAGATACGAACGGGGAGGATCGGAGCCTAGCAGCCTGTCGGACTTGAGCCTCGCGATGACCTTCTTGGGCCGTCAAGAC
>CAZFHV010000277.1:0-2953 GCA_964519095.1 uncultured Chromatiaceae bacterium | reverse complement strand
GCTCAAGCCCCGTCTCGCGCAGGAGCAGCAGCAGTGAGGGGGCGAGTAGTTACACAAGAACGAAGGGGTGCAGCGACCAATGGATCTACTCCACGTGCTCGTCTACGTTGCCGTTGCGGTAGTGCTGATCTTCGACTACACCAACGGCTTCCACGACGCCTCCAACATCATCGCCACGCCGATCGCCTCCCGGGCCCTCACCCCGGTGCAGGCGGTGGTGATCGTGGCCATCTTCGAGTTCCTCGGGCCGCTGCTGGGTGGCACCGCGGTGGCCAACACCATCGGCAAGTTCGTCAACCTGGAGGGGGTCAAGGAGATCTTCTCGGTGACCATCATCCTGTGCGGACTCGCCGGGGCCATCTTCTGGAACATCATCACCTGGTGGTTCGGCATCCCCTCCTCCTCCTCCCACGCCCTGGTGGGCGGCATGGCCGCCGCGGTGATGGTGGCGGTGGGCTCGGATCACGTGATCTGGGGCTTCTCGGAGCTGATCCAGCACGGCAAATTCACCGGCGTGACCAAGGTCCTCCTCTCCCTGGTCATCTCCCCCGTCATCGGCTTCTGGGCCGGCTTCTTCGTGCACCGTCTGGTCTTTTTCCTGATGCGCGCGGCCAAGCCCGTGGTAAACAGGTTTTTCAAGCGGGTGCAGATCTTCTCCTGCGCCGGGTTGGCCTTCTCCCACGGCGCCAACGACGCCCAGAAGAGCATGGGCATCATCACCTTGGTGCTGCTAACCGGCGGCATGATCCCCACCTTCGAGGTGCCCTTCTGGGTCATCCTCTCCTGCGCCATCGCCATCACGCTCGGCATCCTCTCCGGCGGCTGGCGCATCGTGCGCACCGTGGGCTTCGGCATCTACAAGGTGCGCCCCATCCACGCCTTCGACGCCCAGCTCACCTCGGCTACCGTCATCCTCACCGCCTCGGTGGTGGGCGCCCCGGTCTCCACCACCCACGTGGTGAGCTCCGCGCTCATGGGCATCGGCGCCTCGGAACGCCCCAAGGCGGTGCGTTGGGCCAAGGCCAAGGAGATCATCAGCACCTGGGTCATCACCATCCCGGGCTCCGGCACCGTATCCGCACTGACCTATCTGGTGCTCAAGCTGTTGTTACCGGGGCTGTAGGGCGCCCGGGAACCCCCTCCATCCAACCAGAATTCAATCTCATCTAAGCGAGGAATACCCCAATGAGTGGCAGCTCCAATTCCGTCGTTTCCAAGCTGGTGGACCGCGTCTTCCCGCGCATGCCGGACTTCTATGGCCTGATCAACGAGCAGTGCGACCTGGTCTGCGCCTCCCTGGACATCTTCGTGAAGTTCATGGAGACCGGCGACATGGAGTTCGGCATGCAGGTCCGTGCCAAGGAGAAGGAGGGTGACGAGCTCAAGATGCGCCAGATGGGCATCCTGAACAATGCCTTCGCCACCCCCTTGGACCGTGAGGACATCTACCGCGCCATCGTCTCCATCGACGAGATCCTCAACTACGCCAAGACCACGGTGCGCGAGGTCGAGGCCCTGGAAATCAAGCCGGACAACCACATGGCGGAGATGGCGCGGCAGATTCGTGACGGTGCCCAAGCCCTGCGCGACGGCTTCCGCAAGCTCGGCTCCAATCCCATGCAGGGTGAGGAGGACGCCGCCGCCGCCCGCAAGGCGGAGCGCAACACCGAGAAGCTCTACCGGGCGGCCCTCGCCGAGCTGTTCCGTGCCGATCAGCAGATCGCCGCCCTCAATCAGAGGACGGAGGGTGCCGAGGCCAACGCCATGATGCACGTCATCAATATGTTCAAGCGCCGGGAGATCTACCGTCACCTGTCCAACTCCGCCGACCGCCTAGAGCACGCCGCTGGCGTGCTGCACGACATCATCGTCCAGATCGCCTGATCTCCCCCCGGTGCCCGTCGCGCTGGACCGAGTGCCGGCGCGGCGGGCGCCTTTTCCGCCCGCGTTCCCGCTTTTTCCCCCTCACCGCACGACCAAGCGCTTTTTTTGGGCAGTGCCCAACCGCAGCGTGGCCTAGCCGCGCGGTGGTTGTGTTGGGCGATGCCCCAACCTTCAGGGCGATACCCGACCTAGCGGGGCGGACGATACCCGGCCCATTCGTTGGGCGATGCCCAGCCTACGCGGCGGAGCCCCCCTGGAGGCGGGAGGCGTCCAGCGCCCCCATGGGGCCCACCCAGGAGGCGGGCAGCTTGGGGTAGGCGCTGATCAGGGCCACGATGACGCTGGCGATGTAGGGGATGGCCTGCACCAGGAGCACCGCACTCCACAGGGCCACGTCCGGGGTGCCCGCATCCGTGCGCAGCCACATGGCGAGGACCCCGAGCAGGAGGGCGATCAATAGCAGCAACTCCTCGCGGGCCGTGGCCAGGGCGCTGAGGATGGCCAGATTGGCGGCCCGCTTGGGGGTGCGGAAGAAGGGCAGGGAGCGGGTCACCAGGCCGGTGAGGATGGCGAGCGAGATGGTGTGGGACAGCGACAGGCCGGCGAGCGCCGCCGCCAGGGTCTGCCGTAGGGTGGCGTCTACGGTGGTGCGGTAGAGGTAGAGGATCTTGGCGATCTTGAAGCCGAACAGGATCAGCGGCAGTAGCGAGAAGATCAGCAGCGGCGGGTCCACGGTCTTGGGGGCCAGCACCATGCCCACCGTCCAGCCGATGGCGGCCAAGTTGAAGAAGAGGTTGAAGCCGTCCGCCAGCCAGGGCAGCCAGCCGGCGAAGAAGTGGTAGCGCTGGCCCAGGCTGAGACGGGTGTCGCCCAGTCCGACCAGGGAGCGCCAGTGCTCGCGCAGGATCTGCATCGCCCCATAGGCCCAGCGGAAGCGCTGCTTCTTGAAGTCGACGAAGGTGTCGGGCATGAGGCCCTGTCCGTAGCTCTTGGCGAAATAGACCGCCTCCAGCCCCTTCTGGAACACCCGCAGTCCCAGCTCCGCATCCTCGGTGATGCACCACTCGGC
>CAZFHV010000276.1:0-2954 GCA_964519095.1 uncultured Chromatiaceae bacterium | reverse complement strand
ATGCCCAGGAGCGGGCCCTGGTGACGGCCCTGGAGGCAGCGGGCCCCGCGGCGCTTGGTCAATCGGTCGTCGGCCGTACGCATCTCGCCCTTGGCACAAACAAAAACTGGGCCAGAGGCCCAGTCGTGGCTGGCTCGCACCCGGAGGGGTCGCGAGCCCTTAGCTTCGTCGGCGGCCCGGGTGGGCCACGGGACAACCAAAACCCCCGTTCGGGGTACCACCAGCCCTAAGATCCCGCGGGATCTGAGGGACTGACCGAGTTTTGGAATTCTATCCCCCCGGTCGCGCAGAAGCAACTAGGCGCTGCCGGGGTGGCGGGGCATCGCCCTCCCGGCTGCTCCCACCTCCTATGGCGACCGCGGTCGGCGCGAGGCCGACCGCAGGGATACGGGTCTTGCTTACTGCTTGGAGAGGTAGTCGGCGATCGCCTTGACCTCGTCGTCGTTGACCTGGGCGGCCATGGGCTTCATGGCGGCGGACAACCCATTGGCACGCTTGCCGTCACGGATGTCTTTGATCTGCTGAGCCGCATAGTCTGCATTCTGGCCGGCGAGCTTGGGATAGACGGGCATGATGGGCGCCTTGCCTGCATCTCCGTGACAGGTATTGCAGAGCTTGGTCTTGTAGAGCTCGGCACCATCGGCGGCGGCCGCACTGGTCACCACACCGAGGGCCAAACCGGCAGCACCGGCCACCGCAACCACGAGCTTGAGATTGAACATCGCAACGACCTCCGTCTAGGCGAGAAATGAGGACTCAGGACCCCTTAAGGAACCGGGCAAAGTATTTTATCACCCGAGCCGGGAGGTCGCATCAGCGTCCCGAATCGAAATGCCTGCTCACCCAAGGGGTCCCACCCAGGCGCCCCGAGGGTCAGGTGACCGCGCGACCGTACTGATGGACGCGGCGCCATACCCGCTCCGCCAGCTCCGCAGGCACCTGATCCCAGGAAAAACGCCACCCCCAGTTGCCGCTGCTGGTCCCTGGGGTGTTCATCCGGTGCCCGTCGGCGAGCCCCAGGAGGTCCTGCATGGGGATGATGGCGAGGTGGGCGCGGGAGCCCAGGGCGCAGCGAATCAGTGGCCAGGGCATGGTTTCCGCGGGGTAACCCAGGTAGTCGTCCACGAGGGCGCGCAGGGGCTGATCCAGACCCTGATACCAGCCAAGCGTGGTGTCGTTGTCGTGGGTCCCGGTGTAGACCACGGCATCCCGTGGGTGATGGAACGGCAGGTAAGGGTTGTCGGCCCCCCCGGAGAAGGCGAACTGGAGGACCTTCATGCCCGGGAGCTGGTGCTTCTTGCGCAGGGCCTCCACGGCCTCCGTGATCACCCCAAGGTCCTCGGCGATCAGGGGCAGCCCGTCAAAGCGCCCGTGCAGGGCCTCGAACAGCGCATCGCCCGGCGCCTCGACCCAACGACCGTTCATGGCGTGGTCATCCTCGGCGGGGATCTCCCAGTAGGCCTCGAAGCCCCTGAAGTGGTCGATGCGGATCATGTCGAACAGCCCGAGCTGGGTTCGCATGCGCTCGATCCAGAAGGCGAAGCCGTCCGCGTGCATCCGCTCCCAGCGATAGAGGGGATTGCCCCAGCGCTGCCCCGTCTCCGAGAAGTAGTCCGGTGGGACGCCGGCCACCACCCGTGGGCGGCCGTCGGGCAGGAGGTCGAAATCCTCCGGACGCGCCCATACCTCGGCGCTGTCGTGGGCGACGAAGATCGGCATGTCGCCGAAGAGCTTGATGCCGTGACGGTTGGCGTAGGCCTTGAATTCCCCCCACTGGGAGAAGAAGAGGTATTGCTGGTAGCGGAGGTATTGGAGCTCGTCCGCGAGGCGCCGGCGCGCCGCGGTCAGCGCCCGGGGCTCACGCCTCCGCAGGGGGGCGGGCCAACACCACCAGGGCCCATGGAGCTCCTGGTGCAGGGCGCGAAAGAGGACGTAGTCCTCCAGCCAATAGTCCTGTTCGGCGATGAATCGCTCCAGGTCCTCGCGCTCTCCCGCGCTCGCGTGGGCCCGGAACCAGACCCAGGACTGTCGCAGTGCCCGGTCCTTGCCCTGCTCAGACCCCTCCTGGGACCCCGGCGTCTCGCCGAGCCAGCCCCGCTCGCGGAGCAGCTCCAGGCTGATGAAGCGGGGGGAGCCCGCATGGGCGGAGCTGGTCTGGTAGGGGGAGCCATCGGCCTGGGTCGGCCCCACCGGTAGCATCTGCCACACTGAGATCCCGCAGTCGACCAGGAAATGAAGGAAATGGCGCGCCTCGGGGCCGAGATCGCCGCAGGGTCCCGCCCCGGGCAGGGATGTCAGGTGCAGCAGGACACCGGCGCGGCGCCGATCCAGGCAGGTCGCCGGGGGGCGTTGCTCCTCGAACATGGGGCGGCAGCGGGCTCTCAGTTCTTGCGCATGACGCCGCCCATCTCGGGCGAGCCACTGCCCCGGGCGAGGACCTCGGAGAGATACGCCGGCGGGGCCACCCCCATCAGGTGGTAGAGCTGGGCGAGTTGGCCGCGGAACAGCAGCTCGAAGTCGCTCACGGTCTCGCTCGGGTTGTAGTCGCCGAACCACCAGAACCAGTCGGAGCCCTCGCAGACGGCGAGCTGACGCTCCCAGCGCGCCAGCACCTCCAAGGGGGGCCGCTGGCTGACCACCATCTGGTCGAACACCGCCTTGGCCTCGCCGAGCATGTCCCAGGCACGGTTCTTGTCCCGATCCCCGATCCAGGTGGTGAGGGTTCCGTACACCCAGCTCCCCGCCACCAGCCGCCCCAGGGCAGTGGGTTGCACGCCTTGCGGCTCCAGACAATCCGCGAACCGCGACAGACGGATCCGCGGGTGCTCCGCCAGGCGCTGGTAGAGGGCGGGCAGGAAGAAGCTGGCATTGTGGGGGTAGTACTCCCAGGCATTCTCCCCATCCAGGATGATGGCCACCAGCCGATTCTCCCTCCCCCGGGTGGCCTGGTCGAT
>CAZFHV010000275.1:0-3013 GCA_964519095.1 uncultured Chromatiaceae bacterium | reverse complement strand
GTCCGACCCACGTGCCCGAGATGCAGTCCCACGACTACCTGGGCTCCTGCGGCCGTTAGACCAGTGGGGCTGTTTGGTAGGATGTGCCGAGGAACGAAGCGCATCCTTCAGTGCTGACCACGGGGCCACAACGCCCCCGGCAAGCGCCTTGCCCAAGGGGATGATGCCGGGCCCAAGCGCCTGTTCCCACCTCCCTTCCAAGTGGCGGTGCCTCCGCCCCATCGCTATCACTCGGGGTGAAGGCATCGCCGAGACCCTGGCGGCACCAGCAGGCCTCTGGCCGAGAAACAGGCTGCGCAGTCCTGCGCTGGAGATCCCGACCGCCGGCAAATGGCTCGAACCCGCTATTCCCCAGAGGCGAGTGGGGCGGCAGCGGGTGGATTTGCACGGCAGCTTGCGCTATACAGAGCACCAAGGTCGGTTATTGGTCCCCAGGGAGGTCAAGATGCTGAATCTTCGTGTCTTTAACCGCAAATCCAGGCGCAGTATCGGGTTCGCGCTGGGGGTGCTGATGACCGCGGGCGGCGTCTGCGGCCTGCTTGGGGCCGATGACCGGGTCATGACACCCGCCGCACCGGACGCGCTGGCCCGGCCCGGGTCCCTCGGTGGCTTTCCGGCAACCCTCGATCACGGCCTCGCCCCAGGGGCGCGATCCTGCGCCCCGCGCCGCCCCCTCGGCGATGACCGGGTGGACCCGTCCAGCGACCGCCGGGCCTGGCAGCAGGGGCGCGCACTCGCCAGAGTGGCCGCTTCCTGCACCCTCATCGGGCCTGATGCCAGGGATCTCAACGACTACCGCTGCGCCTTGCCGGACGCCAATGGCACGCAATACGTTACGCCCCATCAACTCGAAGCGCTTAAACAACAACTCGTCGCTGCTTACACGACAGACTGCCTCCCGAGCCACAGCGCAGTTGGTCCGCTTGCGAGCGAGTTTACTAAGGTTACGATAGTGAGTGGGATACCCGGGGGCGCCTTCAAAGACCCGCAGACCGCTCTTTCTGGCAATGCCCGAGACCTGATCGTTGACAACATGGTACCACTTTATATACGCGCAAAACCTGGGGTGGTGGACGAACCTCGGGTTGCGACCTGTGTTATCGTAGGCAAGCGATGCAATATGTGCCTTACGGCCGCACATGTGGCAATTGATCCTCAGTTGGCACCAAAAGATCCGAATTTCCAGTATGCAGACGTCTATCCCCTTAGTGGACCAAACATAAGTATGCCGGACAAAAGCCCAATAGGTGCGTCAGAGACAGTCCAAACACACTCATATGGTCTTTTCCAGACCCTCAGCGCTGCATTGAGAGCCAACCCCGGGAATGCCGCGAGCAAGCACACCAATGAAGCTATGTTGATTGTATACCCCGAACCGATAAAGCGAGGTGCTTGCCTGCAAATGGGAGATTTCACCAGGAATACACCGCCCGTAGAAGGGAGAGAGATTATGCTGGCAGGGTATCCGACCGAAATTCAGGCCTGGAGCGCAATTAGCTTGAAGGTCTCGCAAGGACGAATTCTTGAAAAGTACAGTACTGGCGTTCAGAAGCATAATGCGGATGTAGTCATAGGGGACTCAGGCGGCATTATTTTTGAACAAAAGCCTAACGGTTCGGGTATCACTGTACACGGCTTATCTACTGCCGAATGCCTGCATACCGGCTGTGACTTTAATTTGTACTTGCCCGCTCATATGTTTCATCAAGAGATTTGGGACACCTGGGAAGCTGAAGACCGCAAAGCTGGGCAGAAGGCCCCCGCCGAAAAACAACAGCCAACACAAAAGAAAAAGGGGAAGAAGGGATTGGCCGCGCTCTAGGGGACAACCGATACCCCGGAATGCGCAGTACCCGAGGCATTGCCTTCTCTCCGTCAAGAACGGCCCAGCCACTGTGCGAAGCCCGTTACCCCCGGCGACGGTGGGCTGGACCCGAGCGGTGAAGTAAACCCGAGAAAGTTCCTGGGATCCGCTGAGAAACGCAGCCCGTCGGCGACAAAGCGCATCGATAGGAGCCGGTAGCCATTGCCTGACCCGACGCGGCTCAGAACGATGGGTTTCGCTACGCCCTACCTATCCTACGCTGCTGCCGTGGGTCGGGCTTCAGCCCGACGCAGCCCTGGGGGCGCACTGGAGCCCAATTGTCGGACTAAAGTCCGACCCACGTGCCCGAGATGCAGTCCCACGACTACCTGGGCTCCTGCGGCCGCTAGACCTCTGGGGCAGTTTCGTAGGATGCGCTGAGGAACGAAGCGCATCGATCCAGGCGGATAGCCATCGCGTGACTGACGCGGGTTGGAATGATGGGTTTCGCTACGCTCTACCCATCTAAGCTGCTGGGGCGCATCATCACCGGGGTGGACCGGGCGACCCACCTGGTGGAGCAACTGCTGCTGCTCTCACGTCTCGACATGGAGGATGCCCTGGCCCAGCCACAGCCCCTGGACCTGAAGCGGGTGGCCGAACAGACCCTCGAAGACCTGGCTCCCCTGAGCGCGGAGCGGCGAGTCAGCTTCCGCCTGGTGACCGCCGGGGAGGCACTGGTCTCTGGGGATTCGGGATACCTCGGCGTGCTCCTGCGCAACCTCCTCGACAATGCCATCCGCTATGGCCCGGAAGGGGCGGAAGTGCAGCTCGACCTCGCCCGCAACGCCGAGGGGGTGAGCCTCGCCGTCAGCGACCGGGGACTGGGGATCCCGGAGGCGCGCCGCCACGAGTTGTTCCAGCGCTTCCATCGCCTGGGCCAGCCGCTCCCGACGGGCTCCGGGCTCGGGTTGTCCATCGTCCAGAAGATCGTGGAGTTGCACGGCGCCCGGATCGACCTGACCGACCGCCCGGGCGGAGGCCTGCGGGTAGAGGTGCGCTTCCCGCGGGAGGCTCACCCGCCGCCGCCCGTCGCCTGACAGGGCTTGGCGCTCGCTTGTCCCTATCCGGTTCGACACCGGCCGTTGGGCTCGCTAGTAGATCGTTCCGTTAATATATTTACGAGAATACCAGCAGTTGTCATGATCC
>CAZFHV010000274.1:0-3014 GCA_964519095.1 uncultured Chromatiaceae bacterium | reverse complement strand
TCACGCAGAGCCAGCAGAACCTCATGATGATGCCGGACAACCCGGCCCTGTGGACCGTCGAGGAGGGCAAGGACCTGTTCCACAGCCCCCGCGGGCCGAAGAACGTCTCGCTGGAAGGCTGCGATTTCGGCAAGGGACCCGGCGTGCTGGATGGGGCCTACGTGGAGCTGCCGCGCTATTTCGCCGATACCGGAAAGGTGATGGATCTGGAGACCCGCCTGGTGCACTGCATGATCACACTGCAGGGCTTCGAGCCGGACAGCCCCAACGTCAAGAAGCGTGACGGCTTCGACTCCGATCACATGCGGTTGCAGAGCTACATCGCTTTCCGCTCCAACGGGCTGCCCTGGAACACGCCGCTCAATCACCCCCTCGAGAAGGCCATGCGCGACGCCGGGGAGGTGTTGTTCTTCCGCCGGGCCGGTGCCTTCGACTTCAACTGTGCCGCCTGCCACGGCGAGCCCGGCAAGCGCATCCGTGCCTCGGTGCTGCCCTTCGCGGCCTCGCCCGTCGAATGGACCAAGGCCATCTCCTGGCCCGCATACCGTGTGGGGCAGGACAACCCCCGCAGCAGCCAGCATCGCCTGCGCGAGTGCATCTGGCAGATGCGCTACCCGTTGATCGTCGGGGGCTCCGATGCCTCGATCGCTCTGATCTCGTTCTGGACCGATCTGGCACGCGGCCAGCCGGCCATCATTCCCGACATGAAGCGCTGAGCCCGCCGGTCAAGAGGAGTCCAAGACCATGTTGAAGCACAAGACACGCATCGCGGCCGCGTTCGCGGCCCTGACGTTCACCGCCGCATCCTTCGCCGCGGACGTCGACTATACCCGTATGACCCCGCAGGAGCTTGCGGAGTACCTGATCTTCAAGGCGGGCGGATTCAAGCTCGACGAGAAGGTCCAGGAGGGGGGCACCGCCGAACAGCGTCTGATCCAGGACGATCTGCAGAAGGTGTGCACCCAGACGGGCAACAGGCCCTCTGCCGAGCAAGCCGCCGCCATCATGGAAGCCGCGCGGGCCTCCATCAAGTATCCGGAGGGGGGCATCAAGTTGGGCGATTGGAAGAAGGGACGGGAACTGGCCTGGTCCGGCTTCGGCTATCGCCTCACACCCGCCTACGATGACCACACCAACCGGGAGGCGGGCGCCAACTGCTACAACTGCCACCAGATCGCGACCGATCGGCAGGGCGGTACCCTCGCCCCGCCCCTGACCGGCTACGGCAGGATCCGCGGCACCAGTCCAGAGGTTATCCGCCTCGCCTACGAGGTCATCTACAATCCCCATGCGTATTTTCCCTGCACCCGGATGCCCCGCCAGGGAGCCAAGGGCCTCCTAAGCCAGGACGCGATCCAGGACATCCTGGCCTACCTGTTCGACCCGGCCTCCCCGGTCAACAACTAGTCCCCTCCTCCCGGTCCCTGCCCGGTCGCCTCCCGGCACCGTGGCAGGGCCGGTCCGAAACCCCGCCCTGATGCCCATCCTCACCCTGACCCTGGGGCCGGTGACCCTCTCCACCCATCCCCTCGAGACACCCCGGTTCCTCATCGGCAGTCACCCCGAGTGTGACCTGCGCCTCGACAGCCTTGCGGTGGCCTCCCGCCACGTGGAGCTGGTGGAGGGTGAGGATGGCTATCGGCTCCGCGGCCTCGACCCCGAGTATCCGGTCCGGGTCAATGACCAGGACCCCGGCTATGCCCCCCTGCGGCACGGGGACAGTTTCCAGGTGGGGGCCTATCGGCTCCTCTTCGGGGAAGAGGGGCTTGAGCTGCCGATCCTGGAGCCCGAAACAGAGCCGCAGGTGGAGCCCCAACCGCCGGCCGCCCTCGGCGCTGGGGCCCCGCCTCCGGCCCCGGAAAGCACGGGCGCCGCCTATCTGCAGATCCTCAACGGGCCGCGGATCGGGCGGATCCTGCCCATCGACCAACCCGAGACGAGCCTCATCCGCGGGCCTCGCGGGGAGGTCAGGCTCACCCGCGAGGACGATCGCTACCTCCTGGACGCGCGCCAAGCGGCGGTGCCCGTGCTGCTGGACGGTGTCCCGGTGGGCGAGGAGCCGGTCAGCCTGGCGGACGGACAGGAGCTCCAGATCGGACCCCTGCGGCTTTGGTTCTTCGTCCACTAGCGACCGACGCCCCCGCCCAGGGCCGACCCGAGGGGAGTGGCGCAGCACGCCCGCCCCTCAGCGTGCTGCTCCTCACCATCTTGGGCTTCTGCGTCCTCTATGGGCCACAGCCCCTGCTGCCACTCCTCGCCCAGGCCTTCTCCCGCTCGGCCGCCGATGCGGCGCTCTTGATCAGCATTACCCTGCTGCCCCTGGCGGTAGCGCCCCTGGGGTACGGCTATCTCCTGGAAAGGGTCCCGGCACGGCGGATGATCCTGGCGGCGACCGCGATCCTCGCCGCCTGTCAGGCGGGCATGGCGCTGGTGGGGGATTGGTGGCTACTGGTAGGCCTGCGGGCCGTCGAGGGCCTCAGTCTCCCGGCCCTCCTCACCGCCCTCATGACCTTCGTGGCCCGGGGCGCCAGTCGGAGCGGGGTGCGCCAGGCCCTGGCCTGGTACGTCTCCGCCACCATCGTCGGGGGTTTTCTGGGCCGCGCCCTCAGCGGGCTGGTGGCCACGGGCCTCGGCTGGCGCGCGGCGCTGGCCCTTTGGGCGCCCCTGCTGGTGCTGATGGCCCTCGCGGCTTGGCGCCTGCCCGGGGAGGGTGAGAGCCGTTACGCCAAGTTCACCCCAAGGGTGTTCCGGGAGGTGCTGCGCCAGCCGGGCCTTCCCGATGCCTACCTGGCCATCCTCTGCCTGTTCTTGGTCTTCGCGGGACTCCTCAACCTCTTGCCGTTCCGCCTCTCGGCCCTGGACCCCAGCCTCTCGGCCACCGGCATCGGCTTCGCCTACGCGGGCTACCTCTCCGGCGTGGTGGTCTCACTGGGGTCGCACCCCATCCGCCAGCGCCTGGGCCCGGAGAGTCGCCATTTTTCGTGAATCCTGAAATGGGTCCGATCCGATTTCAG
>CAZFHV010000273.1:0-3028 GCA_964519095.1 uncultured Chromatiaceae bacterium | reverse complement strand
GGCTGACCGAGGGGCTGCCCCTCTCCGACCCCCGGGAACCCCTGACGGCCTTCGCTCAGCATCCAACGGAGGACCCATGCGATCCACCAACCCCATCGCCGCCCTGTTCGGCAAATCGCCCTTCCAGCCGCTGCAACAGCACATGCGCGTCGCCACCGAGTGCGCCGCCCAGGTCCCGGTGCTGTTCCGGGCCCTGATCGCCGGCGACGACGCGGCCCTCGAGGCCTGCAAGGAGCGGATCTTCGCCAAGGAAGCCGAGGCCGACGCCCTGCAGAACGATCTCCGCAATCACCTCCCCAAGAGCCTCTTCATGCCGGTGGACCGCCGTGACCTGCTGGAGGTGCTCGGCATGCAGGACGCCATCGCCGACACCGCCCAGGACATCGCGGGGTTGCTGGTAGAGCGCAAGATGCTGGTGCCCCCCGACATGGCGGAGCCCTTGATGAAGCTGGTGGAGCGCTGCGTGGACGCCTGCGAGCAGGCCCACAAGATCATCGAGGAGCTCGACGAGCTGGTGGAGATGGGCTTCGGTGGCCGGGAGGCCGCCCAAGTCGAGGCGATGGTCAACGAGCTCAGCCGCATCGAGGGTGAGACCGACCGGATAGGCATGGAGCTCAGCCGGCGTCTGTTCGCGCAGGAAGAGTCGATGAAGCCGGTCTCCGTGATGTTCTGGTACCAGCTCATCCAGTGGATCGGCGACCTGGCCGACTACGCCGAGAAGGTCGGCGACCGGCTGCGGCTGCTCATCGCCCGTTGATTGGCGGCCAACCGCACCCGAGCGGGCCCAAAATGGCTGAGGCCCCGAACCCGCTCCCGGCGGAACCGGGCCTCGCCGCGTCGGGACTGGTCCCCATCCGCGCGCTTCGGCACCACGGCGGCGTCCCCTTTCCCCAAAATGTGGGTTTTCGCCAGATCCTGGTCACAGGGCCGCCGGGTGTCGGCAAGAGCACCCTGATCCGGCGCATCGGCGGTTGGTCCCAGGAAGGTCTGCTGGACCTGGGCCAGAAGAAGTGGTGGGCCGGCCAGGCCCTGGCCCTGCGGCCGCGGGAGATCCACTTGCAGATGCCTTTCCTGGGGTTCTCCCGATCCCTGGCGGTGTTCGACCCGGAGTGGCTGGCCTGCCCGACACCGCCGGCGCTGGATGATCGGCGGATCCGCCTGCCGCCCCGCAAGCACTTCTTCTTCAGCCCCGACTGGTATCGGCGCTACGCCTTCGAGTTCCTGCTACCGCCGGCGGAGCAGGTGCTGGGGTGGCGCTCCGCGCGGGCGCACCGCCGCACCCATGCCGTGGACGAGCACCTGACCCTCGAGATCGTGCAGAACCAGATCGCGGTCTATGGCCTGCTGGCCCAGTACTTCCACGCGCATGGGCTGCGGGTCTATGTCCGCGAAGGTACCGACGCGCCACCCCTGGACCTGGTCCCCGTCCGCACGTGAGAACCTTCTCCCGCTGGCTGGGGGGCAAACCCCAAGGTTTGCTGCAACGCTGGCAGGTCCGGGCGGCCGGTTGGGGCCAGTGCCGTGAGCTGAACCTGAGCGACGCCTATTCCCTGACCGGAGCCAAGGTGCGGGTGGCCCGAGAGGGTTTCCCCCTCCAGCTCATCCTGGGTCAGGGGGCAAAGCGCCTGCATGTCTACCCCGAGGCCCTCCTTACCGGGGAGCCCGCCGGTCCCGCGCCGCCCTCCTTCCTGATCCTGGACCCCGCGGCCCAGGGCCAGGGGATCAGCGGTTTCCTGCGCCTTGCCCCCGGTGACCGGATCACCCTGGGGCGGGTGGATGGGGTGCAGCGGGCCATCTTCGCCTATCCACCCGAGGTCGAGGATTTCCATCTGCTCTTGATCCACGACGGCGACGGCGTCCTGTTCCGCAATCTCCCCGGGGCAAGCACCTGCATCGCCCCCCTGATGGGGGCGCCCAAGTCCGACCGCCTCGGCAAGCTGCAGCGGTTCCAGGAGCTCTTCGGCGGGCCCATCGAACCGCTGGAGCCCGCCGCCGCCCTGGGACTGCTGGAGCGGGTGAACGCCCTGCTGCCTGAGGAGTGCTTCCGGCCCCCGAACGAGCAGGGACAGCCGGGCGGTCTCGTCAGGCTCCCAGAAGACCTTACCCCCATCCTGATCGCGGACCTCCACGGCCAGGTGGACAACCTGCTGACGGTGCTGAGCCACAACGCATTCCTCGAGGGGCTCGACGCGGGCACCGCCTGTCTGATCCTCATGGGCGATGCGGTGCACTCGGAGATCGCCGGGGAGATGGAGTCCATGGACGGCTCCATGCTGATGATGGACCTGCTGTTCCGTCTCAAGGTCCGCTTCCCCGCGAGGGTGTTCTTTCTGCGCGGCAACCACGACTCCTTCTCCGAGCACATCGCCAAGGGCGGCGTCCCCCAGGGCCTGCTCTGGGCCGGCGCCCTACTGGAGGCGAGGGGAGAGGACTACCTACGGGCGATGGACCGTTTTTACGGGCAGCTTCCCTATGTGGCCTACTCCACGCGGCTGATCACGGCCCACGCCGCCCCGCCCCGCTCCAGGGTCAGTTGCGCCATGCTCGTGGACATCCATCGCTACCCTGCCCTGACCCGGGAGCTGACCTCCAATCGCCTGCAGCGACCCGATCGCCCCCAGGGCTACACCCAGGGCGATATCCGGCATTTCCGCCAGGCCCTCGGCCTGGGGCCGGAGACCCCTGTGGTCTTTGGGCACACGCCCCTGAACCGCACCGATACCCTCTGGCTCAATGCGGGGGGCATTGCCAATCACCACATCCTCTTCAGCGCCAATCCGGATCAGGTGGGGGTGCTCACGGAGGTCGGCGGCACCCTGGTCCCCCTGCGTTACCGGGTGGAGCCACTGCGCCGACTGATCAACCAACGCCTGGCAGCGGCGACCGAGCGGGAACCCCTCGTGGGGGCAAGCCATCCCTGACGCCGGCAGGCACGGGAGCTCGCAGGGGTCGGACGCTAAAGATCAGGCGGACTGGCCGGAGAGTCGCCATTTTTCGTGAATCCTGAAATGGGTCCGATCCGATTTCA
>CAZFHV010000272.1:0-3044 GCA_964519095.1 uncultured Chromatiaceae bacterium | reverse complement strand
ACCTTTAGGGATTACCCCTATTGCGTTATTGTCCCGGTCAGGATAGGCTTTGACTGCTCGCTTGGAAAGCCCATCGCTCGTCCGCCAGTGGTTTCCGCCCCTCGCGGTCGGCTCCTGTCCCGGTCACAAGCTTCCAATGTTGAGGTCCAACGCCCGGGATACCCCGGGCGGATATCCGTAATCTGTTAGTTATCAAGGAAATTCTATGTCAGAACAGCAATCCGGTGTCGTGAAGTGGTTCAACGACGAGAAGGGCTATGGGTTCATTCAGCGCGAGAATGGCCCTGACATCTTTGTTCACTTCCGCTCCATCGTGGGGACGGGTCGCCGTACCCTCGCTGAAGGTCAGCGCGTCAGGTTCACCATCGGCCAAGGCCAGAAGGGGCCCCAGGCGGAGAACGTCGAGGCCCTCTAGACCGACACGCCAACCCGTTCCCACGGCCCGCATCGTGCGGGCCGTGTCTTTTTCGGGGTGCCAGCAGATCGCGCACCCCCGGTCTGTGTCCCCTACCTCAGGACTCCCTCCATGATCAGCATCTCCGTTCGCAACCTTCCTCGGACCATGACCGAGGAGGGCCTCCAGGCCCTGTTCTCCCCCTTCGGCCGGGTGCGTAGCCTGCGGCTCTCCAAGGATCTCTTCAGCGGGGAGTGTCGCGGCTTTGCCACGGTGGAGATGGAGGGGCACGAGGCACGGGAGGCCATGGCCGCCCTCGACGGCAAGGAGATCGACGGCCGCTCGATCCGGGTGGAAAAGGAAACCCCGCGGGCCGAACGGGGCCGGCGGCGCTAGGCCATTCCTCCTCGCCCAATCCCTGTCGAGAGCCTGCCCTGCCGAGCAGCTGGTCGGCCGCGAGGCGCACGGGCCGCGCTGCCGGCACCCGGGCAATGGCCCCGGCACCCGCGAGCACCAATTGGGACCGAGGTTTTCTGCGACAGTCGCTCACGATCGCCTTTCCCTTCGCGCCCGTAGCTCAGTTGGATAGAGTAGCTGGCTTCGAACCAGCGGGTCGGGGGTTCGAGTCCCTCCGGGCGCGCCAATCTAATCAGCGACTTACGCACGGATCGCCCCCAGGTCTCTGATCTCCACGTGACTCGATCGTGACTCGGTGCCCTCCAATCGTGCGAGGGCCGCTCGCGTACTCTCCGGCGCCAGGTGCGCATAGCGCTCCGTCATCTGCACCGTGCTGTGTCCCAGAACATCCCTGACCTCCGTCAGTGGCACTCCCGCCTGCACCAGCCAGGCGGCACAGGTGTGCCGCAGGTCGTGGAAGCGAAAGTCCTCTATGCCGGCCTTGCGGCAGGCGGTGGCGAAGCTCCGCTTCACGCTCGCGATCCGTGCCCCGCTCGCGTCGCTGAACACCCAAGGCGTTTGTGGGCAGTGGGCCGCGCGGTAGCGTGCACGGGTCAGGAGCGCGGCTCGGGCCACCGCGTTGAGTGGCACGGTCCGCCGTTTGCCCGCCTTGGTGTGTTGGCCCTCCAGGTAGAGGATCGCCCCCTGCAGGTCGACCCGCGCCCATTCGAGCCCGAGCATCTCCCCCAGCCGCATCCCCGTGTGGATCGCCAACTGGATCAGGGGCCCGAAGTGGGGCGCCATGGGCTCGGCCTCGGCGGCTCGGGTCAGTGCTGCCGCCTCGGCTCGGGTGAGCCAGCGCAGGCGCCCCTCGGGCTCCTTGAGCATTCGGCCCGGCACCGGGTTCGGCAGCCGCCATTCCCATTCGCGCACCGCATGGTTGATCGCCGCCGACAGGACCTCCAGCTCGCGGTTGACGGTGGTGTTGGACACCCCCTCGCCCTTGCGCTTTCGGATGTAAGCGGTGATGTGCGCCGCGGTGAGGGCCTCCATCTCCACCCCCTCGAAGCTCTGTCGCAGTCGGCGCACGTGCAGCCGCACAGTCCGCTCGCTGCGTCGCTCGCCGCTGGTGGCGTTGAGGTAGTCCAGCATCAGCCCTTCAAAGCCGTGTCGAGGTTGCTCGTCCCACTGTCGTTGCTTGTGCGCCTCCAGCGTCCATTTGGCTAGGAGCGCCTCCGCCTCTCGGCGGCCTTCGATCGACTTGGTGACTCCAGTAGAGCGTCTAACTCTCTGGCCGCCTGCGTCGATGTACGACGCCCAGTAGTAGGGAGAATCCGGACGTTCGTAGAGCCCGTCCAGGTCTCGCCGCTTGCGCTGTCTTGGCATGTGCGTTCCTCCGAAGCTGAACGCGCATCCGGCCCCGCGCAGGGCAGATTATGCGCGGGGCGCATGGGGGCGTCCAGGAAGCGGCGCACCGACTCGGCCCGTACCAGCAGCCGCCGCCCGATGCGTCGGCTGGCGAGCTGGCCGGTCTCGATCAGCCTTCGCACCGTGCGCGGTGAGACCCCGCCGAGCTGGCGTGCCGTCTCGGCGAGGTCCCACAGCAGGGTGTCGGACTCAGAACGGGATGTCGTCATCGAAGTCCTGGGGCATGGGCGGCGGGGCGCTCGGTCGGCCCTGGGCTCGGGCCTGGTGGTAGTTGCTGCCACCCAGGGTCCCCTGGGGGTAGCCGCCCTGGCCTTCTTGGCGCTCCTCGCGCTTGAACACAGAGACCCAGCCGTCCCAGTCCGGAAGCCCCACCGGCACACAGTCGAGCTTGATGGAGGTGCCCCCATCGTCGTGGCGGAACACGGTGCCGATCCGCTGCCAGCGGCCCTTGCTCTGGCCGTCGCGGGTCTGGTATTCGCCGGTCTTCACCGCGAGGTCGTGGGTGGGTCTAGCGGGCATCTGGGCTGCTCCTCTGTTTGCATTCAAAGGGGTGGGTTTTGAGGTGGGAGGGTTCGAAGGCCTCCCGCGGCACGAGGTAGGCGCGACCGTCTTCAAGGATCAGATCGCAGCCGATGGCCCGGGCCGCGCGCTCGGCCTCTTCCAAGTCGATGCTCGGGTGGACGGCGATACGGGGGCAGGTTCTCATCCGCTTGCTCCTTCCGTTGCTCCTGGTAAGGGTCTTGTTGGGGCCGGACCCGCAAGGGCCCGGCACCGGTTGGTGACTCAGGCGGCGATGGGTTGCTGTACCCCCTGCGCCCGGCGCGCT
>CAZFHV010000271.1:0-3047 GCA_964519095.1 uncultured Chromatiaceae bacterium | reverse complement strand
GCTCTACGGCTACGCGGGGGGCGTCGCACTCGCTTCCGCTTCCTGTGCTCCTTCCCTGATGGTGCGTCGCGCCCGGCAGCGCCACTGGCACGAGCGCTGGCTCGATTGCCGCCTCCTCGCCGAGATGATCCGGCAGTTGCGCTTCCTGTTGCCCCTGGCGGCCCGCTGGCCGTTCCCGCGCGATCCCGCCCATTGGGAAAGCTACGGCGACCTGAGCCGGCGCTGGATGGCCTGGCACCTGCGGGCCCTGACCCGCGCGGCGGGACTGCCCAATGCCACCCTGGATCAGGCCTACCTGCGCCAGTGCCTGGGGTACCTCAAGCAGGTCCTGGAGGGGCAACTGGATTTCCACCGGGAGAACTGGAAGCAGTCGGAGCAGATCGAGCATTCCCTGCACCACACCGCGATGGGCCTCATCGTGGCGACGCTGGTGTGCATCGTCGTCCACCTGATCCCTGGCCTGCACGGCCTCGCGCCCCTGTTGACCTTCTGCTGCGGCACCTTTCCCGCCTTCGGTGCCGCTTTGGCCGGCATCAACAACCAGGCGGAGCTCGCGCGCATCGCCAAGCGCTCCCAGGCCATGGTCACCCAGCTCGAAAAGGCCCTCACCGCCATCGCCGAGCTGGAAGCCTCCCCCGCCTTGTCCCTCGCCGAGGTATCCGGTCTCGCCCGCGGCGCGGCCCGGCTGATGGTCGACGAGGTGCTGGACTGGCGGGTGATCTTCACTGACCGGCCGCCGCCCCTGCCGACATGAGCGGCACCCCGCGCCCCCAGGACGGCGGGCCACCGGGACCGGGCGTGGGCCCTCTTTCGACCTGCCCTTGAGCGATTCGGGTTAGCGCGATGCCGAACATCTTCATTTCGTACCGCCGAGAGGACTCGGCCTATGCGGCCGGCATCATTAGGGATCGGCTCTCGCGAGCGTTTAGCGGGACGATCTTCATGGATGTGGACACCATACCTATCGGGGTGGACTACCGTGATCACATCGGGAACGAGGTGGCCCAGTGCGACCTGATGCTTGCCCTGATCGGCGACAATTGGCTCCAACGCCGATTCCCAGCGCCGCATCGATAACCCGAGGGACCTGGTTCGCATCGAGATCGAATCGGCCCTCTCGCGGTCGATACCCGTGGTACCGGTGCTGGTGGGGCGGGCCTCCATGCCTCAGAGCGAGGCCCTTCCGGAGTCTTTGCGCCCACTGGTGTTTCGCAATGCCGCCGAGGTTCGCCCCGGGCGCGACATGAACTTCCACCTGGAATCACTGGTGCGCGGACTTGCTCGGCACTTTCAACCAGCCGGGCGACCGCGGCGGGCATCAAGTAAGGAAAGGCTGCTGGCGGCAGCCAGGAAGGTAAGGGAGCAGGTGGGCGCCATCGGCGCCACCCTGAGGCGTGGGCTGGGTTCCGGAACGGCTCGTGTGCTCTTGGCGGCGATTGCTTTTTCAGGAGCCTTGGTGCTCCTATTCAAGCTAACCGATTTTGACTCCTGGATGGCGCAACTTCTGTCTGGTCCGGGCAGTGTTGGACCGGAGACAAAGCTCAGCCCCGCCCCGCAGGCGCAGCCGAGTAGCGTCGAGCCGGGGGCCGGTGGCTTGACGAGATCGCCAGCTTCCCAGGGAACAACAACGGCTGCCGCGGGCGGTGCATCCGAGACGTCAACACAAACCACCCCTCCTGCCCTCACCGCCGAGGCCGTCCCTGAGATGGCCTCGGCGAACCAGCCTGGCTACTCCTCACAGCCCGCCGAGGCTCGTCCCTTCAATCCACCTACTTTGCCCCGAAACTGTAAGGTGCTGAAGGACTATACCCCCGAGCGGTGGAAAGACGATTTTATCGGGCCTGCAAATCCGGGTACCTGGATCGTTCACGTGGCTGATGGGGGTTCGTCGGAAACAATCGCAGATACAATAATTGCGACCTTTCAGAAGCGGATGCCAAGCGTTGTTTTTCGCTCTTTATGGACGGCCAACCAAAAGGGAGGCACCGTACGACTGAAAATAGCTCTTGCCCTAGGCCTACCAGATCGGTCGAGTGCGGAGGTCATTGTTTGGTTGGCCCGTAACTGCGGGATCGCCCGAGATGCATTTCTCTATCAAATGCCTTAGTCCAATACAGAGGTAGCCAGAGCAGGAGCTGGTAGGGCAGGGGCGGAGTTGTGTGCTGAGGCAAACCTGAGGTAGGGAGTTTGTCCATACGATGCCGAAACCCCGGTTGAAGCGGCGCAGCCTGCTCTCGCCCCGCGGGCCAAGGGGGAGAGCGGGGTCCTCGCTGCCTCTGTCCTGCAGGAGCCGCACCTGCCGGCGCTGGCGCAGAGAGGCGAGCCACAAGCGACAAGAGCGCGGCTAGAGATCGAGAACCTTTCGGGTCGGTCTCAGCTCGCCGAGCAACAGGATGTCTGCGCGATGATCGTCACCCGAAATCTGGTGGCCATGGTGCCCACAGTTGCGCAGTGAGGGCGAGTACCCGCGGCTTCAGGCCGGTCATTGGGCGCTTCGTTGGCCGATGCCGTTGGGGGCGAGCTCCCAAGGATCGGAGACGGCAAAGGCCGGGGGAATCGGTGGATCTGGATCGATGCCGGCTAGTGCGACCAGAGGTTAGCGGAGTCGGGCGCTTCAGCCTGCGGCGCAGGTGGGCTTGGGAGCCTCCAGCGACTGGTTCTCACCGAGAGAGACGAGGGGTTGTCCCCTGGCCGCGGCGATTCCGATTGTTAACCGTGTCCGCGACGCGCCGCAGTGCCGGGTGCATCGAGGTCAGCCACGGAGCTCGCTTTTCCGGGTACGGGGCTTTTGCTGCTCCCGCCTACATTGCGTCTACATGAAAAAAGGACTTAGCGGGATCTCCCCGTAAGTCCTTGATTATTTGGCTCCCCGGCGTGGACTCGAACCACGGACCCACTGATTAACAGTCAGTTGCTCTACCGGCTGAGCTACCGGGGAAGATGCGACTACATTATGTTAATGGGCACCTAGGCTCGGGTCAATGCCAGGTGTAGGGAGCAAATAGACTGTCCCGATTTGTAGCATGAGATATGTCCGGTTGACGTGG
>CAZFHV010000270.1:0-3062 GCA_964519095.1 uncultured Chromatiaceae bacterium | reverse complement strand
AGCAGCAGGAGTGCCGACCAAGAGGATCCAAGGCGGCGCCACCCCTGGCCGAGCTTCGGGGGTCGCGAGGTGGCGCGGGGGCCTTCAACAGGCGGCGAGAGGCTGTCTGCCATTAGCGTTTCCTTCGGACTTCCGGCCGTTCCGGCCCAGGGACGTCAGGACTCGGCCAGGACGAGACCCTCGATCGGGGCGTTGGCGGGCGCTGTTTTGGCCGCTGGTTCGGCCAAGGGAGAGGCGTCCAAGGCGATAGGGCCGAGGGGCTGGTGCCGGGGGCGGGGGTCGAACCCGCACGGTGTCACCACCACCAGATTTTGAGTCTGGCGCGTATACCAATTTCGCCACCCCGGCGGCAGGGCACCAGTATAGGGCTTTTCCGGGGGCCAGCAAGCGGGGGCGAAGATGCCGCCCTCTCGCCAACACTACCGCCGGCAACCGGAAGACAGGCCGGTTCCAAAATAGCGAAAACCAATCGCCAGATTCGTAACAATCAATTTCACACCCTGTCTGGTCGCACCCATACTCTCAGCCAGAAGACAAGGGTGAGGACAAAGAAGATGACCAAGACGCTGACCTTCGGTGCTCTGCACATGACGGTGGCCTTCACGGTGGCTTACCTGCTGAGCGGGAGCCTGCTGGTGGGTGGGGCGATCGCCCTGGTAGAGCCGGCCATCAACACCCTCGCCTACTTCTTCCACGAGAAGGTCTGGGAGCGGGTGCATCGGCGCCGCGCCGGGTTGCCCGCCCCCGCCGCCGTCTGAGTGGTTTCAACCGGAGGAGAACGATGATGAACGCAACCCCCATCGACATCGGCATCTCGGAGCAGGACCGGGCGGCCATCGCCCAGGGCCTCTCGCGGCTGCTCGCCGATAGCTACACCCTGTATCTAAAGACCCACAACTACCACTGGAACGTGACGGGTCCCATGTTCAACACCCTGCACCTGATGTTCGAGCAGCAGTACACGGAACTGGCGATGGCAGTCGACGTCATCGCCGAGCGCATCCGGGCGCTGGGTCACCCGGCCCCCGGCTCCTATGCTGCCTTTAGCCGGCTGACGGGCGTCGAGGAGGAGGCGGGCGTACCGGCGGCCGAGGTGATGATCCGCCGCTTGGTGGCCGGCCAGGAGACGGTGGTGCGCACGGCGAGGGCCATTTTTCCCACCGTGGAGGCGGCCAACGACCAACCCACGGCGGACCTCCTCACCCAGCGCATGCAGGTGCATGAGAAGACCGCCTGGATGTTGCGGAGCCTACTGGAGGGCTGAACGGGGCTCTGGGGGCGGGGGATGCGCGGGTCGCAGCCCCCGCTGCCCGGCGCCGGCCGCTAGGCTTCGTACCCCAGCGGCAGGGCGGTGGTGTCCACCACCCGCCGCATGACGAAGCTAGAGTGCACACCGCTCACCCCCTCGATGCGGGTGATCTTGCCCAGCAGAAACTCCTGATAGTGCTCCATGCCCGGGACCACCACCTTGAGCAGGTAGTCCGCGTCCTGGCCCGTGATCAGGTAGCACTGCTGCACCTCCGGGTACTGGCGGATCTGGGCCTCGAAGGCCTCGAAGCGATCCGGGGTGTGGCGGTCCATGCTGATCTGGATCAGAGCGGTGAGGTCGAGTCCGAGCTTGGCACGGTCTAGGAGGGTGACACGACGCTCGATGACGCCCGCCACCTCGAGCTGACGCACCCGTCGTGAGCAGGGGGAAGGCGAGAGACCGATGCGATCGGCGAGCTCCTGATTGGTCAGACCGCCGTCCTGCTGCAGCTCGGCGAGGATGCGCCGATCGAGCCGGTCGAGCTTGAGGGGAGGTCGGGGGCGTGTAGGCATTGGCGCAATTATCTCTCAACTAATGGAGGCTTGTCGCAAGATTTCGCCAACCAACAAGGATTATGGCAAGAAATTGCAAGCATCTGCCACGCGGATGTGGCTACACTTTTCTCAACGCCAGACACCCGACACCGGGGGTCGCGGCCGGCAGGGGGCGATCCCCCCTGCTCCCCCCAAAATCTACCCAACAGGTGGAGCATGAGCCCATTCGACCATCGCAAGTACCGTCCCTTCACCCCCCTGGCCAAGCCCGATCGTCGCTGGCCGGACCAGCGCGTCCGCCAGGCACCCCTCTGGTGCAGCGTGGACCTGCGCGACGGCAACCAGGCCCTGGTGCAGCCCATGAGCGTCGAGCAGAAGACCCGGCTGTTCCTCCTGTTGGTGCGATTGGGCTTCAAGGAGATCGAGGTGGGATTCCCCGCGGCCTCGAAACCGGACTTCGATTTCGTGCGTCACCTGATCACCGAGGGACTTATCCCCGCGGACGTCACCATCCAAGTGCTCACCCAGGCTCGGCCCGAGCTCATCGAGCGCACCTACCAGGCCCTGCGTGGGGTACGGCGCGCCATCGTGCACTTCTACAACTCCACCAACCGGGTGCAACGCGAGCAGGTGTTCGGGTTGGACCGCGAGGGGGTGAAGGCCATCGCGGTGCGCGGGGCGGAGGCGGTCCGGGTGGGGGCCCTGGAGCATCCGGCCAGCGAGTGGCTGTTCCAGTACTCCCCGGAGAGCTTCAGCAGCACCGAGCTCGACTTCGCGGTGGAGGTGGTGGATGCGGTCAACGGGGTGTGGCGTCCCCAGGATGGCCAGGCGGTGATCATCAATCTGCCCGCCACGGTGGAGATGGCCACCCCCAACGTCTTCGCCGACCAGGTGGAAGGGTTCTGCGATCGGGTCCGGCACCGGGAGCACCTGACGATCAGCGTCCATACCCATAACGACCGCGGCTGCGCCGTGGCGGCCGCCGAGCTGGCCCTGATGGCGGGGGCCGATCGGGTGGAGGGCACCCTCTTCGGCAATGGGGAGCGCACCGGCAACACCGATCTCATCACCCTGGCCCTGAACCTCTACTCCCAGGGCGTGGATCCCCGGCTCGATCTCTCGGGGGTGGCGGAGATCATCGACGTCTACACCGAATGCACCCAGATGCCGGTGCATCCCCGCCACCCCTGGGTCGGGGAGCTGGTGTACACGGCCTTCTCCGGCAGCCACCAGGATGCCATCCGCAAGGGCATGGCCCA
>CAZFHV010000269.1:0-3094 GCA_964519095.1 uncultured Chromatiaceae bacterium | reverse complement strand
GTCCTGGTCCAAGCCTCGCTGGCCGTCGCCGCGCCGGCGGCAATCGACGAAAGCGGGGCCTTGCGCGGCGAGATCGAGGCGCTCAAGCAGGGCCAGCAGGCCATCCTCAAGGACCTCCAGGAGATCAAGAAGCTTTTGGCCGAGCGCGCCGTACCACCCGCCAAGCAGGAAGCTATCGAGAAGACGAACGCCACCGTCGCCGTGGGCGGTATCCCACCCAAGGGCAACCCGGGCGCGGCGGTGACTTTGATCGAGTTCTCGGACTACCAGTGCCCCTTCTGCGGACGCCACGTCCAGCAAACCGCGCCCGAGATCCTCAAGGAGTATGTCGATACCGGAAAGTTGCGCTACGTATTCCGCGACTTTCCGCTGGAGGCGATCCACCCCCAAGCGTTCAAGGCGGCCGAGGCGGCCCGCTGCGCTGGGGACCAGGGCAAATACTGGGAGATGCATGACATGCTATTCGCCAACCAGCGCGAGCTGCAGCCGGAGAAGCTCGCCGGGTACGCCGCGGCACTTGGGCTGGCGACCGACGCCTTTCAAGCCTGCCTGGAACAAGGCAAGTACAGCGCCGCGATCAAACGTGACCAGGAGGACGGGACCAAGCTCGGCGTCCGCGGAACACCCACCGTTGCCGTCGGGATGAGCGAGGGTGACCAGGCGAAGAACGTGGTCGTGATTCGCGGCGCGCAGCCCTTCGCCTCATTCAAGACCGAGCTCGACAAGTTGCTCGCGCCGCCCGCCGAAAAGAAATAGGAGCGCCTTGGGAGCTGAACCTGGGTTATTGGGCCGCCGCTTGGAGCCCCGTGGGCTCCGGACCCCAATGACTGAGGGTAAGGCGCGTCATAGAGCCTCCGCCTTGGCGGTGGGGACCAGCGGCCGGGCCTGTCGCCACCCAGCCGCTGGTCCGATGCCTTATTTCTTGCCCCCCTTGGGCGCCGTTACCGAGACCGAGTTGGAGAGCGCACGGCGGTTACCGGCCGCCGCCGCGCCTGCACTCTGTCGACGTAGGTCTTTCCCCGCACTGTTACGCTGTCCCTAGAGGAGCTGCCGGTGGCCTGCCCGATGGAGACGCCGCCGCGGATGAGGCTATAACCGGCGACCCCGGGGCGGTCGTCGGTGGACGCCCACCAGGATAGTTCGAGACCGATGGCGGCAAGGTCGTAGCCGCCGCTGGCGGTCAGGTTGACAACCGCGCCATCGATGCCCGCGTACCAGCCCATCTGATCGATGTGGTTGGATTTGAACAGGTGCCAGGCGCGGGAGGAGCCCATCGGGTCGGAGAAGTCCCCATACAGGCTGTCGATGGTGCCGTCGTTGCCCGCATCGGTCCCCGCATGGGCCATGCCTTCGGCCGCCCCGGGGCAACCAGGTCCTGGAGGTGCAGATGCGGGGTCTGGATGGGACCGCCGAGCATCTGCTGGGCCGGCCCCTGGCGGCATCTTAGGGTCAGAGTCCCTGATCGAGCGCCTGGCTCATCTGTGCGGCCAGGTCCGTGGCCCAATAAGAGAGGGTGAGCCCCAACTCCCGGTTCCACACCAGCTCCATGAAAAACCCCTCCCCCTCGGCGTCCCAGTGATGCACCGCCCGGCCGTCGCCCCGGCGGATCGCCCCCAGCCGACTGGCGGGTGAGCGCGCGTAGCTCGGGAAGCGGCTGCGGTCCTCCCCCTCGCCGTACTTGCCCCGCAACTGGGTGTAGAGGTCGTCGAACTTGACCTGGGTGGCGGGATAGTACTCCCGGACCACCTTGTAGATGCGGCCCCGGAAGGCCATCACGTAGGTCCGCTCCCTCCCCTCCTGGTAGACCAGCGCCAGGCGATCCCCGTCGGGCTGCTGGAACAGGGGGGGCGGGGGCTGGCCGAGCTGGGCCTGGACGTCGCCCCCCAGGCAGTAGTGGTTGAACACCCGCTTGAGACAGGAATCCCCGCCAAGGGCAGTCGCCGTCGCGAACGACAGTCCAGCGGCCAGGAGCCCCCCCAGCAAACGGCATCGACCCCGGCGGACAGCGCGGTCGTTGAGCGTCACCCTTGTCGTCCTCCCCATCCCGGCCGACACGCCGGAGGGCATGCAGCATAGCCGAAGCGGATGCCCGCCGAAACTCAGGGACGCCACCAGCGTCTGCCGACCGCATCGCCCCAGCTCAAGGACTGCCCCTGACGGGTCGCCCCGCCGGTGCTCGGTGATGGGTGGTCAAGGCTTCTGTCTTGCCCACCCCGGCTACCCGAGGTTACCGAAGCGGCGGACGGGGCGGGATAGGTGGATGCGGCGGTCGCGGCGGACGGGGCCAGCGCCAGTCAGGCCACACATAATAGGACGGCTGGGCGGCGGAATCCTCGATGGCTTCCTGGATGCGACGCGCCCTTTCGGCCGCCTCCGCCTCTTCCTGCGCCTTCTTTCGGGCTTCGGCCTCCTGTCGGCGGCGCTCCACCAGGGCCTGGTAACGCACGTCGGCCTCTTGCTCCATATCCTTCGCCCGCTCGACCGCCTGGTTCAAGGTCTCCTCGGAAGGCGCCGCAGGAATCTCTATGCCCTCCACCTTCGCCGCATCCGCAGGGGGTTCGGACGAGTAGGTCACATTTCCCGCTGCATCGACGGACTTGTAGATGGGGCCCTCCCCGGACGCGGTAACCGGGAGCAGCAAGGACGCGGCCAGCAGGAAGACGAGCCGTGATTTCTTCATCTCATTGACCTCTTATTGATAACTCGAGCGCTACTTTCAACTCCAGACGAAGGGTTATTAGACCTCAAGGTCGAAAGGGTCAGGAAGGGGCGGTCCGCAGCGGGCGCCTGCGGCAAGCGCTACGAACCCGGGCGCAGGCCTCAGAACGGACCGAAATACCGAACACAACCTTTTTTCTAGGACCTTGTATTACATGTCCTGGGGAACTATCTTTTATGTGAAGAACATCAAGGAACTCGGCGCAATGGATGCGTTTACCAAGGAAGATTAGATGATTTGAGGTGTTGCGATGACTTTTTCAGCAGGGACGCACCAACAGCGCTTCGGCTGGCGCCGCAGCGGACAGTTTTGGTGCAAAGGGGGCTAGCAGCCTGTCGGACTTGAGCCTCGCGATGACCTTCTTGGGCCGTCAAG
>CAZFHV010000268.1:0-3103 GCA_964519095.1 uncultured Chromatiaceae bacterium | reverse complement strand
CTTCACCGGTGAGGACGTGCTGGAGCTCCAGGGTCACGGCGGGCCCCTGGTGCTCGACCTGCTGCTGCGGGAGGTACTCGCCCTCGGTGCCCGACCGGCCAGACCGGGGGAATTCAGCGAGCGGGCCTTCCTCAACGGCAAGCTCGATCTGGTCCAGGCGGAGGCCATCGCGGACCTGATCGCCGCCTCCACCGAGACCGCCGCGCGGCTCGCCGGGCGGAACCTGCAGGGGGCGTTCTCCCAGGAGGTCCAGGCGCTGGTGGAGGCCCTGATCCGGCTCCGCACCTACGTGGAGGCCGCCATCGACTTCCCCGACGAGGAGATCGACTTCCTCGCCGATGGACAGGTCGCCGCGGAACTGGACCACCTCCTTGTCCAACTCCAGCGGGTGCTCGCCGCCTCCGCCCAGGGGCGTCTGGTGCGGGAGGGGATGCAACTCGTCATCGCCGGCCCCCCCAATGCGGGCAAGTCCAGCCTCCTCAACGCGCTGGCGGGTAGCGAGCGGGCCATCGTCACCGAGATCCCCGGCACCACCCGCGACCTGCTCCGGGAGGAGATCCAGATCGACGGGCTGCCGCTGCACATCATCGACACCGCCGGGCTGCGGCCCACCAGGGACCCCGTGGAGCGGGAGGGGATCCGCCGGGCCCGCGCCCAGATCGAGCAGGCGGACCGCGTACTCTGGGTGCTCGACGACCGGGAGCCCCTGGACCTCGCGGAGCTGGAGGCGAGTCCGGCGCTCCTGGGCGTACCCCTGACCCTGGTCCGCAACAAGATCGACCTCACCGGCACCCCCCCGGGGCTGCGTGACACCGAGCAGGGCAGCGAGGTGACCCTGTCCGCCCGCACGGGGGCGGGCCTGGATCTGCTCAAGGCCCATCTCAAGGGGGTCATCGGCTTCACCGGCAACCGCGAGGGCCTGTTCATGGCCCGCCGCCGCCACCTCGATGCCCTGGAGGCCGCCCATCGCGGGCTGCTCGAAGCCCAGGCCCTGCTCCGCCACGACCCGGCCGGCGAACTGATCGCCGAGCAGCTCCGCCAAGTCCAAAGGGCGCTCGGGGAGATCACCGGAGCGTTCAGCAGCGATGAACTCTTGGGGCGCATCTTCTCCAGTTTTTGCATCGGAAAGTAACTCGGGTTCCAGGACTTTCCGCAGCATTCCGCTAACCCACTGAGAGACCGCGAGAAAACGGGCGTTGTTGTCTGTGGCGTACCTGGATATTCCGCGCCAATCCGTATAAACTTGTGCCCATGGCGACCAGACTCTGTGCCCATGGGCACATAGATTCCGTGCCCATGGGGTCTAGTTTGACCGCCTGAAAGCAGAATCCGTGGGCACAACGGAGGCTACCAATTGACCGGAACGCCCTGTGGAACAAGGAGTTTTAGCGAGTGTGCCCAAGGGAACGAGCTGTGCCCATGATGATCCCGCCATAAGGGGAAAAGCCGGACCGGAGAACCGACATGGCACTCACAGACATCCAGTTGAAGCGACTGAAGCCGGGCGAGACCCCGTATCAGGAATCCGACGGCGGGGGGGCTATTCCTTGAGGTCATGCCCGGCGGGGCTAAGACGTGGCGGTTGCGCTACCGGCTGGGTGACAAGCAGGAAAAGGCGACCCTTGGCACCTATCCCGCCTTCTCCCTGGCCGAGGCCCGCGCCTGGCGGGAACAAGCCCGGGCCCTAGCGGGGCGGGGTATCCCGCCTGCCGGACTCAAGCGCGGGGACCCGATCCCAGAGGATGCCCCCCCGCCCGTGCGGGAGCTGGCCCGCGAGTTCCTGCGGGCCTGGTGCCCCCGGACGGTCAAGAAGGTCCAGGCCCAGGAGGAGGCGACCCGCGAGGCACTGACCCTGGAAGCCTTCGCCTGGCGCTGGTATCGGGAGGTTGCCGAGCCCAACAACGCCGATCCCAGAAACATCCGCCGAACGCTTGAGAAGGACATCATCCCGATGTTGGGGGCGAAGTCGGTTGCCGAAGTGACCGTCTCTGACGTGCTGGCCATGACCGACGCCATCAAGGCGCGCGGGGCCGATCAAATGGCCCTGGTGACCCGCAACATCCTCAAGCGCGTGTTCGGCTATGCCATCGCGCGGGAGGTGGCGACCTTCAACCCGGCGGCGGCGGTCGAGGCCCGCTTCATCGCTACCGCCAAGAGTCGCGACGTGGCGCTGACCCAAGACGAGATCGGGCGCCTGCTGCGCGGTATCTACCAGAGCAATCTGGCCCGGGCGCACAAGTTGGCGCTGCACCTGCTGATCCTGACCATGGTCCGCAAGTCCGAGCTGATCGGGGCCCGGTGGGAGGAATTCGACCTGGACAAGGCCGAATGGTCGATCCCCGGCGAGCGCATGAAGAAGGACCGTCCGCACCTGGTCCCGCTGCCCACCCAAGCCGTGGCGATGCTCGAAGAGCTGCGGGGCCTGGCCGGGCATTCCGACTGGGTGTTTCCAAGCCGCAACGACTGGCGCAAGCCCATTGCCAAGACGACCCTGAACTATGCGGTGCGGTCCCTGGACCTGGACGTTCGCGACTTCGTGATTCACGACTTCCGGCGCACCGCATCCACCCACCTTCATGAGGCGGGGTTCAACTCCGATTGGGTCGAGAAGGCCCTAGCCCACGAGACCAGGGGCATCCGGGGCGTCTACAACCGAGCCCCGTACGCCCCCCAGCGGCGGGAGATGCTGCAGTGGTGGGCGGGGTTCGTAGATGCCCAAATCGAGGAAGGCCGCAAAGTCATCATCGGGCGGTTCGGCAAGGCATACCAGACCGCTTGAGCAGTTCGCCGCGCCTACTCCGACGGGAGGAAAAGCCGGAATCCCTTGCCGGCCTGGCGCTGCTCCCAATCAAGGGCGATGCGTGAAAGGGGCGCTCGATGTTTTCGTCGAAGCACGCAATATGGAAATTTGCCTATGCCGGCGGTGAGCTTGATGACTGGCTGCCGTATGCCGAAGATTTAGTTCGGAAGTGGTCGGTTCAGAGTAAGGACGAGATAAAGTTTGACCCGTTTCAAATCCACCTTGCCGCTTTACTGTTGAAGCAACGGTGTGAACCGCCCCGGGTTTGTCGGAGGCTCCAACCTTTGAGAGGATGGAGCGATG
>CAZFHV010000267.1:0-3129 GCA_964519095.1 uncultured Chromatiaceae bacterium | reverse complement strand
CTGCTCGCAGGGTTCCTCTGGGGCATCTGGCATCTCTTCAGCCTGCTGCCCACCAGTTTCGTCCCGAACGAGGACCAGGGCTACGTCATGGCGGTGATCCTCATGCCCCAGTCCGCAAGCATCGACCGCACCCAAGCGGTGGCGGACCAGGTCGATGCCATCCTGGCGGAAACCCCGGGGGTCGGGGTCCGCACCATGATCACGGGCTACAGCATCATCGACACGGGCTACAAACCCAATGTGGGCTCGTTCTTCGTCAGTCTGCGGGATTTCGAGGAGCGTTACGCCAACCCGGCCAGGGCACGCACCGAGAACGCCCGAGCGGTGCTGGGGCATCTGCGTCAGGAGGCGGCTAAGATCAACGACGGCGTGGTCATCCCCATCCCGCCGCCCGCGATCCCCGGCATCGGCACCATCGGCGGGGTGGAGCTTTGGATACAGGACACCGCCGGGGACGATCCCTCCGAGCTCGATCAGGTGACCCAAGAGGTCCTCGCCAAGGCGAGGGCCCACCCGGAGCTCACCAGTCTGTCCACCACCTTCCATGCCAACACCCAGCAACTGCGGGTCACCGTCGATCGCGACAAGGCCACCTTGCTCGGCGTGCCGATCGACGATGTCTACAATGCCATCCAGGCCCAGTTCGGCTCGCTGACGGCGAGTCAATTCAACCAGTTCAGCCGGGTCTGGTGGGTCATCGTCCAGTCGGACGCCAAGTTTCGGGAGAACCCCAAAGACCTGGCGCGCCTCTACACCCGCTCCGCCAAGGGGGACATGGTGCCGCTCTCGGCTCTGGTGACTACCGAGTGGACCATCGGTCCGGATCTCCTGCCCCACTTCAACGGCTTCCCCGCCGCCAAGATCACCGGCAACGCGGCCCCTGGTTTCAGCTCAGGGCAGGCCATGGCGGCCCTGGAGGCAACGGCTCAGGAGCTGTTGCCCCCCGGCTACAGCTTCGCCTGGTCGGGACTCGCGTTCGAAGAAAAGAAATCGGGCGGCACTTCCGCCATCGCCTTCGTCTTTGGGCTGCTCATCGTGTTCCTGGTGCTCGCCGCCCAGTATGAGTCCTGGACCCTGCCCGGGGCTGTGATGTCGGCGGTGCCCTTTGGAGTGCTGGGCGCCCTGGTGACCAACTGGTCGCGCGGCCTCGACAATGACGTCTACTTCCAGATCGGTCTCCTGGTGCTGATCGGGCTGGGCGCGAAGAATGCGGTGCTGCGCGTCTCCGCTGCCCGCCTGTTTCGGCGCGAGGGCAAGTCCATCATGGAGGCAACGGTCCTCGCCGGGGAGCTGCGGCTGCGGCCGATCATCATGACCTCCCTGGCCTTTGCCTTCGGCTGCCTGCCCTTGGCACTGGCGATGGGTGCGGGGGCCAACGCGCGGCACTCCCTAGGTACCGGCATCATCGGTGGCATGATCGGCGAGACCACCCTGGCGATGCTCTATGTGCCGCTCCTCTTCTACCTCTTCGATCGGCTGTTCGAGGGCCCGACCGGGACCTCAGAGCCGGCGCAATCGCCGACTCCGGCGGACCCTGCAAGCGGCGCAGGGGTGTACTCCTCTGGTAGAGACTGACACCCCGCCCTGGGTCTTGCCGTTTCTTCCCCTCGGAGGTCTCCGGACGCGCCGGCCGCCACGGCTCCGGGCTTTGCCCCTGGCTGGCGCCAGCCCCCCTTCGGCGCGTCAGGCAACGAAACGGCTGCAAGCTGGGCGAGTCCGATGGGACCCTTGGGCCGGAGCCGGAGGTGTCCTCCAAGCCGGCCCCGCCTGGGCTCCCCCGGTCCTCGGTCTGTCCCGAGCCTCGCCCCTGGGTGGAGGAGCCCTAGAAAACCCCATTAGCGTTGCGTTAAAGGCCTGTTTTTTCGTGTGGATTCCGCTGGTTAGCAAGATCCACTTGATCTAGATCAACCAACTTTGCAAAATTAGCATTAAACGATACGGAGTCGGTGGCGTGTCAGAGCGCAAGGTCATCTCGTTCGAGAACATCCGGGTCGCGTGCAAGAACTGCACCCTGTCCACCTTGTGCCTCCCCATGGGCCTCGAGCCGGAGGATATCGAGCGCCTGGACAGCATCGTCAAGCGCAGCCGCCCCCTGCATCGGGGTGATGAGCTGTTCCGCGCCGGCGACCGTTTCCGCTCGCTCTTCGTGGTCAAGTCCGGTGCCGTCAAGACCTATAGCCCCGCCGACGAGGAGGAACGGGAGCAGGTCCTGGGGTTTCACCTCGCGGGGGAGATCATCGGGCTCGACGCGATCGAGCTGGAGACACACACCTGCTCCGCCAAGGTGCTGGAGACCTCCGCCATCTGCGAGATCCCCTTCAGCCGCCTCGAGGAGCTCAGCACCCTCATTCCCTCCCTGCAGCACCAGCTCTACCGCTTGCTGAGCAAGGAGATCCACCAGGACGCCGAGATGCTGCGCCTCCTGGGCAAGAAGAGCGCCGAGGAGCGCCTGGCCACCTTCTTGCTCGGACTCTCCCAGCGCCTGAAGAAACGCGGTCTCTCCTCCTCGGAATTCCAGCTCAGCATGTCCCGCCACGAGATCGGCAACTACCTCGGGCTCGCGGTGGAGACGGTCAGCCGGCTGTTCACGCGCTTCCAGGAGGACGGGTTGCTGGACGTGCGCCGCAAGCATGTGCGCCTGGTCAACGTTCGCGGCCTGGAGTCCCTGCTCGATCGCCCCCACGCCAATAACCGCAAGCGCCACGCCACCTAGGGCTCAGGCCCCGGCCTCACCCAGAGCCGACCCCACCACTGTCTCTATCCGCTGCGCGCCGATCCGGCCTGGCATGCGCCCGCGATAAACTCGCCACCCCGTGAATCCCCATCCCGCGGCCCCTATCATCTTGCATGGAGGGGTCGCCCCGACCCCGTACCGACGCGCACCTCAGTCAGGGAGACCGCCATGTTGATCCGGACCCGTAGACCCATCCCACCCTCGGAGATTACCCCCCCTGCCCTCTGGGCGGAGCGGCGGCGCTTCCTGGGAGCCCCCCTGGCCGGGCTGGGACTCATCGCCACCCGAGGGATCGGGGCGGCGGAATCCCAACCGCGGGGGACCCCCATCCCCAACCTGGTGAAGGGCCCCTACAGCAGCACCGAGGGCCCCACCCCCTACGAGGATGTGACCCG
>CAZFHV010000266.1:0-3172 GCA_964519095.1 uncultured Chromatiaceae bacterium | reverse complement strand
TCACCATCTCTCGGAGCAGGTTGCGACCTTCGGCAGTGAGCTTGCGGGCATCGATCTTTTCCATGCCCACCATTATATTCATAGGTCGCTTATTTATGGGCCGGATGAATAATGTTCAGAGCCGCGGCGGCCCCGGGCGGACCAGAGGGATGGGTGTGAAGTTGCCCCTTGCTGGCGTAGTCCCTCACCCCCGCCCTCGCCGGCAGGACGGCGGGAGTGGAGCGCAGGCTTTTCATCGTGCAAGGTTGGTGGGGTGAGCGATGAACCAAGAACGGGAGGGAGCGAATCGCAGACGGCCGCTGGGCAGGGCGTCGGGGCTTGATTCCCCGGGTGCTTACGCTCCCATGGCTCGCTTGGCCACCTGGCTGGTGTTGGGTCTGCTGGCGCTGGTGGCACTACCGGTACGGGCTACGGGCAGCCTGAACATCGAGCCCATTACCTGGAACGTGATCGGGCTGGATAGCAACAACGTCAACGTCGGACCCAATGACTTCCCGGTAGGGGCACGGGCGTGCAGACCTTACTTGACGACCTGGCGCGGATGCAGATGCTGTTTCTGATGCTGACCGCTGGGGAGCCTATGGTGTACCCCCACTTTTTGAGATCGGTCGCATGATCCGGGATCTGGGGTCCGTGGTACGTGTGCGGACCAATGGACACACCCTGGGTCCGCGTGACCTGGAGCGGTTGCTTCAGGAAGTCGATCCCTTCCGAGTCGAGGTTAGCCTGCACGGAGCCAGCGCCGAAGTGCACGACCGTCAGACCCGTATGCCGGGCAGCTTCGATCGACTGATCCGCAATCTCGAGCAGGCAAGGGAAGCGGGACTGCGCTGCGGTTTGATCACCACACCCACGGCCTGGAACGAGCAGCAGATCGAGGCCATGGTCGCCCTCGGTGACACGCTGGGCACGCCCCTGCGCTTCCAAGGGTCGGTGGGACCGCGGGACAACGGCGATACCACGCCCCTCTCCATCCAGCCGGCTCGGGCGACCTGGGACCGCATCGACCCCTTGTAGCAGCACGGCAGGCAAGCAACGGCTGCGGGGCCGATGGGGCACCGCTCCCGGAGCTCAGCTCCGCTCCAAATGCCGAGACGCCGGCGAGTTGCAGCGTCGGTGTCGCCGGTGTCGACATCGACCCCTACGGCAATGTCCAGGCCTGCTTGCACCAGCAGGAGAGCGCGGGGAATCTGCACCGCCAGTCGATCGAGGAGATTTGGCTTTTCTCCCCCTTTTCAAGCGGTCTCGACAAAGGGTCATCGACGCCGCCGCGTGCTTCGACGACCGGGGACCCCGCCAATTTGGGGTCCCGTATTCTGTCTGGCGGTGGAGGAGAACTCCACCAAGGGCTGCGTGGGCTGCGCTCACCCGTGAGCCCGGAGCACTTGCGCGCGGCGGTCGGTCCCGGCGGCTGGCTCAGCACTCTTTTGGCCGAGGGTGAAGGAGCGGTGCTGCGGGTTAACGGAGGCCGCATGGCCCCGGAGCTCAGGGATCAGGCGGCCGTGGTGCGGGTAGTGCATGCCCGGACCTTCCTGCCAGGGGATGTGCTGGCCTTCTACTGCCCGTACCAGGAACGCATCCTGACGCATCGGCTGTTGGGCTATGTCCGGAGCCGGGGCACCTGGAAGCTCCTGACCGTGGCGGACCGCGGGGTGCGTCCCGATCCGCTCTTGGAGGTCCCTCTTGTCCTCGGTCGCATGGTGGGCCTGGAGGATCGGCGCTTCCGGATCGGCCCTACAAAGCGCCTGATTGCCCTGCTGCGTTACTTGTTCTGGTGCGGGCGCCTTCTGTCCAGGCGTTTGGTGGCCCGTCGCCCCAGCGGCGATTGACGGGGAGCGAAGCACATTCGCTGTGATCTTGTCGGGTCAGTGCATAGTCCGCGGCGGGTTCCGTCGCCAGTCCTTTACAACGAGCGCCACGATCCGTTCAGCGACACCCGTTGACCACAGGTACCCCGTTCCCCTTCGGGCGCACCGCGACGCCTGTGTTGCCTACCTGCCGGTAGCGCACGTCGGCACAAAGATGGATATCCGGAAACGCATGTGCCAATTCGTACCTCACGGGACGGCCGGTAAGGGATAAGAACTTCCGTAAGGGGCGAGATCCAGTTTTCTCGTCCTTGCGACCCACCCTGTGAAGATCCTCGTTGACGACCCGCGTGCGGGCCAGGAGCCGCCAGCACATGGCGGGCTGGCAAGGCTGACCGGAGTCGTCGCAGCCAGCTTTTCAAGGTGGGGTAGGCGAGCTGGCGAAGCCCGTGGTTGAGGAGGTCTCGCCGCCAATGAATGTGGCCCTCCTGCTGGCGCAGGATGCACAAGAACTCGATGGTCTGGTCGAGGCGGACATAGAAATCGTCTTGCAAGGCGCCAATGCCGTCGCCGACCTCGCGGAGGATTTCGATCGTCAGGTCGGTGGTCGTGGGCATTGGGGGATGAAGTGATCCTTATGTCTGGGCGAGTATCGGCGGGCAAATGCCCCCGCTGCTAACCCCAATATCTCACCGCGGGGTTGAAACAAGGCCGTCCTCTCTGGCACAACGGTTGTGCAATCATTTGGTTATGACCAGAACAGAGGACGACCTTGCGATAACAGAGCGTAGCGGCGAGCAGCTGGAATTTCACGCCCTGGGCCGCCGGGCGGTGTTAGGCAAATTCAATGGAGCGAAAATCAGCGCCGGCGGAGGCGGGCTGTTGCTCGTGGAGGTCGAGGCCAGGACGGGGATCATCGCGCGCTTGGCCGAGCAGTTTAGCGACGACCGCGATCCCGCGGCGATGGAGCACAGAGTGCGGGAGCTGCTCGGGCAGCGGGTGTTGGGTTTGGCGCTCGGCTACGAGGACCTCAACGACCACGACCCTCTGCGCTTGGATCCAGGCCCAGATCGATTTCCTCGAGCACGGCGAGCCCCGAGCGGCGGAGGAAGGTTCCGGCCGCATAGCGGCCGGAATCCGACCCGCGGTGGGGCGAGTGCCCTTCAATGCGGGGCTCCCGCCGTCCGCCGGCGCTCGCATCCCCTCTACGAGGGGTGCCTCCTCAACGCCTCGGATGGGCGAGCCCAGCTGCGTGTTCTCTGAGTTTCCTTACCAGACCCTTGAGAGCTGGAGCCGCAAGCGACGCGTTGTCGTCAAGGCCGAGCATCTGGCCAAAGGGGCCAATCCCCGCTTCGTGGTCACCG
>CAZFHV010000265.1:0-3180 GCA_964519095.1 uncultured Chromatiaceae bacterium | reverse complement strand
ACCGCTTCCAGACCTCGGTCCCCGCCCGCATCAGCCCCATCGACCGGCTGGAGAGTCTCGATGAGCTGGAGGCCATTGCCTATTCCCACCTGGCCGATGGGCTGGACGAACGGCTCGAGGAGCTGGCGGAGCGGTTGCGGGAGGGAAGGGAGGGGTGAGCGAGCAGCCGACAGCAGCTGCCCTGAGCGACGTCTTGAGCCTGTCGAAGCAGGGAGTCGAAGGCCGTTCCCTGAGCGCTGTCCTGAGCCCGCTGAAGGACGCAGTCGAACAGGATCCATGACCGAGCCCAAGCACTTCCGGGTCCTGTCCCTCGATGGCGGCGGGGTGCGCTGCATCCTGGGGGTGACCCTCCTCACCCGTCTGGAGCGGTATCTGGGTCGACCCCTGCATCAGGTGCTGGACCTGGTGATCGGCACCTCGGCGGGGGCCATCACCGGTTGTTGCCTCAGCCAGGGCATGGCGGCCGCCGAGATCGAGGCCCGCTGGGCCGAGCTCTCCGAGCGCTTCTTCCCCCGTCCCCGAGGCATCCAGGACATGGCCCGGCGGGTGGTGAGCGCCACCACGGGACTTCTGCCCAAGTACCGCGAGGCCAGCATCGAGGACGGGCTCAAGCGGCTCTTTGGAGACAAGACCCTCGGGGAGCTACTGATCCCCCACACCCTCACGGTGGCCTTCGATCCCGGCACCATGGGGGTGTTCCTGTTCCGCTCCTCCGACCCCGAGCATGCCGAGATCCCCGTCTGGCAGGCCTGCCGGGCGAGTGGGGCGGGACCCACCTACTTCTCCGAGGCCGGACCCCGGCGGCTGTTGGACGGCGGGGTGATCGCCAACAACCCCACCACCTTCGGGGTGCTGCAGGGGATCCGCTTGGCGCGGGAGGCGTGGAGCCGCAAGGGCCTGGCGACCGATCCGTCCCCGGCCCAGAAGGCAAGCCAGGAGGTCACCGATCGGCTGCTGGTGGTGTCCATCGGCTCGGGGATGCCCCTTAGGAACCGCACCCAGGCCAAGACCCTGGCCGCCCAGGCCAGAAGGCTGATGGACATCGTCTTCTACACCGATCTCGCCGTGGGGCGATATCTCTTGCCCGAGCACAACTACTTTCGGCTCCAGCCGGCGGTGCCTCCCGCGCTGGCAGTCACCGATGACCATCGGCGCCTGCCGGAGCTCAAGCTCCTGGCCGAGGCCTTCGCCGGGAGTATCGAGCCGACCCTGCGGCACATCGCGGAGCGGTTGGGGGCGTGAAGGTGAGACGGTTGAAGGTCGGCATCCTGGACCTGGTCTACTCCGATGCCCCCGATCGGAGCTATCTGTGGAACCCGCTGCGACCCCAGTTCGCCGGGATCATGCCCCAGGCGGTGGCGGTGTGGGCCAGACAACTGGGGCATCGGGTGAGCTACGGGGTCTACTACGGCCAGTGTCCCCCAGAGGATCTTTTGCCCCAGGACCTGGACCTGGTGTTTCTCTGCCACTTCACCCGTGCCGCAGGGCTCGCCTACGCCCTGGCCAAGATCCTCAAGCAACGCGGGGCCCGGGTGATCGGCGCCGGTCCCCATGCCCGGGCCTTCCCGGAAGACGGGCTGCGGTTCTTCGATGCGGTGATCCAGAGAACCGACCGGCGCCTCATGGAAGCGATCCCCGCCGGTCACTGGGAGCCCGGAACGATCCTGGACACGGAGCGCCCCCTGCTCGATCTGCCCACCGTGGCGGAGCGGGCGGATGACATCCAGGCCGCCCACTTCGGCCGCCGCTTCCAAGCCTTCGGCGTCATTCCGCTCCTGGCCTCCACCGGCTGCCCCTACCAGTGCGGCTTCTGTGTGGACGCCCGGAGCCGCTACCTGCCCTTCGAGTCGGGGCGGCTGCTGGAGGAGGTCCGCTTCATCGGCCGGCGCTGGCCTGGGCGGCTCATGGTGTTCCACGACCCCAACTTCGGGGTGAGGTTCGAGGCGGTGATGGGGGTGCTGGAGTCCATCCCGTCAACCACCCGCAACCCCTACGTGATCCAGGCCTCCCTGTCGGTGCTCAAGCCAGAGCGGCTGCCCAGGCTCAGGGACACCGGCTGTGTGTATCTGGTGCCCGGCATCGAGTCCTGGTCGGACTGCGGGGCCAAGGCCGGCACCGGGGCTCTTACCGGTCGGGCAAAACTGGAGGCGGTCTGCGAGCATCTGGGCCTGATCGGCCGGTACGTCCCCAACCTGCAGGCCAACTTCGTGCTGGGCACCAACGTGGATGAAGGGGCGGAGCCCTGGGAGCTGACCGCAGAGCTGGCCAAGAGGCTGCCCAACGTCTACCCCGCGGTGTTCCTTCCCGCGCCCTTCGGGGGAACGGCTCTGTTCGAGGAGCTGCATGCCGAGGGCAGGTTGCTGGAGTCGCTGCCCTTCGCCTGCTACTACGACCCCTACCTGGCCTTCATCCCCCGACACTACAACCCCGCGGACCTCTACGCCCATCGGATCGGGCTCCTGGAGGCCATCACCGATCCAGGGCTGTGGTGGCGCAGGCTGCGCACCCCTGCCCATCCCCTGGCCAAGCTCACGCACTCCGCCCAGCTCCTGGCGGTGCGTGCCGAGCTGCCCCTGGATCGCCACATCCACCGGCTGCTGCAAACCGACCCCGCATTCCGCGCCTTCCACGAGGGGGAAGACCAACGGCTCCCGGACTTCTACCGTGCCGAGGTCCAGAGGCGCCTGGGTCGATACACGACGTTGCTGACCGAGCAGGAGCTGAGGCCCCGGTTGCCTGCCGTGTCTGCCAATCCGCAGGCCCCCGAGCAGGCAACGGCGCCGGCTACCTCGCCCTTGCATCTCCAAGCCGCGAACGATGGGGAGCGGATGGCTACGGACCGGCGAGTGGCATGAACCGCACCCTATCGTTCAAGATGCAGCCAGCAGATCGCTGGGAACGGACCCCAAAGACATTGCTGCAGGGGGGCAGTGTGAGCCGCCAGCGGACGCGAGCACTGCGGACCTTGGGACGCATCGCCCTTCTGTTCCTGGCCCTTGTCCTCTGCCTCGGCTCGGCAGTACCGCCGGCTCTCGGTGCCGGTAAGACCAAGCCCAAGGTTGGGACCGGACCGACCCACCCCATCGAGACCCGTCCCCCACCCCCCACCGACTGCCCCGACCCCCTGGTGCTGGGCGAGGCCCTGGCCCTGGTGGTGGAGGCCAACCCGGTGCTCGGTGC
>CAZFHV010000264.1:0-3199 GCA_964519095.1 uncultured Chromatiaceae bacterium | reverse complement strand
CGCCCGCTGCAGGCACTCCCAAGGACCCCCTACCCCTCGGTATCGACGTAGTCCAACGGTCCCACCACCCGGCCAGGATTGGTGCCCTTGAGAAAGGCGATGCGTCGGCGCTTGTCGAAACTGAGCCACTCGCAAGGCAGGGTGGGGCCTCCGAGGAGGGACTCGACGACACAGCAGTCGATCCAGACCGCCTCGCCTTTGCGCCGCCCAATACCCTTGAAGCCGCGTGCCTTCCAGTCCTCCAGCAGCATAGCGATGTCGATCGGATTCATGGCTCCGTCGCGGAAGAGATGCTGGTCGTACCAGACCCTCCCGCCCACCATCTCGGCGTGATCCTCCAGGCACTGCTCCCAGCCACCGGGATACTTGGCACGGATCTTCTGGATCGGCACGATGAAGTCGATGTACTGAAGCGCGATGGCCATTTCGTTCTCACTTTTTATCTTGCGCTGGAGCCTGCTCGTCCGGGGCTGGCCGGTTCGGCATCCTCGCAAGCGCTGGCGACTGATAAGGGACTGGTCCCCGAGCGGCGGTGACCGGCTTTGGCCGGTGCCCTTCAGCCCCTCCAGAACCTCGCTCGCGCCGTTTCGATCAGCTCGAACACCCGCCCGTCGTCGTCCTCCGCCGTCCGGCCGAGCAGGCCCGAGACCCATCGCGAGGGCAGCGCCCGGCGTCCGTGCACGGCCCCCACGGCGGCACCCACGATGGCCGCCACCGTGTCGTTGTCCTTGGTGTCGTTCACGGCGCGCACCAGCGCCTGTTCCAGGTCGTCCCCATGACGCATGAGGAGGTAGAGCACACTGGGGATGGTCTCCATAACGTAAGCCCCCGAGTACCAGCGGTCGCATGCCTCCCGTACCGACAGTCCCTTCTCCCAGGCGTCTGTCACGACCTCCTCGGTGAATTGCCACACCGGTCCCTGATAACGATGGGCGTACTCTCCACCGCGCGGCCGGTAGCTCTGCCCGGACTCGAGGTCCCGAGCGATTCGCACATAGGTATCGAGCCAGCCGCCCGCCGGAGGCGCGCCGGTCGCCACTCCCTCCCAGAGCATGGACACGAAGGCGAGCGATGCGGCGGTGGAGGCCGAGTCGTTGTGGGTCAGCATGGCGGAGAGTGCCGTGTCCACCCAGAGGGCGGGAGTAGGGCTGGCCAGGTGGGGGACCAGCATGGGTGCGATGCGCATCAGCGCGCCGTTTCCCCCGGAGCTCTGCCCGGCCCGGTGCCAGGGGGTGCCGCTCTTGAATGCCGTGAGGAACCCCTTCATCGTCTTGCCGATGCCGAAGATGCGCTGCGCGGCGAAGCGCTTGGCCACCCGTTCCGGTACGAAACCGCCGTCCTCGGTCATGCGCTCCAGGGTCCAGAAGGCGAGCTGGGTATCGTCCGAGGGGAGTCCCACCGCCCGATGGTCAGCGAAGCGGTTGGGCCGGTAGTCGCGGACCTCACCGTACCGGCGCTGGCGCTCGGCGGACAACATCCCCTCCGTCGTGTTGCCCAGGGCGTCGCCGATCGCCAGCCCGAGCAGCATGCCTTCCACGCGATCCCAGGCGTCGCTCGGCAGCGGCGGGGGCGTCACGTCGAACAGGGGGCCCCGCCGCAGGTCGATTCCGCCGTCGTGGAACAGGCCCTCGAGGATCTCTTGGTTGCTCACTGGGTGTTTCCCTCCATTGTGCTCGGATCGGTGATGCTCGCGGCCGGGTGCAGTGCGATCTCCACCGGCCGGGGGCGATTCTAAGGGGGGACCCTGGCTGAAGGGTGCCCAGAAGGACATCCATCCAGCCTGGGCGCAGCCGGGCCCGCCCTCAGGCACTCCCCCCTACAGGGCAGCGGCGAAGCCCAGGGGCCTGCCACTCGACCCCATCTTGGCACGCTGCTCGGCGGCCAGGCCCTCCAGCCGCGCCTCGGGGCGAGAGGCTGCGGATCACCTCCTCGAAAGGCGCCCCAAGGGTCACCGCCAGCACCCGCGCCAACTGCTCGTCGGTGAGCTTGTGCCCCAGGGTGTCGCCCGTGTCGTCGAGGCCGGCATGGGAACCGATCAGGGCGGCAAAGGCCAGCACCAGTCGATCGGTCTCCGAGAGGTCGAGCACCTCCGCGGCATAGGCCAGGTTCTCCGCCAGTGGGCCGACCAGGCTCGGCGCAGTGGCTTCCACTTCACCCAGGCGCCGGCGCAGGATCTTGCGCGCCGCCAATGGGTCGACCTGCTCGTCGCTGAGATGTCCCAGGCCAATGGCATCGGCCAGGTGATCGTTGCCGAAGCCGAGGGAGCCGAGGAGCTCCTTCTGCCCCCCCAGGCCCACCAGGATGCGCAGGCACCACAGCGCGATCAGCTCCGCGTTGGGGTCGCGCAGCCCACCGCGTCCGACGAAGGGAATCAGGTCGTGATCGGGTTCTTCGTTGGGGCTCATGGGGTGTCTCCTCTCTCTGGAGACCATGAGAGCACGATCCTGCGACGATTCACGTCGCTTTCTCCGCGCGGGAGCGCAGGGCAAGAGTCGCCGCGCTCCGCCAGAGCCGGGGAGCCGTCTCGCGAGACCCCAGCCCCTGCGACCCGATTTGTCGTATGGGTTCGGTACGATTAACGCGTCGGTCCGCTGCCCGCTTCGCCACTTCGTCTCTGATCAGCCGCTACGGGGGGCCCACCCATGCGCAACCCATACCTCAGTTCGCTGTACGCGCTCGCCGTCTGCCTCGCCGCCGCTGGGCTGGGGCTGTTCGCCCTCCGGGGCGAGGCCCGCAGCAGTCGCTGCGAGGAGTACGAGACCACCGTGCTGATCCACCCCAATCGGCCGGTGCGGGCCGTTGGCCGCGTCTGTCAGGTCAGCGGGCGCTGGTATCTCGGCAGCTTCGAGCCAGGGGAGGCGGGGCGGTAGGGACAGAATCGGGTGCGTAACCGGTCCCTTTGTCTCGGACCCAGGCGTGTGACACCCTATCGCTTGCGGGTCCCCTACCCGTCTCCGCCCGGCTCGGTGGGCAGACGATCAGCCCCCTGCCGGGGGAGACCGAACGGTTCCGCCCGACACCGGCAGCCCTTCTCGACCGGTGCCCTGCACCGAAACCCTCGTGCAAGTGCAAATTGAGCGCAACAACAGGAGAAGAACATGGCATCTTGTCCAGGAAAGCGAACCAATAGAAACACGGGCTGCCTCAGCGCGCTCTACCGGTGCAAGAAATGCGGCCACGTGGGATGCGATCAGACCAC
>CAZFHV010000263.1:0-3232 GCA_964519095.1 uncultured Chromatiaceae bacterium | reverse complement strand
CTGAGCGGCAACAGCCTCCTTCGGGGTGAGCGCGAAAAGACCAAATCCTCCCGCCGATGCCTCCATGGCCATGGATCGCCCAGAGACGGCAGTGATCGTCCTGCCGGTCCAATTGAGCCCGCCAGCGTTGGCGATGAGGTATCGCTTGGACAGACCCGAGATTCCAGAGGGGCGATGAACAGTCGCCGAGGAACAATCCCTATCGGCCCCAGCGGCTCCGGCAGGGATTCCTGAACCGACTACCCCCATGCCAAAATCCAACGGTTTCTTTGTCGAGTTCCTCAAGCTGACACGTCAGTTCTGGGGCTCCACGCACAAGTGGAATATCCGCGGCATCACGCTCTTGTTGGCGGTGTTGACCGTGCTGCAGAACGCCATCGCCCTGTGGCTCAACCAGTGGAATGCGGACCTGTTCGACGCCCTGGAGCAGCACTCCATGCCGGCGCTGGTGACTCAGGTGATGCTCCTGGGACTGATCCTGGTCACCAACATGGCGGTGACGGGGACCCATCTAGTGGTCAAGAGAAAACTGCAGATTTGGTGGCGCGACTGGCTGACGGATTATGTCTTCTCGCGCTGGATGCGCGATGGTCGCCATTACCTCATCTCCCATCTGCCCGGTGACCATGATAACCCGGACGGGCGTATCGCCGAGGATTGCCGTATCGCCACCGAATCCGCGGTGGTCATGGGACACAGCCTCTTTTACAGCGCCTTTTTGCTGATCAGTTTCACCCAGGTGCTTTGGTCCCTGTCCGGTGTGGTGGAGCTGAATCTGGGGAGCGCCCAGATCTCCATTCACGGCCACCTAGTGTGGGTCGCCATCCTTTATACATCCCTCGCTTCTTGGGTAGGCTGGCGCGTGGGCCGCCCCTTGACGGACGCGACCAATACCCGTCAGACGGCGGAGGCGAATTTCCGCGCCGGTCTGCTGGAGGCGCGGGAAAACAGCCAGGCCCTTGCCCTGATCCAAGCGGAGCCCTATGAGCGGGACCATTTCCGAGCTTTGTTCCGGACGCTGCGCCAGATCTGGAACCGGCAGACTCGGGCTTGGCGGAATATCGTCCTGTTCAGCACCGGCTATTCCGTGGCGTCCGGGGCCTTGCCGGTCCTAGTCTCCGCGCCCCGCTACATCCTGGGCCAGATCAGTCTGGGCTCGCTGATGCAGTCCGCCCAGGCCTTCCAGCACCTGGTCTCCGCCCTTTCCTGGCCGGTGGACAATCTGGGTGGTATCGCCGAGTGGCGCGCCTCGGTGGAGCGTGTCCTGGGGTTGTTGAGGTCGCTGGACCAGGTGGATAGGGAGGTCTTGGCCCCGGAGAACCAGTGGATCGAGCTACGGCCCGGAGAGCGGCCGGTATTGGCCTTTCGCAACCTCAGCATCGCCAAGTTCAGGGGCCCTGTATTGGCGGAGGGGGTCAACTTGGAGATCAACCCGGGCGACTCCCTACAGATCACCGGCAACACCTTCACCGGGGCCAAGCTGTTCCGTGCCATCGCGGGCATCCGGCCCTGGGGCAGCGGGGTCATAGAGCTGCCGAGCAGTGGCGGGCTCTTCTTCATGCCGCCCCGGCCGTATCTGCCGAGGGGCACCCTGCGCGATGCCATCTACTACCCCTCGTCGACGGGGAGCTTTTCCGAGGAAGCGATTGCAGGGGCCCTGCGGCTGGTGGGCCTGCCTCAGCTGGTCGAGCAGTTGGATAAGACGGATACGTGGGCGATCGCCTTGGCCCCGGGGGAGCAACAGCGGCTGGGGGTGGTGCGGGTGCTCATCAACCGGCCCCAGTGGATCTTCCTCCAAGAGGCCTTCGGCTCCCTGGACCCCCAGGATGAGCTCCAGATGCTGCGCTTGATCCGCGAGCAGCTCCCCGAAGCCGCCCTGGTGGGCATCTCCCACATGCCCGACGGCGCGTCCTTCTATTCGCGCCGCCTGGCCCTGTAGAACCCAACCGGAGGCCCTCCCGTGGACTGTGTTTCGCAACGCCATCCCACCCCCAAGCTGCGCGGTGTCAACCTCGGTGGTTGGCTGGTGCTGGAGAAGTGGATCACCCCCAGCCTGTTCGAGGGCCTGGAGGCCACCGACGAGACCTCCTGGTGCGTCGAGTTGGACCAGGCCGCGGCGACCCGGCGTCTGCACCGCCACTGGCACAGCTTTATCACCCGCGACGACATTGCCTGGCTGGCCAGGGCAGGGATCAATGCCCTGCGACTGCCGGTAGGGCATTGGTTGTTCGGCCAGGACTATCCCTACCATCGCGCCTATGGGGAGGTGCGCTATCCCTTCGTGGTGGGGGGGCTGGAGATCGTAGATCGGGTGCTTCGCTGGGCGGAGGAGCTGGGGCTCGGCGTGATCCTCGACCTCCATGCGGCCCCCGGCTGCCAGAACGGCTTCGATAACGGGGGGATCCTGGACGTCTGTGAGTGGCATACCCGTGAGGAGTACATCGAGCACAGCCTGAAGGTGCTGGAGCGCCTAGCGCAGCGTTATGCGCACTCCCCGGCGCTACGGGGCATCGAGACCCTCAACGAGCCCCGGTGGGACATCGACACCGAGCTGCTGAAGGGCTTTAACCGGGAGGCCTACCAGCGCATCCGCCGCCACTGTCCGCCGGAGCGGGTGACGCTGGTCTTTCATGACGGCTTTCGCTCCTTCCGTGAATTCGGCGGATTCCTCCAGGCCCCCGAGTATTCCAATGTGGCCATCGACATCCACCGCTATCAGTGTTTCACGCGGGAGGACCTCGACCTGGACATCTTCGGGCATATCCGAAAAAGCGCCCTGGACTGGCGCGAAGAGGCGGACGAGCTAATCCGCGAGTCCGGCTGGCAGGTCTACTGCGGGGAGTGGAGCCTGGGGATCAATCAGGAGGTGGTTTCACTCTGGGCGGAGGGGCCCTTCAACCACGCCCTAGAAGGCATGGATGAGTTCCAGGTGGCGGCGGCTTACCGCGCCTATGCGGGTGCCCAGTTCATGACCTTCGAGAAGTATGCCGGCTGGTTCTTTTGGACCTACCGCACCGAGACCACTCCCGAGTGGTGCTATCGCGCCTGTGTGGACCGGGGCTTTATCCCCGGCCTCGGGGAAAGGGGACCGGCTCGGGGGAGTGGGGAGAGCCCCTAGCCGCTGGCCCGCATCGCTCACGTACTGTCCGATGGAGGGGGATAGGGAAGCGGTTGAACGGTGAACCGCCCCGGGTTTGTCGGAGGCTCCAACCTTTGAGAGGATGGAGCGATG
>CAZFHV010000262.1:0-3235 GCA_964519095.1 uncultured Chromatiaceae bacterium | reverse complement strand
ACAAGGACGGCTACGTGCAACTGCTCCTGACCCTGCGGGCGGTGACGGGGAGCCCACCCAAGCTCGATAGCTGAGAAGCGCGGACCGATCGCATCCAGGGCCAGCGGCTCGATCGCCTTGAGTGCCCCACAATTGCCGCGGTGGTGGGCTGCCCCGGCGCAATAGCGGTCGAGCCGCTCTACATCGGCTCTGCCGCTTGGTCTCTGCGGACCTCCCTGCTCCATCCGAGGCTCCTCCCACAGGGGTATCAGCGACCATAGGAAATAGCGGCCGACCCACTCCAGATCGGCGCTGCAGCTTGGCTTTTGCCGGTCTTCTTGATCCATCCCAGGCTACCTCTAGCTCCCAAACCGCGTGACTCAATCGTGACGCACTGCAGTCACGTCCACTTCAGTTCTGTCACGTCGAGTCACGAAAGCGCGGGGCCAGATGCGCTAACTGATTGATTTACTGAAGATCAGAGAACCACCCGGTGGCTTCGAACCAGCGGGTCGGGGGTTCGAGTCCCTCCGGGCGCGCCAATAAAAACAAGCGGTTAGCGTGGGACGTCGAAGGGGCATTTGCCCCTTCTCTCGTTTTGTCCCTCCTTTCTGTCCCCCCACCAGCGGCGGTAACAGCGTACCGGAGGAGGCAGCGACTGCCTTCTGAGTAACCGATCCGCTATCTGGCCCCCTGGTGTTCAGTCCGCCCTCTTCGCGGTCTTGTTGACCCATGGCAAGTATTTCCCCAAAAAATAGCGGGATAGAGCGGGGAGATGGCTATACTTCGCATAGGTCTCTTTTCGCTTGGGGAGGCACGGCAATGCTAATAGGATGCTGGGAGCGGATCGTTGTCGCGTGGTGCGCAGCCGCGGCCGTAGGCTTGGTCGCCTCGACAGCCGAGGCGGGGAAGGTATTCCGGTGCACCGATGCCCAGGGCAACCTGTACTTCAGCGACGTGGGCTGCCCAACCGACGTGCGGGATCAAGGTACCGCAGCAAGTGCCCAACCACAGGCGCCGGCCAGGACCGAACCGTTCCGAGGCCAGGCCCACAACCCTGCGTCGAGGCACCAGACACCTCCAGCTCCCACGACTAGCGCATACTCGGTCGAGGAACAGCTCGAGCGGGTGGAGGCCCGTCAACAGCAGATCCGGCAGCGGCAGGCCGCAGAGTATGAGCGATGGCAGGCCGAGCAGGGGCCGGGATACTGGGATCGCACCGCAGCCCGAAACGCGATGGTTGGCGCAGATAAGCCTAAGGATGCGGCAGAAATGGCGATTCAGTACAACGCCAACTCCGTTGCCGGCGGCGGCAGACATCAGGTGCGGGTGCCGGACATCAACAAGACCTATATCTACTCCAACCCCCGCCTCCCGACGTGCCAGCTTCTTGGCACCCAAGTGATTTGCTATTGAAACGCGGCGGGTCGCCGATCCCATTGCGCCCGCCAGGTCCACGCGCACCAAGCCCTCGACACCGCTGACGCGGTTGGGCCGGGCAGTGGATCGACGCGGGTGCGGCCGGTTGGCCCCCTGGGGCCAACGCCGCCACCAGGGCCTCGACCAGATCCCGGAGTGCCGCCGGGATCCCCGCAAGGTCCCATACCCCGCTGCCCAATAGGTCCGGCCGTCGGACTTGGCGGGGGGGGGGGGGCGCCGCCCCCCCCCCCCCCCCCCCCCCCCCCCCCGCCGCGCCCCGCCCCCCCCGCCCCCCCCCCGCGGCCCAACCGGGCCGGCCGCCGGCCTTGGGGGCCCCCCCCCCCCCCCCCGCCGTGGCCGCCCACCGGTTCGTGGCACCACAACCCACTCCATCCGCGTTCGCACGTAGCTGGCCCGCTCCGGGGCGTTGGGGTGGCTCGCCTCTCGAATCCCCCATCACCGCGATTGGCTCAGTCCGGGGGCAGGAACCGCCCGGTCACCTCCGCTCCTCATCCTCCACCCAAGATCCGTTGAGATCTCCTTTACCCCAACCCCTGCGTGGTACGATCCTCCGGCGGAGATCCAAGGGAAGTGGGGTGAGGCATGACGATCGCGGGTGTGCTTGGGGTGATTGAGCCAGTGCGGGCGGGCGCGTCTCGCCCCCTCCATCGCACCCGCCAGCCACCGCTGTCCCTGGCCTGCCTGGCCGCCGCGCCAGGTTCTCGCGGAAGATCCCCGGTGCGTTCCTAGACCCATGGCCCGCCTCGAAGACCTCAGGCCCAACGCAGTCCTACGCGGCATCCTGCCCGACTGCGCCGTCACCCTGATCAACGTCCAGTGGTTCGGCTCCGAGGCGGTCGAGATCACCTACAAGGACCCCGGGGGCCGGCTGGGCAGCGAGATCCTCTACCGGGACAAGGAGGCCAGCCTCGAGCTGGTGGAGGCCGGCCGGCCCTGGAGCTTCGATGGCGACGGCGCCCTGTTCCGCCTGGTGGCGGAGGCCCACCGCATCCGCCTCGCCCACCTCTTCGACCCGGTGCTCGCGGTGCACACCTCCCTGGTGGACCCGCTGCCCCACCAGATCACCGCGGTCTACGAGGCCATGCTCCCGCGCCAGCCCCTGCGCTTCCTGCTCGCTGACGACCCCGGCGCGGGCAAGACCATCATGCCCGGGCTTCTCATCAAGGAACTGCTCGCGCGGGGGGACCTGCAGCGCTGCCTCATCGTCTGCCCCGGCAGTCTCGCCAAGCAGTGGCAGGATGAGTTGTTTCAGCGCTTCGCGCTCCCCTTCGAGATCCTCACCACCGACAAGCTGGAGTCCGCCCGCACCGGCAACTGGTTCCTGGAGCAGGATCTCGTCATCGCCCGTCTCGACAAGCTCGCCCGCAACGAAGAGATCCAGGCCAAGCTCGCGGTGCCCGACTGCCGCTGGGATCTGGTCATCTGCGACGAGGCCCACAAGCTCTCCGCCTCCTTCTTCGGCGGGGAGATCAAGTACACCAAGCGCCACAAGCTCGGGCAGCTCCTCGCCGGCCTGACCCGCCACTTCCTGCTCCTCACCGCCACCCCCCACAACGGCAAGGAGGAGGACTTCCAGCTCTTCCTCTCGCTTCTCGATGGCGACCGCTTCGAGGGCCGCTTCCGCGATTGGGTGCACGCCGCCGATGTCTCGGATCTCATGCGGCGCATGGTCAAGGAGCAGCTGCTGAAGTTCGACGGCACCCCGCTCTTCCCCGAGCGGCGCGCCTATACCGTGCCCTACCAGATCTCTATCGCCGAGGCCCGGCTCTTGTATTGTGTTTTCGTGGGGTGGCTCGTCCTGGAACAGTCCCACGGG
>CAZFHV010000261.1:0-3293 GCA_964519095.1 uncultured Chromatiaceae bacterium | reverse complement strand
GGTTGGCTCTGATCCTCACAAGCTACTCCACACCAGTTTGAATCGCACCCGGACGGGGCCAAAGAGTTGCCAGCGGCTCCGCACCTGTTGTATCTATTAACATTTGACAGATGACTGAGGTGGCTCCTGGGCAACGGGGCCGCCTTTTTTGTTTTTGCACGGGGTGGATGGAATTGCGGCGATGACTGAATCCTTGATGGCGACCTACAACCGGTTGCCGGTGAGCTTCCAGCGGGGGGCCGGTGCCTGGCTCTGGGACGAGGCCGGCAACCCCTACCTGGATGCCATCGCTGGGATCGCGGTGTGCGGCCTGGGCCATGCCCATCCAGCGGTCCGCGAGGCCCTGTGCGACCAGGCCGGGACCCTGATCCATACCTCCAACCTCTACGGCATCGCGGCCCAGCAGGCCCTCGGCGATACCCTGACGCGCCTGGCGGGGATGGATCGGGTGTTCTTCGGCAACTCGGGCGCCGAGGCCAACGAGGCCGCCATCAAGATCGCCCGCCTCTGGGGCCACCGCCGCGGCATCGAGACGCCCCAGATCCTGGTGATGGAGCAGAGCTTCCACGGCCGCACCCTGGCCACCCTCACCGCCACCGGCAATCCCAAGGTGCAGGCCGGGTTCGAGCCCCTGGTGCCGGGTTTCGTGCGAGTGCCCTACGACGACATGGCGGCGGTGGAACGGGCCGCCCAGGGGCACCCGGACCTGGTGGCGGTGCTGGTGGAGCCCATCCAGGGGGAAGGGGGGATCAACCTGCCCCGCGGTGACTACCTCCCCCGGTTGCGGGCCATCTGCGACCGGCAGGGCTGGCTGCTGATGCTCGACGAGATCCAGACCGGCCTGGGGCGCACCGGACGGCTGTTCGCCCACCAGCACACCGGTATTCGGCCGGACCTGATGACCCTCGCCAAGGGCCTCGGTAATGGCGTACCCATTGGGGCCTGCCTGGCGCGGGGGGCGGCGGCCGAGGTCTTCGGACCCGGCAGCCACGGCTCCACCTTCGGCGGCAATCCCCTCGCCTGTCGGGTGGCCAGCACCGTGCTGGGGCTGATCGAGGCGGAGCGCCTGGACCAGCGCGCCGCGGCCCTCGGGGGGCGCATCCAGCAGGGTCTGCGGGAGCGCCTGGGCGCAACACCCGGGGTGATGGACATCCGGGGCCTGGGGCTCATGCTCGGGGTGGAGCTCGACCGGCCCTGCGGGGAGCTGGTGAAGCAGGCCCTCGGCGCGGGACTCCTGATCAACGTGACCGCCGAGCGGGTGATTCGGCTCCTGCCGCCGCTGATCCTCTCCGACGAGGAGGCGGATCTGCTGGTCGCCCGGCTGAGCGAGCTGGTCCTGGGCTTCCTGAACGAGTCGTGATCCTGGGCTAGGCGCGCGCCCCCTCCCAGCCATCCCCAACCCAACCGGAGCCCTGGCCGCGTGGCAACCCCCAGCCCTCCCCGCCACTTCCTGACCCTGCAGGACCTCAGCCCCGAGGAGCTGCGACGCCTGATCCGGCGGGCCACGGAGCTCAAGGCCATGCAGCGGCGGGGCGAGGTCTACCGGCCCCTGGTGGACCGGACCCTGGCCATGATCTTCGAGAAGTCCTCCACGCGCACCCGGGTGTCCTTCGAGGTGGGGATGGCCCAGTTCGGCGGGCATGCCCTGTTCCTCTCCCCCCGCGACACCCAGCTCGGCCGCGGGGAGCCCATCGAGGACAGTGCCCGGGTGCTCTCCCGCATGGTCGATGCGGTGATGATCCGCACCTTCGAGCACTCCAAGGTGGAGTGTTTCGCCCGGCACGCCAGCATCCCCGTCATCAACGGCCTCACCGATCGCTTCCATCCCTGCCAGCTCCTGGCGGACCTCCAGACCTACCAGGAGCGCCGGGGTGAGATCGCCGGCCGGACCGTCCTCTGGGTGGGGGACGGCAACAACATGTGCCACTCCTTCATCGACGCCGCGATGGTGCTCGATTTCGAGCTGCGCGTGGCCTCCCCCGAGGGCTATGAGCCGGATGCGGACCTGGTCGCGACCGCCGGCGGTCGCTGCAGCCTCTGGCAGGAGCCCCTGGCCGCCGCCGCGGGGGTGGACCTGGTGGTCACCGACGTCTGGGCCAGCATGGGCCAGGAGGCGGAGCAGGCGGAGCGGGCCCGGGCCTTCAGCGGTTTCCGGGTGGACGCCGACCTCATGTCCCGCGCCCGGCCCGAGGCCCTCTTCATGCACTGCCTGCCCGCCCACCGGGGGGAGGAGGTCACCGCCGAGGTGATCGACGGCCCCCAGTCGGTGGTGTGGGACGAGGCGGAGAACCGCTTGCACGCCCAGAAGGCCCTGCTGGAGCTCCTGCTGGTGGGCGGGGCGCAGGGCTGAGGCCCGTACCCTTCTCTGACTCCGTCCCCGGCCCGCGGAGCTTCAGGACCGCACCCCTTTACCGAGAGCATGAACCCCGAGGTAACCGTGAAGAGACTCGTCTTACTCCTGCTCGCGCTCCTGAGCCTCGAGCTGCTCGCCGCCGAGACCCGTTATGTCATCGAAGAGACCAGCGTGCCGGTTCGCCGGGGCCAGACCGCCGGCCACCGCATCGCCCGCATGGTGCCCACCGGTACCCCGCTGGAGGTGCTCAGCATCGACACCAAGACCGGCTACGCCCACGTGCGCGGCGAGGGCGGCCTCGACGGCTACGTGCTGGTCAGCCAGCTCCAGGACCAGCCCCCGGCGCGCCAGCGTCTGGCGGCGGCGGAGGCCAAGCTCGCAGAGCTCCAGAAGGCCCCCGACCAGGTGGCCACCCAGCTCACGGCGCTGCGCACCCAGTACGAAGCCCTCAAGACCGACTACGACCAGGTGAAGGCCGAGAAGCAGCGGATGGAGCAGGAGCTGGCCACCATCAAGCACACCTCGGCCAATTCGGTGCGCATCGCCGAAGAGCGCAACGAGCTGCGCACCAGCGTGGCCACCCTCACCCGCGAGACCGAGGAGCTCAAGCAGCAAAACCGCGACATGGATAGCCGCACCACCCAGCGCTGGTTCCTCATCGGCGGCGGGGTGGCCTTGGGCGGGATCCTCCTCGGGCTCATCCTGCCGAACCTGCGCTTTCGCCGCCGCAAGTCCTCCTGGGGCTCCCTGTAAACCCGGGCAGGAGCGGCGCCGCGCCGCGATCAGGGGATATGGATCCTGAAGTGATCCCCCGCGGGGCGGGGTCAGTAGTCGGGCAAGAACGCAGCGTTGCCGGACAAGCAGAACCCAGCAGAGCCCAACAGCGCACCTAGCAGCCTGTCGGACTTCACCCCTTTTCGAACGGGTAAAATACGGGCAG
>CAZFHV010000260.1:0-3303 GCA_964519095.1 uncultured Chromatiaceae bacterium | reverse complement strand
GACCGAAAGCCTCTGCTGGGTCCGGATAGCTCAAACTTGGAATTGCTGGGCCGGAAAATGGGCGCAGACACGCGGGATGCAGCCTGCTATTATGAAAAATTTGGTTTGGAAGTTTCCTGAGCGATGGAGCTGGGGTATCTTGCCGAACGCGTTCGCGCCGCCTGTCTGGAGGCGGCCCTAGAGTCTTATGAAGACGCCGGTCTGCGGGGCCTCTGCGCCGAAGGTCGATGGGAAGCGGCCATCGGCGCCCTTCGGGGGCTCGACCTCGCGCCCCTCGTCCGGGAGTTCCGGCACGCCTCGGCGGGCCCCTCTACCCCCCGGGGTCGCTGGCTCGGCCCCGGACCTCAGGATGGGTCGCCAGCGAGCCCAAACCGACCGGCGCAGCGCCCCCTTATGGGCCCCGATCCCAGCACCGAGGGCGCCCGCCTGGTGACGCGGTTCCCGATGGACATCGCCCAGATCGCGGCGGAAGCGAGCCCCGCGACGGGGCGCCTCGCAGAGGTCGCGGAGGGAGACCGAGGTCCAGCGCGGGCGAGCCGCCGACCGCCGACCGGTCTCGAGGACGGCGCGCCCCTTGTCGAGGGCCTGATCGCCGAACTGCACGAGCTGCTGGAACGACTTGGGTCGCTCGGTCCGTCCCCGGCCGGCGCCCCGACGACCCTCAGCGCCTCCCAGGAGCTGGGGAGGCTGGGGGATCGGGGGATCGGGCTCCTGTCCCAGCTCGGCCACTGGGCCAACCGCTTTCAGCTCCTGGAAGAGGCCGCGGGGCTGGGCCGGCTGAGTCTTCACCTGGCCTGCTGGATCGCACAACAGGGGGCCGAGATCGGCAACCTGGCACCCTTGGTAGACCGTGCGGCGGCGCTGGCCAACAGCCTGCAGGATCCCCAGGAGCTGGAAAGGTTGTTCCTGCAGCTGGGTGAGATCCAGGATGCGGTTGCCCCCGCCATCGGCCAGGACCCCGACCGCTCCGATCCCCGCCGCCCCTGGCGCATTCTGCTCCTCAATCGGGCCATCGTGGCCACCCGCACCCACCAGCCACCGCTGATGGAGGAGGCCTTCCGCCACCTCATCGAGAACCTGCCGGAGGATGCCCCCACCTTCTTTCGCGAGGGCATGGAACAGATGCACCTGCTCGACTACCCCGAGCGGGTGCGCCGGGTGATGCAGCGCTACTACGACCACTGGTGCAGCCAGGCCCTGCTGCACTGAAAGACGGACCCCGACGATGAAATTCCTCGCCGACTTCTTCCCCATCCTGACATTCTTCCTGGTCTACAAGCTCTACGACATCTACGCCGCCACCGCAGTGGCGATCCTCGCCTCCCTCGCCCAGGTGGGCTTTTACTGGTTCAAGAACCGCCGTGTGGAGACCATGCACCTGGTCACCCTGGTGCTGCTGCTCGTTTTCGGAGGGCTGACGATCGCGCTCCAGGACCGCACCTTCATCATGTGGAAGCCCTCCATCGTGAACTGGCTGTTCGCTGCGGCCTTCCTCGCCAGCCACTTCCTCGGGGAACGAACCCTCATCGAGCGGATGATGAGCCAGGCCATCGAGGTGCCCGCCCCCATCTGGCGGCGGCTGAACCTGTTGTGGGTGGGCTTCTTCCTACTCATGGGGGCCGCAAACCTGCTGGTGGCCAGCGGCTTCTTCAGCGCCGAGCGCGCTTTGATGGCCGCCGCCGGAGCAAGCGGCGACATCGACCTCACCCGCTGCGCCGAGCGCTTCACCGATCGGGTCCTGGACCTTTGCCTGGAGGCCCAGCACCGGGAAGCCACCTGGGTCAACTTCAAGCTGTTCGGCATGATGGGACTCACCCTGGCCTTCGTCGTCGGTCAGGCCTTCTACCTGGCTCGCCACATCAAGGACCCCGAAACCACCGAGGAGACCTCCTGAGATGCTTTACGCCATCATCGCCCAGGACCGCACCGACAGCCTAGCGGTCCGCCTCGCCGCGAGACCCGCCCACCTGGCCCGGCTCCATGCCCTGCAGGACGAGGGGCGCTTGGTCCTCGCCGGACCCCATCCGGCCATCGACTGCGAGGACCCGGGAACTGCGGGCTTCACCGGGAGTCTCATCGTGGCCGAGTTCCCGGATCTCGAGGCCGCGCAAGCCTGGGCGGCTGAGGACCCCTACAGAGCCGCCGGTGTCTACCGGGAAGTGGCCGTGAAACCCTTCAAGCGTGTGTTCCCTTCCTAGCACCCGCCTGGATTCCGATTTCTACCTCTAACCTCAAGGAAATACCTGAATGAAGCTTCGTCGCAATCTGCTCGGGATCACCGTCTCCGGTCTCTGCCTGGCGGGTCTGCAGCTACCCCCATCGGGCGCGCTCGCCGCCGAGCCAGCTGCTGCCTCGGCCGAGAAGCCCAAGTGGATCATGACCATTAATGGTGAAACTGTAACCACCGAAGCATTTAACCTTTTCTACGGAGAGCGATTGCGACAGTCACAGACCCCTCCCTCCCCGCAATTGCAAAACCAGGTCATTAGTGACCTGATCAATCTGACACTGGTTGCGGAGGATGCACGTCAACGTGGCATAGACAAACAGCCCGATATTCAGAGCGCGCTACGATTGCAGCAGGATCAGTTGCTCAACCAAGTCGCGTTCCGCGTCGTCACGAGCAGTGTCAACCCCTCCCAAGAGGACCTCAAGAAGGCCTTTGATGCGCATTACCTCAACCGTCCCGCCACCGAGTACAAGACCCGCCACGTGTTGGTTTCGTCGGAAGAAGAGGCAAAGACCATCATCAAGAAGCTGGAGGGCGGTGCCAAGTTCGAAGCGCTTGCCAAGGACACCCAGGACCCCACCGGAGACGACTTGGGGTGGATCAATCCCGCGGATGTCGTGGTACCCTTCGCCGAGGTCCTCAAGGCCATGAAGCCCGGGACCTATTCCACGGCTCCGGTGAAAACCGACTTCGGCTGGCACGTCATCCTGCTCGAGGAAACCCGCGAGACCAAGCCGCGGACTCTCGAGGACGTCAAGGCCGAACTGATTGCCTCCCTCAAGCAGGCGGCAGTGAAGGATTATCTTACGGGGCTTCGTGAGAAAGCCAAGATCGAGATCAACCCGGCCCTGGCCGCCAAGGCCGCCGAGGCGGTTCCCTCAGGCGCCGCGCCCAAACCCGCCGACAAGAAATAGCCTCAAGGGGCACAGGGAGGTGCCCGTTGGCCTCGCGGGGTCGGTTCCCGCCCCGCCTTCCCCGGCGCTTGATACCCGTCACACATGGATTTCCCGCCTCCTCACCATAGAGTCCGCTATGCCTCGTCGGCGCGCCTTGCACTCAGACCCGATTCGCGC
>CAZFHV010000259.1:0-3318 GCA_964519095.1 uncultured Chromatiaceae bacterium | reverse complement strand
CCGCTTTGAGCGGCTCACAAAAGAAAGCCCACGGCTTTGCAGGGGGATTGTTACTTAGCGAGTTACTGCCAACTCGATGGCTTTGGGTTTCCTTCCGGAGGCGCCTAATAGGACAAAGAGTGGCACCCAGTACGGAAGGCTTCCGCGATTAAATAACCACGAACTGCTTAATCCACAGGCAGCATAGTATAGGATCCACGACTTCCCACCCAATGCTGCGAACCTCTCCCAAGAGCCACTCTCGACTGACTCCAACCTGCTCTGGAAATAGTTCCATGGCAACAAAAACACGCCTGCGATTAACGTGCTAAAGCCGATGATTCCTGTGGTCGCAAGCGCATCAAAATACAAGTTATGGATATACGCGAAAGACTTATCGAGTGTTACGACTCCACTTGCTATAAGCTCATCGAGGTCGACCTGAATATCCCCAACACCCGTGCCAACGACTGGGTTTGCTTGCCAAATTTTGGCAGCACCGATTAAAAGGCCAAGACGGGTGCCTAGCGATGTTGGTTCATTAACATAGTACCTTCCCGACAGGTAATCAGCTGCTTCGGTATAAATATGCACAAACTGGTCTTTCCAGAGCGGCGAATTTGTCGCCAGCATAACTATGCTTAATCCGGCAACAAATAGCAACGCCAGAACCTCCGCGATATAACGTTTTCGGGGCGCGCTGCGGCCAGTAAGAATGACGACTGGAAGCGCAGCGAAAAAACCAAACAGTGCTCCTCTTGAGCCCGACGCCAAGCCGCCAATAATCGCGGCCACGACTGCAAGCATAAGAACACACTGTAGCGGTAGCGAGAACGACAGGGTGCGCAAGCCAACTATGATTAGTAGTGCGTAAGAGAAAGCAACTGTTCCAAAACGATTTGGGTTGAAGTCGTCTCCAAGTCCGGCGCGGGAGATCCCATCGATCTGAGTCTGCCATATACCTACCCCTGCGAGGATTAAAGCTGCGAAAGCGCTACCCCAAAGCAGTACGGCCTCTGTACGCAGGGGCACCCTTTTCACAAAAGCAAGTATCGCTATCCCGGCGAACACATAACTATATTTTTCCAAGCGCCAGTATGCGAAATGCCAATCACTGGTGTTTAATAAAGACAAGAGAGCGGCACCGAAATAGCAAAAGAGACCAATAACTACTGTGCGTTCCTGCCTCAAACTTTCATGCCCAAATAGAAAAACTCCTAATGAAATCAGGGCAAGCGCGACCGAGATCCGCGTAACTGCGCCGGGTACTGTGGGACTGAATACCAAAAAAGCTACCAGCGTGAGCGCAAAGAGCATGGGTAGCCATAAGCGAAATTGATGATTCATCGAGATGGTTTATAGGCAGGTGTTCGGAAAAGCGCGGGTAGCACTAGAATTTCGGCCCTCGCCGCTGTTCAGGTTCGGGAATCGCCATAGAGAGCACCACGGGCAACTGCGGCATTTCTGGGAACCATCAGCCGTCGTCTTCCTAGTCGCTTACAAGGGGGAAGTGCATCGCGAATCTCAACAGATGTTAGGGCTGTTCAACGACTGGTGCTCGGGGTGGTGGCGTACGGCGGCAAACCGGCCTTGCGGCCTGCGCTGAGCCGGGCACTGAGCGCGGCTGCGCGAAGGCGCCTGCGATGGGCGCGGTATACCCCCGCGCATCAACTCACCGGCTCCAATCGGGGATAGCCCTCGCCGTGACCGCTGGGCTCAGCCTGCTGGCGTGGGTGGCTCTTCTTCCTCGGCCGCTGTCGGGGGTCGCTCGAAGAGGGTGCCGCCGCACTTGGGGCAGGGCGGAATCTCGCCGGGCTGGGTGAAGCTGAGGGTCTCCCCGCAAGTCGAGCAGCGCAGGGTGCCGGGCCCGGAGATCTCACCACTGCGGTAGTGACTGGCCACCCAGACCTGCTCCGCCCAGCGCTCCCATTGGAGACGGGTCTGGTCGGCCACCGCGGCGAACGTCTCCATTAGCCGCTCCTGGACCTGATCCAGGTCAAAGCGCCACCAGGCCCGCAGGTCCTCCCCGGTCTTTTCCACGTAGTTCGCCGCGTCCTCGAGGTCCCGCTCCAGATAGCCGGCCACCCGTTCCGCCTCCTCGCGGGTCAGCTCACCCCATTCCACGGCCTTGTCCCGCACCTCGTCGAGCAGGTGCCGCAGGCGCGGCACCGTCTGCTCCTCCGCGTGCTGGAAGGCCTCGTGGACCTGTCCGAGCATGCGCTCGTAGGCCCTGGTCAGTTCTTCGCCCGTCTTCGGTTGCTCTGGCTCGGTCATCGCCCTCTCCTCGCTCGCCCGCTACCTGATATCTGCAAGTCTAGTACGGGGCGCGGTGCCCGCGGAATCGGCGCGGGGGCAGAGTCGCCGCCCCCGCGCCCCTGGGGTATGCTGTTGCGGTTTCCCCACCTTGCCAGCTCCGCCCCACCATGCAGTCAGAATACCAACCGAACACCATCGAGATCGCGGCCCAGGCCTATTGGGACGCGGAGCAGACCTTCCGGGTCACCGAGGACCCCGCGCGGGAGAAGTTCTACTGCCTGTCCATGTTCCCCTACCCGAGCGGGAAGCTGCACATGGGGCACGTGCGCAACTACACCATCGGGGACGTGATCGCCCGCTACCAGCGCATGCGTGGCAAGAACGTGCTCCAGCCCATGGGCTGGGACGCCTTCGGGCTGCCGGCGGAGAATGCGGCCATGAAGCACGGGGTGCCCCCGGCCCGCTGGACCTACGCCAACATCGACTACATGAAGGGCCAGCTGCGCCGCCTCGGTTTTGGCTACGACTGGGCGCGGGAGCTGGCCACCTGCCGCCCCGACTACTACCGCTGGGAGCAGTGGCTGTTCACCGAGCTCTACCGCAGGGGCCTGGTGTACCGAAAGAGCGCCGTTGTCAACTGGGACCCGGTGGACCAGACGGTGCTCGCCAACGAGCAGGTCATCGACGGTCGGGGCTGGCGCTCCGGGGCTTTGGTGGAGCGGCGCGAGATCCCCCAGTGGTTCCTCAAGATCACCGCCTACGCCGAGGAGCTCCTCACCGAGCTCGACCGCCTGGAGGGCTGGCCGGAGCAGGTGCGCACCATGCAGCGCAACTGGATCGGCCGCTCCGAGGGGGTGGAGATGGACTTCCGCATCGCCGACTCCGAGGAGGTCCTCACCATCTACACCACCCGCCCCGACACCCTCATGGGGGTGACCTATATGGCGGTGGCCGCCGAGCACCCCCTCGCCAAGCGCCTGGCGGAGGCCCGGCCGGAGCTTCAGGCCTTCATCGACGAATGCCGCCGCGGCGGGTCCTCGGAGGCGGACCTGGAGACCATGGAGAAGCGGGGCTTCCCCTTGG
>CAZFHV010000258.1:0-3321 GCA_964519095.1 uncultured Chromatiaceae bacterium | reverse complement strand
CCCCGCTGCCGCGCTTCTCGACCGGCGGGATGCGCTGCGCTTTCCCGCCCTACGGAATCTGCGACCTAGCCCCGCTGCCGCGCTTCTCGACCGGCGGGATGCGCTGCGCTTTCCCGCCCTACGGGTTACTGGGTGGGTTGACGGGGGAGAAGATCCCTCGCCGCTCCATTCCCAGTAACCCAGCCGTTACTTCTTCCCTGCCTTGCTAAGGGCCTTCACCGAGATCGGGTTGGAGGTCTGAGAGACGTTCCCAGCGCCATCTCCTGCGCTCACCGCGTACTGGTAGGTGACGCCAGCGGTGACGTTAGCGTCACTAAAGGTGATGCTCGACGGCTGTCCAATGAGTGTGCCGTTCCGGTAGACCCGGTAACCCGTGACCGTGGACAGGGTATCGGTAGCGGCACTCCAGGACAGCGTAATCCGGCCTTGCTGCGCGGTGCCCACCAGGCCGTTTGGGGTGGTCGGTGGGGTGCCATCAAGGATGACGGTAGCGGAGCCCTGCCCGCTCCCAGCGTGGTGGGGCGCCACACCGTCGTTATCGGTGGCGGTCACCGTCACCGTATGGATGCCCTCGGGGAGACCACTGATGGTGAGGGTCGCAACACCGCTCTGCCCAGCTGCAAGTAGCAGGCTCGCGGGCGCGAGGGACCCACCCGTTAGGCTCGAGGTGAGGGAGAACGGGGTGGCAGTGCAGCCGCTGTCGTTGTTGGTGAGGGTAACCGAGAAACTGGCGACGTTGCCGGGCTTAAGGGTACTGGTGGTGGGGGTCAAGGCGAGGGTGGGTGTCAGCGCCCCGCACCCGAAGCTGACCTGGACCGTAACAGAGTCACTGTCCTTGGAGAGTTGCTGTACGTTGATGCCGTTGAGGCTGTCGGAAAACACCCCGCCGTTCACCAGCGTCTTGATATAGGAGGTGTAGCCGTACCCCGACCCCTTGTAACGATGGATGCTGACCCCCTGGGTGTAGGTAATCGCAAGCTGATTGAAGTTACCGATCGGCTGGCGATAGGAGAGGTAGTAGAACTCCCCGCTATCGGCCTTGACTATTTTCAGCGCCATCGGCGCTCCCGCGGTTGCGGGGTCGAGGCCGATGGCGGCGATGTCATAGACGCCGCTGGTAAGAACCGTTCCGATGGCACCAGGGATATTGGCGTACCAGCCCATCTGATCCAGGTGGCCGGCGTTGAAAAGGTACCAACTGCTGCTCGACGAGCCCATGGGATCGGACGTGTCCCCATAGACGTTGTTGATGGTGCCGTCGTTCTCCGGGTCGTTGCCCGCATGGGCCATGTTCAGGTTATGGCCGAGCTCGTGGGCGAAGATCATCCCCGTGCTGCCGGCGATCCAGGCACGGCAGAAAGTGCCGCAGCCAACATTGGCGATGCCCGACCAGGAGCAGGCGGGCAGGCTGGACTTCTGGGGCAGCACGAAAACACGGTGCTGGTACAGTGAGAAATCCACCCCAGCGGCCTGGGCAGCGGCCTCGGCCGCATAGGCCCAATCGTAGTAATTGCAGGTGGAGTTGTCGTAAGCGATGGTGAAAGGTCCGAACACATCGGGCTGGATGTCGCCGTTGGTGTCCGCCGGGAAGCCCAGCTGGCCGAGGGAGGCCTCGCGGTAGAGCTTGTCTACGGAGCGGGTGTTCGTGAACATGTTGCCGATGATCTGATCGCGGGTCTGCGCGACCGAGGCATTGGTCAGGTTCACCATCAGCACCACTGAGGTTCGGTCATCCAGGCTGACCGCCTCCAGGCCACTCAAAGCGGTGTTGGTGGCGGACGTGACCGAGCCGCTCTCCTCCAGCCCTTCCACCCGGAACCGCTTCCCCTGGGGCACGCCGCGAATGCGGAGGCGCTGGCCACTGCGCAGATGCCCCGGCGGGGTGCGCTCGAACTCCAGTTGGTACCAGGTCTCCCCATCGTCACCGCGCAGGAAATAGTCCTGCTCGAAGTGGCCGCGGTTGAAATCTTCCTTGATGATCACATCGAGCTCGCCGGTCACCTCGGTCGGCGGGGCAGCCATGGCCCTGCCCCCCATACCCAAGAGAAATAAGCCAAGGGTGGCGGCAAGAAGGACTAACCTGGAGGGGAATTGGACGCGCCGCGACGAGGCGGAGGTCCAACCGTATGAAACCGTGCCGGACATAGCAACCTCCTGAACAATGCGGGCCGAGCGCACGCGCCGCTACCAGGAGATGGCACGTCCACTTGGCAACCCTGCGACCCTATCCCGAGGGCTCGAGACTTAGGCCAGTGGCTTTGCGTCCCAGCCTTTCGACTGGTTTGCCCTTTTCAAGCGGCTAACAGGATAGTGCGGCTAACTCACTAATGCAACTGCGAATGTGTGGTTTCATGAATCAGTCCCAGTAGGGCGGGAAAGTGCAGCGCATCCCGCCGCTCGCGGCCAGAATGTGCCGAAATGCACGCGCCCTCCCCGATCCGCGCATTCGAACTCAAGAGCGGACAGAATGTGCCGAAATACAGCCGGCCCGCCGATCCCCTCATTCGAGCTCAAGAGCCCGCACCGGATCACCGTCCGCCCAATCCGGCGGATAGATGCCCTGGCGCACTTAACGGTGAAAGCTCGAGAACGGCCATTCCCCTACCGTCCGCACATGGCCGTGCTTGACAGGATTGTGATGGATGTAGTCCACATGGCTCTCGAAATCCCGTTCGTCGCGGATGAAGTGCTCCCAAAAGCGCCGCTGCCAGATGCGCCGCTCACCCTTCTCGATTCGGCGCTCCGATAAGTGCTCCGTCTTCGCGGATACGCCAGCGGTCCTTCTGAACGCCGTTGCCCCCTGTTTCTTGCAGAGGCAAGATGGCATAGGCGCTTGGCCTTGCGCATCACTGATCTGGCGTAGGCAAAGTCCCACAAATGACGTAGCGGAGATCCCCGAGTTAACGGTGCGAGGCAGGAGGCCTAACCGAGGGGGTGACCACGCAGACTCGCCGCAGTAGCGGAGGTTCATCGAGTGCCCAGAAGGGCAGCATGGCGGGCGCTTGCTGCGGCGGGATCTCATACCCGGCGAGGGGGCCGAGTCGGAGCCCCTCGCGGTGCGTCCCGAGCTATGCCGTTTGGCCAGGGGCTCTCACAGCGATAGGTCCCCAGTGAGCCAGTCAGCCTGTGTCTTCTGCGGCGGATCTTGAGAAGGGGGTGGCGGATCGAGGGGAGTTGCCCGAGAAGAAACAGGCTGCCCCAGAGAGCAGAAGAGCGGGCCATGCCCGCTCTTCTGGGGTTCAGGCGCGACGCCCGCGATCAGTTGCCGAGGTTGTCCAGGGCCTTCTGGAAGCGGTTGGCGTGGGAGCGCTCGGCCTTGGC
>CAZFHV010000257.1:0-3400 GCA_964519095.1 uncultured Chromatiaceae bacterium | reverse complement strand
TTCCCGTTTCTTCCCGTTTCTTCCCGGTGGCCATACCATCTGTCGTCCTACATCTGCGCCCGCCAGGCGGGCGACCTCACCCGGGCCGAGGCCTCGTTCCGCCAGGCCCTGAGCGCCAATGCCGACTTCGGGCCCGCCTTGTACCAGATGGCCGAGCTCAGTTACGCTCAGGGCAACCTCGCGGGGGCCAAGGACTATCTGGCGCGGCTGATGCGCACGACCCAGCCCACTGGGGAGAGCCTGGCGCTGGGGGTGCGGGTGGAGCGCGGCCTGGGCAACAGCACCCAGGCCAAGCGCTACGAGCAACAATTGCGCGAGCGTTTTCCGGATTCCCCGGAGATTCCGAAACTCAACCAACCCTAGTCGATGAATGCTCAAGTCGTAGATCTCGATCGATCGAGCGCGGACCCGAGCTCACCGGGCCGGAAGCTTCGCAGTGCCCGTGAGGCCCGGGGCCTCGACCTCCAGCGCGCCGCCCAGATGCTGCACCTGCCCGCGGTCACCGTCGCCGCCATCGAGGCGGACGACTACGCCGCCCTGCCGGGGCCGGTGTTCGTGCAGGGCTACCTCCGCAACTATGCCCGCCTCCTGAACCTCGACGAGGAGGCCGTGCTCGGCACGCTCAGGGGTGGCCGTCCGGCGGACAGCGCCCGAGCACCACGGGTCCGCAACAACGGCCGCGAGGAGATCCGCAGCAGCCATTTCGCGGTCCGACTGGTGAGCTGGCTCATCGCCCTCAGCGTGGCCGGCCTCCTCTACCTCTGGTGGCTGAGCCCGGTGGACCTGAGTGGCCTGCTCGCCATGCGCCCGGGTAGCCCCCCGGGGGAGTCCAAGCCCGCGGCCCCAAGCCAGACGCCCTCCGGCAAGGTATCGATCCCCCTGCCGCTGCCCGCCGCACCCACGCCGCCCAAGCCCGAGCCCGGGCCCGCCGAGGTCAAACCCAACACGTCCGCCCCGAGCGCGCCGGCACCTCAGCGAGCGGAGCCAGCCCCCGCGCCCGATGCCCGGGTCTCCGCCGCCGCCGCCGAGAAGCCCCCCGCCGCACCCCCGGCACCCACCGAAACCCCGACCCAGGCCCCCAGCGGTCAAGGGGTGGTGCTGGAGTTCAGCGACACCGCCTGGGTGGACGTGCGCGACGCAACCAACAGCTTCCACATCCGCGGCGACATGCGCAAAGGGGAGCGGCGCGAGCTCGGCGGCACCCCGCCTTACAAGCTGGTGCTCGGCAACGCCCGGGCAGTGCAGGTGACCGTCAACGGTGAGCCCTTCGACCTGAAGTCCCGATCCAAGGGCAATGTTGCCCGCTTCACCCTCGATCCCAAGAGCGGCAACTAGCGTGCCCCGCGCACCAGGCCCCGAGGGCGGGCGATGAAGCTACAGGCCATCCGCGGGATGCACGACATCCTGCCCGGGGAGGTCCACCAGTGGCAGCGGGTGGAGCAAGGGGTGCGCCGCACCCTCGACGCCTACGGCTACCAGGAGGTCCGCACCCCCATCCTGGAGGTCACGGAGCTGTTCAAGCGCTCCATCGGCGAGGCCACCGACATCGTCGAGAAGGAGATGTACAGCTTCGCCGATCGCAACGGCGACCACCTCACCCTGCGCCCCGAGGGCACGGCGAGCTGCGTGCGGGCCGCCATCGAGCACGGCCTGCTCGATCAGTCCCGGCGGCTCTGGTACCAGGGCCCCATGTTCCGCCACGAGCGGCCGCAGAAGGGCCGCTACCGCCAGTTCCACCAGATCGGGGTCGAGGTCTTCGGGCTGGAGGGACCCGACATCGACCAGGAGGTCATCCTCCTCAGCGCCCGTATCTGGCGTACCCTCGGCCTCGAGGGCCTCGAGCTCCAGCTCAACAGCCTCGGCAGCCCCGAGGAGCGGGCGATTTACCGCACCCGCCTGGTGGGCTACCTGCGCGAGCACTTCGAGTCGCTGGATGAGGACAGCCGGCGACGACTGGAAACCAACCCCCTGCGGGTCCTCGACTCGAAGAACCCCGCCATGGCGGGGCTCATCGCCGCGGCACCGGACCTCGCCGACCATCTGGGTGAGGCATCCCGCGCCCATTTCGAGGGCGTCTGCGAAGGACTGGCCCGCGTGGGGGTCCCCTTTCGCATCAATCCGCGGTTGGTGCGAGGACTCGACTATTACAATCGCACCGTCTTCGAGTGGGTGACCGACGCCCTGGGCGCCCAGGGCACCGTCTGCGCCGGGGGTCGCTACGACGGTCTGGTGGAGCAGCTCGGTGGCCGCTCCACCCCCGCCGTCGGCTTCGCCCTCGGCCTGGAGCGACTGGTGGCCCTGCTTGCCGAGCAGGGTGGCGCCACCCTTGAGACCGGGCCCGATTGCTACTTGATCACCCTGGGGGAGGCCGCCGCGGAACAGGGACTCCTCGTCGCCGAGCAGCTCCGGGATGCCCTGCCCCGGCTGCGGCTCCTCAGCCACTGCGGCGGGGGGAGCTTCAAGAGCCAATTCAAGAAGGCCGACCGCTGCGGGGCCCGCTACGCCCTGGTGCTCGGGCCCGACGAGCTCGCCCGGGGGGAGATCGGCGTCAAGCCCCTGCGTAGCGACGAGGCCCAAGCCAACCTGCCCCTGGGCGAGCTGGTCCCTTACCTGGCGACACGCCTGTCCGACACCTAGGCCCGTAATCCGTAATCTTGGGAGTCTGCCCGTGAACGTCTACGAAACCGAAGAGGAACAGGTCGAAACCATCAAGAAATGGTGGAAGGAGAACGGCCGCTCGGTGATCGCCGGGGCCGCCATCGGGCTGGGTGCCGTCTTCGGCTGGCGCTGGTGGCTGGAGCATCGCCAGGGCGTGGCGGAGAACGCCTCCGCGGCCTTCGAGCAGCTCCTCGCCCAGAGCGCCGACAAGGATCCGTCCGCCGCCCTGAGCCAAGCCCAGAGCCTGGTGCAAGAGTTCGGCGGCACCACCTACGCCGCCTTCTCCACCCTGGTGGCCGCGAGCACCAAGTACCAGAAGGGGGACAAGGACGGGGCCCGCGCGGAGCTGGAGAAGACCATCCAGCAGGCCCCGGACCCCGGGGTCCGCAACCTGGCGGTGCTGCGGCTCGGACGCATCCTGCTCGACCAGGGGGATGCCGCCGGGGCCGCCGCCTTGCTGACCCGTTACCCGGCGGCGGGCGGCTTCGCGGGGGACCAGACAGCCCTGGCCGGCGATATCGCCCTCGCCCAGGGAGACATCCCCGGGGCTCGCAAGGCCTACGCGGAGGCCCTCAAGCAGAGCCCGAGCTCCGCCAGCCTTATCCAGATCAAGCTCGACAACCTCCCCCCCGCTGGATAGTCGCCCCATGGCCCCGACCCTTCCTCCCCCTCGTCTCCGCCTGCGCGCCGCTCTTGCCCTGATCCTGCCTGCCCTGCTCCTCAGCGGCTGCGGGATGCTCGA
>CAZFHV010000256.1:0-3427 GCA_964519095.1 uncultured Chromatiaceae bacterium | reverse complement strand
CTACGGCTACGCGGGGGGCGTCGCACTCGCTTCCGCTTCCTGTGCTCCTTCTGGGAGGGGCGGGGCTAGACAGCGGCCCACGGGGGTACGGCGTTGCCCCATCCCAGGCGCGGTCATTTCTCGCGGCCCAAGCGGGAATGCCCCGCGGACGACCCTCGAGCTCCCCCGGCAATGGCTATCCTTCTTGGGCCTCGCCCAGGCGCTCCAGCAAGGTCGCCACCTGCTGCTCCAGTGCCTCGATGCGCGCCTCCAGGGCCGCGATCCGGTCAGCCTCCGCCACTGCGGGGGGCGCGACGGCGAGTCGCGGTTGAGTCGGCTCCAGGGCCGTCGCGCCACAGAGGGTATGGGTATAGCGGTCCTCCCGCTGTCCGGGGCCCTTGGGCAGACACAACCCGAGCGCCGGGCTGCGGCCCATCAGCTCCGAGAGCACCGAGAGCACCTCCTCGGGGCCCGCAAAATCCGCCATGCGCTCGGTGCGGATGCGCACCTCATTGAGCGTCTGGGGGTCCCGCAGCATCAGCACCGTCAACACCGCCTGCGCCTTGCGATCCAAGGAGAGGCCGGTGTCGAGCCGGTGCCAGATGCGGTTGGCACGCCCCCCGTACTCCACCCGCACCAGGCCCCGTTCCGCGAGGTCGTTGACCAGGTGCCCCACCTCGCCGAGGCTGAGGCTCATGAGGGGCTCGCGGTTGCTCTTCTGGTTGCAGGCCAGGGCGAGGCTGTTGACCGTGAGGGGGTAGGTCTCGGGGGTGAGGAGCGCCTTTTCCATCAGGCAGCCCAGCACCCGGGCCTCCCGGGGCAAGAGTCGAATGGGTCCGGTGGATGGGTCGGGGTCCATGGCAAGAGGCATCGGCTGAGGGGGATCGGGGAACGGGAGCGGAGACTAGCGGGCCTCCACCTTCTCTTTGCCGCAGCGCAGGCAGCGGTAACAGGTCACCAGCCGGCCCTTCTTCACCTCGAAGGGACGGCCCTGGACGATGACCCAACGGTGGAAGCCCCGGCGGCAAATGCTGTCTCCAGCCCCTCGAGCCGGGCCCTTGGCGCGGGGGAGCCGGACTACCTCACCCATGGCTCGACCCCTCGGGCTCCAGGGCCAGGGGCAGGAAGGGGGCGCGATCCGCTGGGCCGTCCGCAAACAGCCAGCTCGGGCGTGCCCCATAGCCGGGATAGCGCGGCAGGGCCAGCAGGGCACTGGAGACGGTGCCAAACCCCGTGGGTAGCTCGAAGGTCATGGCGGTCTCCGCCCCCTGGGGCGCGGCGTGGGTGCGACTGGCCAGGAGGGGCTTCCAGCCCTCCCAGTCGCCCCGCTCCGGGTCCGGGGTTGGGGCGGCGCGGAAGCGCGGCAGGTAGAGGCGGATGCGGGGCTGACTGAGGTCGTCGAGGTCCCCCGCGGTGAGCATATGGAGGCCGGGGGAAACCTGGAGCACCTGGATCTGGCCGTCGCCCCGGTTGATCACCCAGAACACCGCCCGGGGGTCGGCCACCACCAGGTTGAAGGGGCGATAGGCCCCGGGGTTGAGGTCGGCGAGGGCCTGGGCCGCCTGGTCGGCCTCCGCATGGTCGAGGGCCTCCAGCACCAGCTCCCCGCGGCTGCGCTTGCCCGGCTCGGGACCCAGGGTCCCGGTGCGATTCATCACCGCGGCCACCAGCCCCTGATCGTTGAGCCCGAGCCAGCTCCCGTCCCCGAGCCGATCGAGCCCCGCCACCACCTCGGGCCGATCGGGCCAGTGGCGGCCCGGCGGGGCCGAGGGGCGATCCCGCATCTCGTCGCGGTTGGCGGCGAGGAGCAGCGGCCAGGAGTGGCCGGGACGGTGCAGGATCACCAGGGTGCACATGGGGCGCGGCGCGAGGGTCCGGGATGGCGATGGCCGGATGATACACTAGCGCCCCGCCACCGACCCCCGCCGCACCCGCGAGGCCCCCATGTACCTGGAGCTCTCCCGCCTAAGCCCCAACCAGGTCTACCACCAGATGCTGCAGACCCTGATCCCGCGGCCCATCGCCTGGGTGCTCTCGGAAAACGCGGACCACAGCCTCAACCTGGCACCCTTCTCCTACTTCAACGCCGTCTGTAGCGCCCCCCCACTCATCCTGCTCTCGGTGGGCAAGAAGCCTGACGGGAGCTGGAAAGACACCCGGATGAACATCGAGGCACGGAACCACTTCGTGGTACACATCGCCCACCGGGAGCTGGCCCAGCCCCTGACCGACAGCTCCGCCAGCCTGCCCGCAGGGGTGTCCGAGTTGGAGCGTCTGGACCTGCCGCTGGCCCCCTTCGAGGGTTTTGGCCTCCCGCGGCTCGCCGACTGCCGCATTGCCTACGCCTGCACTCGCTACGAGATCCGCGAGATCGGCGCCGCCCCCCAGGCCCTGATCCTGGGTCGGGTGGAGCGCCTCTTCATCGACGATGGGGTGCTGGTGCCCGATGCCAAGGGCCGCGCCCGGGTCGCGGCCGATCGGGTGGATCCCCTGGCCCGGCTCGGCGCCGACGAGTACGGGACCCTCGGGGAGACCCTGCGCATCCCCCGCCCGGCGTAAGGCGGCGAGCAGCCTAGGCTGGTCGGTAGCCCTCCCGGTTGGCGAGGGCCGCCCTTTCATGCCACCATCATTCGGGGCCCCGCCGTGGCCAGCCGCCCGGATCGCTGGCCTTCGGGCCGGGGGACAGTGTCGTTCGATTCGATGCAGAGGTGACCGATGCCGAGCTTGGCTAGCGAGAAGACCCCCTTTCGGGGCACGTTCGTGCCCGACCGGCCGTGACTGAGACCCCTTCTGCCCTGGAGCACCGGGCGCGCGAGGCGGCCGCCCGGTTCGTAGCGGGCGAGGCACCGCCGGAGCTCAGCCCCCTGGGCGATGGCCTGATCAACGATACCTTCCTGGTACAGCCCCAGGGGGCACCCAAGCTGGTGCTCCAGCGGATCAACCGGGCGGTATTCCCCGATCCCCCCGCCATCCTGCACAACCTCCGCACCATCGAAAACCACCTTCAGCGGGGAGCGAGCGCCGCCCAGAACGGCGGCACGGCCCTGGCGCTGCCACAGCTGATCCCCACCCTGGCGGGCGAGGACTACCTGCTCGATGCGGCCGGGGACTACTGGCGGGCCCTGGAGTATCTGGAAGGGACCCTGACCCTCGAAGCCCTGGACGGTCCCGAACGGGCGGAGCGCGTGGGACTAGGACTTGCCCAATTCCATCAGCTCCTCAGTAGCCTCGACCCGGCCCAGCTTCAGGACACCCTGCCGGGCTTCCACGTCACCTCCCTCTACCTCGAGGCCTTTCGGGAGACCATCGCCGGGCTGGAGCTCAAGCGGGCACGGGAGCTCCGGTTGTGGGAGACCTTCGTGGAAGACCGGGCGGAGCGCGCCCTCCTGCTGGAGCGGGCCCTCCATGAGGGTCGGACCCGGCTGCGGGTGGTCCACGGGGACCCCAA
>CAZFHV010000255.1:0-3490 GCA_964519095.1 uncultured Chromatiaceae bacterium | reverse complement strand
CTTCCAGTTTTGTCCGGGTTCTTCCATGTGGCCAGACCATCTGTCGTCCTACACTGGCGGCGCTGGCGGCCGAGGAGGGCTGGGGGCTTCTGAATCTCTACACGCTGCCCTCCGGGCTGGCCATCTTCATCGCAGTGGTCGCGCTGGACCTCATCATCTGGACCCAGCATCGGATGGTGCATGCCATCCCGGTGCTGTGGCGCTTGCATCGGGTTCACCACGCCGATCTGGACTACGACCTCACCACCGGGGCACGCTTCCACCCCCTGGAGATCCTCCTGTCCCTGCTCATCAAGCTTGCGTCCATCCTGGTGTTGGGACCACCGGTGGCGGCGGTGATCCTGTTCGAGGTGATCCTGAGCGGCATGGCGATGTTCAACCATGGCAACCTCCAACTGCCCGATTGGCTGGATCGGGCCCTGCGGCTGCTGCTGGTGACCCCGGACATGCACCGGGTCCACCATTCCGTGGAGGAGGACGAGGCCAACTCCAACTTCGGCTTCAATCTCTCCCTCTGGGACCGGCTGTTCGGCACCTACCGCGCCCAGCCCCGCGCCGGGCAGGTCGGGATGGCCATCGGCATCCGCGGATGGAGCGACCCCAAGTGGGTGAGCTGGCTGCCGGGCCTGCTGGCGCTCCCCTTCCTCGGGGGTACGGGGTCCTACCCCTTGGACCGGCGGCCCTGGGCACCGGAAGAGCCGACGGGGGGTCCGAACCCATGAGCGGGTGCTGCGAGGGAGGCTGTGCCCTCGAGGGTCTGCGCGACCGGCAGCGGGGCACCCTGCGCTGGGTACTCGGCATCAACGCCCTGATGTTCGGGGTGATCGTCGGGGCGGGCGTTTACGGGGACTCCACGGCCCTGTTGGCCGACAGTCTCGATAACCTGGGCGATGCCCTGACCTACGCCCTCAGCCTCTACGCGGTGTCGCGCGGTGCGGTGGCCAAGGCCCGGGTGGCGCTATTCAAGGGTGCGGTCATCCTGATCGGGGCGCTGGTGGTCGCCGGACAGGTCATTCACCGGCTGCTGGTTCCCAGCTTGCCGATCTTCGAGGTGATGGGCCTCTTCAGCCTGCTCGGCCTCGCCGCCAACGCCCTCTGTCTCGCGCTCTTGTGGCGGCACCGCCACGACGATTTGAACATGAGCTCGGTGTGGGAGTGCTCCCGCAACGACATCGCCTCCAATCTCGCGGTGCTGCTCGCCTCGGGGCTGGTCTGGCTCACCAACGCCGGGTGGCCGGATATCCTGGTGGCATTGGGCCTGGCGGCGCTCCTCCTGCGCTCGGCCTCCCGTGTAATCACCGCGGCAGTGCGCGAGCTGCGCAACCCCAGGGTTGGTACCCGAGTCCCCTTCCCCTCCGGGAGCCCGTGAACCGATCCAGGCTCATCCGCCTCTCCTTCGCCCTGGCCCTGGGCACCGCCATCGCGCTGGCCCTCTTGTATCGAGACCGTTTCGATGCCGCAGCCCTGGAGGCCTGGATCGGCGGTGCCGGCTGGGCGGGACCGCTCCTGTTTCTGCTTCTCTACGCCGTCGGCACGGTCCTCTTCCTCCCTGCCTTACTCATGACCCTCGCGGGGGGCGCCCTGTTCGGCCCCCTCTGGGGGACCCTCTGGAATCTCGCCGGGGGGACTCTGGGGGCGGCGCTGGCCTTCCTCGCCGCCCGCCATCTCGCCGGCAGTTGGGTGGAGCGGCGTATCGGTGGCCGACTCAAGCGGCTCAAGGAGGGTGTCGAGGCGGAGGGCTGGCGTTTCGTGGCCTTCGTCCGCCTGGTGCCGCTCTTCCCCTTCTTCCTGCTCAACTACGCCCTGGGCCTGACGCGCATCCCCTTTTGGCATTATCTCCTGGCCACCGCGGTCTTCATGCTCCCCGGCGCCGTCGCCTACACCTGGCTGGGGTACACCGGGCGCGAGGCGGTGGCGGGCGGCGGGGACCTGGTCCGCAACCTCCTCATCGCCCTGGGTCTGGTCGCCCTCATCGCCTTCCTGCCCCGCTTGATCGCCCGGCTGCGGACCGGGCCGGTGCTGGCCGTCGAGGCCCTGAAGGTTCGCCTGGACAGGGGCGAGGACCTGCTGCTCCTGGATGTGCGCACCGCCTCGGACTTCGTGGGTGAGCAGGGCCACCTCACCGCTGCCCGTAACCTGCCGCTGGAGGAGCTGACCAGGCGTATTCCCGAGATCGAATCCTACCTGGAGCGCCCGGTGGCCCTGATCTGCCGGACCGATCGCCGCTCCGCCGAGGCGGCGCGCATCCTGACCGCCAACGGCTTCGCCGATGTGCACGTCGTTCAGGGTGGCATGACCGCCTGGCTGGCCAAGGGCTGGGCCCTCGAGTAGTTCTGGAGCAGTTATCGGCAAGCGGTCGTTCCCCTCATTCCCCACCGAAGCCGTCCTGTGGCCGGACCGGCCCTCGCCCTGAGCCGCGGCCACCTGGCCTTCGTTTACATGCCCTTCTGAGCTACTGGGCCGCACCGGTAAGGGCCGAGCACCAGCCGGTGCCGCGACGAGTCAGGGCCAAGGGCGGTCGCGATCGATGATTCCATGCAGATGGAGCCGATGAATGAGCCAATGGATCCTGGACGTGCCGGACGACACCCTGTTGTCGCTCAAGCAGAGGTAGGGTACGCATTGCGTACCTTTCATGGAGGGCTTGTCGTTGGTCGGCGAGCTCTGGAAATGGTATGCGATGCATACCCTACACGGCTTCAAAAGTGAGGTCTCCGGGATGTCACAAAGCGAGACCCCCGCCTTCTTCCCGGGCCACGGTTGTTCCTGCTGAACCCTTAGCTATAATCGGGCAGAACCGACGGGGCACAGGCCTCGATGGGGTTCCCCGATCCGCCCTGTCCTCCGCCGGCGGTCCCTTTGCTCCGGGGCCGTCTGGGGAGCCGCGTGGCTGAAGCTAATGGCCGACACCCCATCGAAAGGCCGAAGCGGCACGACGGGCCGCCGCCGTTTCCCCATGTTCCTTAGGGTGCAAGAGGAGGATCCCCCTTGGAGCAGCTCAGAACGGTAAGACGCGCTGTCAAGGGCGCTGTGTTGGCCACCGGCCTATTCTTGGTGGTCGGCTATGGGGTCGGGGTCCCGCTGGAGGATGGGCGCACCGACTCCCATGGGGCGACCCGCCCGGCGGACGCCGGCCGCTGGGTGCGAGAAAGGCTGTCGGCACGGTTGGGGCAGCCCTTGACGGCCGAGCAGAAGGATGCCCTGTGGCGGGAGTTTGGGCCTGAGCTTTCGAAGGAGGCTGCCCATGCGGTCGCCGAGGCCTGTGAGAGGACTGGCGGCAAGGATGATTGGTGCTGGCTGCCAGCTATTGCACCGGACGGTCAGACATTGGTGGGTGATCGATATGAGGCATTCGATGCACGTGGTGGCGAGCTCGACGAATACACCCGAGCCTACGCTCAGGTCTTGTTCGCGGAGCGGGTCAGTCTCCTTGGCGAGATTGGGGCAGCCTTCCTGTCGAAAACACCTGGCTTTGGTCGGAGTAGGGGGG
>CAZFHV010000254.1:0-3493 GCA_964519095.1 uncultured Chromatiaceae bacterium | reverse complement strand
TTCCAGTTTTGTCCGGGTTCTTCCATGTGGCCAGACCATCTGTCGTCCTACACCTCATCCCCGTCGAGATCCAGGTCCGCGAGATGGATGCCAAGATCCTGCTCTCGGCCGTGGCCGCCGAGCGCGGCTTTCCGGTGATCATGGGCTCCCGGGCCTTCATCCACTTCCAGGCCGGCTCGGTCCCGCCCGGCGTCTACGTGGCCAAGAGCATGCGCACCCTGAGCATCCGCATGTTCGAGATCCTGCGGGAACTGGGCCACGCCATCGTCGCCTACGACGAGGAGGCCCTGGTGCGGGCCCCGGACTACGAGTACTACCGCTGGCGCCTCTGCCCGGAGACGGTCCGCCAGGTGGCCCATCTGATGGCCTGGGGTGAGGACGACGCCCAGGTGCTGCACGCCTACGAGGGCTACCGGGGCGCACCCATCGAGGTTACCGGCAATCCACGCATCGACCTGATGCGCCCCGAGGTCCGTGAGTACTACCGCCCGGAGGTGGACGCCATCCGCGCCCGCTACGGCGGCTTCGTGCTGGTCAACACCAACTTCAACAAGGTCAACCACTTCTTCGCCGAGCTGAGCGAGCTCAAGAGCGCCGCCGAGGTGGGCGCAGAGGCGGGGGCCAATCCCTTCGAGGCCGGCAAGGGCCGCCACAAGCTGGTGCTGTTCCAGCACTTCCTGGAGATGCTCCCCGCCCTGTGCGCCGCCCTGCCGGAGCAGACCATCCTGGTGCGGCCCCACCCGGCGGAGAACCACGCCCCCTGGCTCGCCGTGGCCGAGCGCTGCCCCAACCTGCGGGTGGCCAACGAGGGCAACGTGGTCCCCTGGCTGATGGCCTGCAAGGCCCTGGTGGCCAATAGCTGCACCACCCAGGTGGAGTCCGCCCTGCTGGATGTGCCGACCCTGAACTTCGAGCCGCTGACCCACGAGGAATACGACTACGCCCTGCCCAATGCCCTGAGCCGCCCGGCCCGCTCCACCGAGGAGCTCTGCGCCCTCACCCAGGAGATGGTCCAGGGCACCCTGGGGCCCCTGGACCTCGGGACGCGCCGGGAGATCCTGGCCCCCCATGTGGCGGCCCTCATGGGACCCCTGGCCGCCGACCGCATGGTCGACGTCCTGGTGGCCGCCGGCTACCTGGACCAGCGGCCGCCGCGGCCCGCCCTCGCCACCTATCTGCGCGGTCGGCTGCGCAACCGGCTGCGCACCTCCCGCAAGCGGGCCAACATGCGGCGTCCGGGTCACCGCAACAACATCGTCTACCACGCCCATCGCTTTCCCGACATCAGCGCGGCGGAGATCCAGGCCCGGGTGGATCGTCTAGGGCGACTCCTCGGGCGCTTCGAGCGGGTGCGGGTGGAGCCCTACGGGGAATACACTTTCCGCTTCCGCACCTGAGGGGGGCCGCCCCTCCCCCACCGAGCCGACACGGCCATGCCCGCACACTCAGTCCCCCTCCTCATCCCGGTGGAGAACCAGGTCCGGGAGTTCGACCCCAAGCTCCTGCTCGCCGCCATCGCCGCCCGGCGGGGCTTCCCGGCCATCATCGGCTCCAGGCGCGAGATCGACTTTCAGATCGCCGGCTTCCCGCGGGGCTTCTACCTCTCCAAGAGCATGACGATGCGGAGCCTCAAGATGTTCCGCATCCTGCGGCGCCTTGGCCACGAGGTGCTGGCCCTCGACGAGGAGGCCCTGGTGCACCTCCCCGACGAGGTCTATTACTCCCGCCGCCTCTGCCCCGAGACCTTGGGCTACGTCTCCCACTTGCTCGCCTGGGGCCAGGACAACGTGGAGCTCCTGGAGCGCTACCCCCACCGAGGCACCATCCCCGTCCACCCCACCGGCAGCCCCCGTAACGACTTCCTGCGCCCCGAGCTGCGGGAGCTGTTCCGGGAGGAGGCCGAGGCCCATCGCGCCGAGCACGGGGACTTCCTGCTGGTCAATACCAACTTCAACCACGTCAACTCCTTCTACCCGGGACAGAACCTGGTCCTTCCCGAGACCGGCCCCGACGGGGAGCCCCTGTTCGGGCGCGCGGCCCGCGGCATGGGCGTGGACTACGCCCTGGGGCTACGGGACCACAAGCAGGCCCTGTTCGAGCACTTCCAGCGGCTCATCCCGGAGCTGGAGCGGGCCTTTCCCGAGCTGACCATCCTGGTGCGTCCCCACCCCACCGAGAACCACGAGGTCTACCACCGCATCGCCGCGGGCTGCTCACGGGTGCGGGTGAGCAACGAGGGCAACGTGGTCCCCTGGCTGCTCGCCGCCCGGGCGCTGGTGCACAACGGCTGCACCACCGGGGTGGAGGCCTATGTGCTCGGGGTACCGGCGGTGTCCTACCGGCCACGCCTGGATGCCCGCTACGACGAGGGCTTCTACCGCCTACCCAACCTGGCGAGCCACCAGGCCTTCGACCAGGCGGGGCTGCTGGGCATGCTCAAGCAGATCCTCGCCGGGGAGCTGGGCCCCGCCGATGGGGCAGAACGCAAGGCCGAGGTCGATCATTACCTGGCAGCCCAGGAGGGACCCCTCGCCGCCGAGCGCATCGTCTCCCTTTTAGAGGAGGTCCTGGACGGTCGCCGCGGCCTACCGGCGCCGTCCCTTTCCAACCGGCTCTCCGCCTGGTACGAGGCCACCCGCCGCCGCTGGAAGAAGAAATGGCAGGGCCGCAAACCGGGCGCCCAGACCGCGCTGGAGTTCCACCGCCACCGTTATCCCGGCCACTCGCTCGCGGATGTCCAGGCGCGGCTCGCCCGGCTCCAACGCAGCCTCGGTGACCCCACCCCCCTCCAGGTGGAGCAGGTGGCGGAGGACATATTCCGTATCCAGCGACAGGCCTGCGAAGATACCAAACCGTAATCACCTCGGGGCTGACTCCCAATAGTGACTCAAGCGCCGTTCGTTGTCGGCAGCGCCCGCGGTCAGCGGGAGCTGGATCTCAGGGGGAAGAGGGAAAACGGTTGAAGCTGCGGCCATGAAATCCGCCCCACCACAAGCACTTAGCGGGGTAAGTCGGGCATGACGTCAATGCCCGACCTTGGGTTGGGTTCTATATTGTCTGGCAACGCTGCGCTTTTGCCCGACCTATGGCTCCCGCAGCGAGAAAACAATTCCGCGCTTCTGGTGGGCGGTACCAGCCATCTTCAAGGCTATCGCGAAGAACCAAATCCTGCTGGCGATACCGTCCCTGCCATCCTGGATCGGTCAGAGATGGCATTTATCGTACCGCCGGGCTAGCCCAGGTATCTCACCTCGGGGTTGAAACAAGACTGTCCTCCGGGGCATAACGGTTGTGCAATCAATCGGTTATGAACACAAAAGAGGACGACCTTGCGATGACCGAGTGTAGCGGCGAACTGCTGGAATTTCATGCCCTTGTGTAGCGCGACACATGGTTTGGCCACGCCGCTGGAGAGATTAACGACGCCCTAGCTGTTAAGATGGGATGCTCATAAGCAACATTAGCACGAGATGCCATCCAACGATTCTTCATG
>CAZFHV010000253.1:0-3502 GCA_964519095.1 uncultured Chromatiaceae bacterium | reverse complement strand
CTGAAATCGGATCGGACCCATTTCAGGATTCACGAAAAATGGCGACTCTCCGGGAGCTGCCGTTGGGGCACTTAGGGACAGTTTCTCGCCACCCGGAGACCAGAGAAATTGTTGCGACTGCTCTGGCTGTAGAACAGGCGGTTGGCGGTGCGCACGTGGTTCACGTCGTCTCGCCAGCTGCCGCCCCGCAGTACCCGGAATTTGCTGTCGCCCGGACCGGGCGGGTCGCTTTTCGGGGAGCGGGCGTAATAGTCGTTGGCGTAGCCATCCTCCACCCATTCGGAGGAGTTTCCCAAGATGTCGTACAGGCCCCAGGGGTTAGGCTGGAGGAGCCCCACCGGATGGGGCCGGTTGCGGCCATTGCCCCCATGCCAGGCATACTCGCCCTTGTCGTCCTCGCTGTCACCCCAGTAGCGGATGGTGTCCGTGCCGGCGCGGGCGGCATATTCCCACTCCGCTTCCGTGGGCAGGCGGTAATCGCTGGTCTTCTCCCGGGTGTTGAGCTTGCGGATGAACTCCTGGGCGTCGTCCCAGGAGATCTGGTCCACAGGCATGGTGCGGCCGCGGAAGTCATCGGCGGGGTTCTTGCCCATCACCGCCACCCACTGGGCCTGGGTCACCTCGTACTTGCCCAGGCAGAAGGGCTTGCTGATGGTCACCTGATGCCTGGGCAGCTCGTCCTTGGACGCGTCGCTGTCGAACAGCGGGTCAGACCCCATCAGGAAGGTGCCCGGTGAGATCCGTACGAACTCCATACCGAAGCTGTTGGTGAGGGGGACAGGAGCCTCTGCATGGGCGAGGCCGGTCACGGTCAGCATTCCCAGGGTAAGGACCAGCCAGTTGCACGCACTGTTCATCGGCACTTCTCCGTTTCTCCCGCGCTTGCGCACCCTACCCACCCGATCTCCCCATCGCTCCGACAGGGCGACCTGCGTACGCCCTGCGATGCTCATGGGCGGAACACCAGGTAGGCGATGATGAGGTAGTTGGTGGACCCCACGAAGTCGATGAAGGTGAGGGCCAGGGGGCCGGCGGCCACCGCAGGATCGGCGCCGATGCGCTTGAAGAAGAACGGCAGCGACATGGCGATGGCGGAGGCGAGGATTATGTTGAGCATCATGGCGGGACCCACGGTTATGGCGAGACGTCCGCTCTGAAACACCAGATAGGCCGCCAGCCCCAGGCAGGCCCCATAGACGGACCCTTGGATGAGGTTCGTTCCCAACTCCTTGAGCAATAGCTTGAAGAAATGGGAGCCACGGATCATGTCGAGGGCGAGTCCCCGCACCACCACCGTGCCGGTCTGGGTTCCGGCATTGCCGGACATCCCGATAACGATGGGGAAGAAAAAGGCGAGTTGCACCACGGAGGAAAGGGTTTCCTCGAAACCGTCCAGCACCCCCGAGATGGCCAGATAGCCCAGGAAGGCCGTGATCAGCCACGGGACCCGGGTGCGGAAGATGTGCAAGGGCGACTGGGCCAGCACGTCGGCCCGCTTCGACTGGATGCCCACCATCCTGAGGATCGAGCCGGTGGCCTCGTCCTGGATGATGTCTACCAGCCGGTCGATGGTGATCTGGCCTAGCAGCGCGCCCTGGTTGTCGACCACTGGGACGGCCAGCAAGCGGTAGCGGGTGATCTGGCGGGCAACCTCCTCCTGAGGGGTATTGACGTTGGCCTTGATCAGGCGCGCGGTCATGATCTCCTTGATGGGCGTCTCCGCGGGGCTGAGCAAGAGCTTGCGTAGCGAGCAGACACCGGTCAACTTCTTTTGGTCGTTCACCACGTAGAGGTAAAACACCGAGTCCTTCGATGAGAGGCTTTGGATGGTCTTGATCGCCTCGGCGACGGGGGTGGTTTCCGGCAGGGCGAAGCAGTGGGTGCTCATGAGGCTGCCAGCGGTGCTCTGCTTGTACTGGCGCAGGTCTTCGAGGTCCTTGGCCGACTCCTGCCGCATGGCCTCCATCAGCCGTTGGGCCACCGACTCGTCGACGGCGCTCAGGTAGCGGTTGCGCGCATCGCTGGGCAGGCACTCCAAGGCCGCCACGATCAGGTCCACCGGCCCCTGGGCGAGGAGGTGATTGCGCAGCGAGTCGCCAACCTCGTCGAGGACCAGGGCCGCATGCAGCGGTGGGGTGATGAGGGCGAATACCGCGGTGGCGGTGTGTTCGGAAAGTCCTTCGAGGGCATTGGCGACCTCACCGGGTCGCAGCTTCCCGAGCAACTGGGAGAGGTGATAGGTGGCCCCCTTGCGATGCAGGCGATGGATCGCCTCCGCAATCTGGGGGTTCGGCTGGTCGGCCGAAGGGCCGTCGTCGTCTTCGAGGCTCACCGCACTCATTAGGGTCAGTTCCTCAGCTGGGCTGAATGGTTATGGCGCCGAAAGGTGATCCGATGCCAGGGCGGCGCCGCGCTGTCCAGGCGCGGGTGCCCGAACCGGCACCCGCATTGCCGCGCGTCGGGTCGCAGCACCGGCGCGATATCACAGGTGGTAGACCGAGGTGGCGATGAAGAGGTAATTGATCACCCCCAGGACGTCGATGGCCGTGAGCACGTAGGGACCGCCGCCGACGGCTGGATCGTGGCCCAGACGCTGGAGGAGCAGGGGCAGGCTAGCGGCAATCACACCGGCGTAGGTGATGTTGCTCAGGATGCTGATGCCGACCACGAAGGCGAGGGTGCTGCTGTCGAATACCAGGTAGGCGTAGGACGAGAGACAGAGCCCATAGAAGCCACCGATCAGTATGCCCACGGAGACCTCCTTGAGGAGGAGCCGCGCAAAGTCCCGGACATGGATTGTGCCCGTGGCCAGGCCGCGGACGGCGACCGTGGCGGCCTGACTGCCGACGTTGCCCGCCATACCGAAGATCATGGGCATGAAGAAGCTCAACTGGATCACCGCCGCCATGGTGTGCTCGAAATAGCTCAGGATGTAGGCGGCGGTGAGACCCCCGAGGAACGGCACCGCGAGCCAAGGCAGGCGGCTCCTGGCGACCTCGACGAAGTGCTTCGTCATGATGTTGATCTTGGTGTCCGCGGAGCGCCCCGTGGCCTGCTTGATCATGGCCTGGGTGTCGGCGTCCTGGATCACATGGATCAGGTCGTCCACCGTGACGATGCCACAGAGCTCGCCCGCATCGTCCACCACCGGGATGGCTAGCAGGTGGTGCACCGTGACCTCCTTAGCCACCTCTTCCTGCGGGGTGTTCACGTTGACCGTGTGCACCCGGGTGTTCATGATCTCTTCGACGGGTTTGTCAGGGGGGGCCAGGAGGAGCTGGCGAAGAGACGTGACCCCCGTAAGGCGGTTCAGCTCGTCGTAGACGTATACGTAGAACACCAGCTCGTAGGAGGCGAGTCCGCGCAGGGCCAGGATGCAGTCCCCGGCGGTGGAGCTCTCCAGGACCGCGAAGAAACGGGAGTTCATCAGACTGCCAGCCGTCTCAGGCAGGTACTGCAGCAGCTCCTCCACCTCCTCCTTGGTATCCAGGCGCATGGCGCT
>CAZFHV010000252.1:0-3584 GCA_964519095.1 uncultured Chromatiaceae bacterium | reverse complement strand
GTCTCGGTGGAGTACCTCACCCAACCCTTCGAGGTATTCGCCGAGGTGGCCCGGGTGCTGCGGCGCGGCGGCCGCTTCGTCGTGACCTTCTCCAACCGCTGGTTCCCACCCAAGGTGGTGCGCATCTGGGAGGGGATCCACGAGCTCGAGCGACCCGGCTTGGTCCTCGAATACTTCCTCAAGTCCGGCCGCTTCGAAGGTCTGCATACCTGGTCCCTGCGCGGCCTGCCCCGGCCCGAGGACGACAAGTACGCCGACCAGCTCCCCTTCTCCGACCCGGTCTACACCCTGTGGGGGAGCGTGCGATGAGCGGCCAGGGTGTGGATCCCTATGCCTTCATGCAGCAGGCCGCCGGGCGTCTGGAGCGCATCAGCGATCCGAAGGAGCTGGATCGCCTGCTTGACGACCTCGAGTACCTCTTCGAGGTGCTGGACCCGGAGCTGCAGGACCTGGCGGAGGGGCTCATGGGGCGCATCCGTGCGCGCCAGGCCACCCTGGCGGGGGCCGCCGGGGATTCAGGCGCTCTCGAGGCGCAGTGAGCGCACCAGCAGGATCGCGGCTAGGGGCAGCAGCAGGCTGAGCAGGGTCACGGTCCCCAGCAGCCAGCCGAGCTCGCTGTAGTCCGCCGGGACGCTCACCGCCTTGGTGAGGGGGTCCCGCACCTCGCGGGTCACCGTGTAGAGCTGGTTGAGGTACTTGGTGCCGAGCTGGCTCAGGGACAGGGCCAGGTTGGTGAAGGAGGCCATCACCGCAAAGAAGGTCGCCTTCAGGCTCGCGGGGGCGGAGTTGGCGATCCATGCCAGCATGGGGATCATGGCGATCTGCCCGAGGGGAGACTCCAGCGCGGTGTCCACCACCGCGATGAAACGGGCATCCACCACCCCCCCGGTGAGGGCGGCGGTCCACTGGTGGAGCCCGTAGTACATGCCGAGGATGGGCAGGCTGAGCAGGGTCCCCACCAGGGTGAGGAACACTACCAGGTAGGCGATGGAGCGCGCCGCCATGAAGCGGCGGAACAGGAACATCCCCAGCAGGGCCAGGCTACTACCGATCAGGGAGAGGATGGAGAGGAAACGCTGATCGAAGCCCAGCACGTCGATCATCCACCAGGTGGAGCCCGCCCCCGGGGAGGGGGTGGCGCGGTAGACGAAGATGATGATGGCCGTGCCCACCAGCACCCGGCGCGCCCGGGGCTCCAGCACCCGCACCAGCCGGGCCATCAGGAACAGCACGATGCCCAGGGAGCCCGCGAACACGATCTCTTGGTTGTGGGGAACCTCGCTGAGCCCCACCGCGAGGGTGAAGATCACGAACACCAGGCTCCCGCCCAGGATCCACCAGTTCGGCGCCGGCGACTCGGTCTGTCCCGCCAGTTGGGCGCGGGCCTCCGCCAGGCTGAGGCCGAGGCGGCGCAGACGCCCCAGCTCCCGCAGCCTAAGCGCCCCGGCCAGGACCACGCCGAGCACCGAGACCAGCGGGATCAGGAGCGCCATCTGGTAGATCTGGGTGTAGACCCGTACTTTGTCCCCCTCGGTCATCCCCTCCACGCCGCTGAAGAGATAGAGGTTCAGCACCGCCACCAGCACCCCGCCGCCGACGATGGCCACCCGCCCCAGGGTCTGCATGGTGGTGTGCATCAGGCGCAGCCGCTCCTCGCTGAAGGCCTGACCGCTCGGGTCCAGGCGTGGGATGGCCTCCACCGTCATGGCATCCGCCACCACGTCCTGCACCACGTAGCCCACGGGCGCCAGCAAGGCACTGACCACATACCAGGCCTCCACCGGCAGGATCGCCCCCATCCCCGCCCGGTCCGTGAGGAGCCCGATCATGATCAAGAGGCTACCGGCGATCAGCCCCGCGCCGACAAAGACCAGGGCCGACTTGTAGCGCCAGATGAGGTCCACCAGGTGCCCGAGGGGCATCTTCAGGGCCCAGGGGATGCCGGCCCAGAAACCCAGGGCGGCGAGGAACTGGGCGGACAGGCCTAGGTAGTCCTTGACGAAGAAGGTGCCCACGATCCCCGTAAGGCCCGAAACCCCCGCCGCCAGATAGACCATCAGGGGCGGGAGGAACGATAGCCGCAACTCCCGCAACAGCTCCAGCAGGTTGCGATCGACCCAGCGCCCAAGCGCCTTGACAGCGGCTAGCATCGGCCGCGCCGGCGGCGGGACAGCCGCCGTCCTGCCTCACTCAACATCAGACCTCTTCCCCCGCCGCACCGCCTCCCACCCGGAACACCCTCGGGGACCCTACTGGCCCATCATCCCCTTGGGCAGCATCATCTCCATAGGGTTCCAGCGCTGGATGCTCTCCCCGCCCTGCTGAATGGTCTGGCCCATACGGCTCACATCCCCCATCATAGTCGCGAGGTTCTCCTGCATGCGCCCCATGGACTCGGTCATCTGCCCCATGTTGTCATCCATGCTCGCCAGATGGTTGGACATCTCCCCCATCTGCCGGCTGATCGCCCCAACCTCCCGCGACATGCTCGCCATGTGGCCGGTCATGAGGGTCACCTGCTCGGTCATGTTCAGCATGAGCCGGCCGAGAAAGCCGCAGGCTATGGTCACCAGTCCCAGAATCACCCACACTATTGACGGTCTCACAGGCGCATCATCCCGGTCACTCCAGACACCCCTACAGGCTACCGCCAGCGGGGGGTGGTGTCACGTCCGGAGGTCTCCGCGGACAGCCACCGTTGGCCGAACCACGTGCTGGGTTGCTTCTGAACGTATTCGGGGCGAGCACATCAGCCTCATCAATGCACAACAGAGACAACGGTGTTCGGCTCAATTAGGCCGGCGGTGAGATGAAGGAGCACAGGAAGCGGAAGCGAGTGCGACGCCCCCCCGTAGCCGTAGAGTCATTGTGGGAGCCCTGTGGCAGGGTGCGCAGCGCAGCGAAGTAGCCTGCCGCGGCGGACGCAGGACGGACGCGGGCGCCCCAGGCAATAATGGTCGCCATTTTTCGCTCCTGAGATCGGATCGCCCTTTCCCCCTACGCCCCCAACCTCAACCTCATCGAGCGGCTGTGGAAGTTCTTCAAAAAAACCGTCCTCTACAACCGCTATTACGAGAACTCTCCCCAATTCAAAGAGGCTTGCAGGGACTTCTTCAACGACTCCAGCAAGTACCACTCGCAGCTGCGCTCATTGCTGACAGAGAACTTCGCTATTGTTGGCGAATAAGAAACCAAAGATCCCAATTCATTGAGTTCGGCCCTGTTTATTCGATTTCTGACCAGTACCACAAAGGATGGTCGACAGCATTGTCGGTTGCGATGACAACGTGCCTCCAGAAAAAGATGACCAGAGGTAAGCCGAACGCTTAACGTAAAGTAGGGCAATATATGAAAGCAGTCATTCTTGCAGGCGGGTTGGGTACCCGTATCGGTGAAGAAGCAACTTCTCGACCAAAGCCGATGACAGAGATTGGGGGGAAGCCGATATTATGGCATATCATGAAGATTTATTCCGCATATGGGATCAACGAGTTTATCGTTTGTTTAGGCTATAAAGGGTATGTAATCAAGTAGTATGTTTCGAACTATTTTTTGCACAAGTCGGATGTAACCGTTGACCTGGG
>CAZFHV010000251.1:0-3601 GCA_964519095.1 uncultured Chromatiaceae bacterium | reverse complement strand
CGCCGAGATCGCCGAGATCGCCGAGATCGCCGAGATCGCCGAGATCGCCGAGATCGCCGAGATCGCCGAGATCGCCGAGATCCTAGGCCACAAGACCCTCGCGATGGTCAAACGCTACGCCCACTTGAGCGAGGCCCACACAGCCTCGGTCGTCGAGAGAATTAACGCCAGATTCCTGGGCTGAAACCGTGCCCGCCTGGTGCCCGTTATTTGGGCCGCTGGACCCCGCATGGCCTGAGCGGGCAGTATGACCATCCTTGAGGCACGGCGCCTTGTAGGGGCGAAGAATGGCCTCCCTGAGAGGCGTTTTGATCCTGCTCGCCTAGACCGTAGCTCTCATCCCTCAGTGCCTTGAGACCCCCCTCGCGGTAGCGCTTGAAGTAGTTACGCACACTGTTGGGGTCGATGAGCAGGGCTTCGGCCACTTGCTCCGCCGACCACCCATTCGCGAGCAGCAACACCGCGTTGATGCGGTAGGCCTCCCGTTTATCTCGGGTGCTGCGGTGTGCACGCCGAAGCTCCGCAATGGTTTCTACTGAGAGCCTGTAGTCGAGCATGGCCGAGATCACACACGATGGATCAGCCTGTTACACGGCTGTCCTCTCCGAAAATCTCAAATGAGAGTGATATATCAACGATAAGTAAATGAAACACTGAATAATTCCGAGAAGCACAGAGAGCCTGAATGGTAAAATGTTGCATCAGAGATTCAGTGATCCGGAGCCCTTGCCCGATGCCCCAGCAACTGAGCTTTGCCCAAGCCGAGTTTGAAGCCAAGGGAAAGAAGACCCGGCGGGAGCGATTTCCCGGGGGGATGGGATGGAGGGGGTGGTGCCCTGGGAGGCCCTTTTGGGGCTGATCGGCCCTCGCTACTATCCCAACGCGGGCCGAGGGGCAGGCCGCCCGCCCATTGGGCTGGAACGGATACTGCGGATTTATCTACCGCGAGCAGTGGTTTGGGCTGGCCGACGAGGCGCTGGAGGATGCCATCTACGATAGTGGAGCCTTCCGTGCTTTCTTGGGGATCGATATGGGGCGCGAGTCGGTGCCCGATGCCACCACGCTGTTGAAGTTCGGGAGCCTGCTCGAAGAGCAAGGGCGCTGGGCGGGCATTTTCGAGACCATCGAGCGGATGCTCGTTGAGCGGGGGCTTTTGTTGCAGCGGGGCACGGTGGTGGACGCCACTATCATCTCCGCGCCAGCCTCCACCAAGAACCGCACCAAGAGCCGTGCTGGGGAGATGCACCAGACCCGCAAGGGGAAGCAGTGGTACTTCGGTGCCAAGGCCCACATCGGGGTAGATGTGGAGTCTGGGCTGATCCACAGCACCGATGCCACCGCGGCCAACGAGGCCGATGTCACCCGCACCGACAAGCTCCTGCACGGCGGGGAGAGTTACGTGGTGGGCGATAGCGGCTACCGGGGGGCCCACAAGCGCGAGGGGATGCGGGAGCGAGAGCTCACCTGGACCATCGCCGAGCGGCCCAGCCGCATCGCCGCCATGGAGGAAGGCCCCCTCAAGGCGCTCACCCACCAGATCGAGCATCTCAAGGCCAAGTTGCGGGCTCGAGTCGAGCATCGCTTCCACATCCTCAAGAACCTCTTCGGCTACCGCAAGGTGCGCTACAAGGGCTTGAAGAAGAACCGCGCCCAGATCCAAGTGCTCTTTGTCCTGGTCAACCTGGTCATCTCCAAGAAGGCGCTGTTGGCCTAAGAGAGCAGCGGTGCGCCCGCACACCGGTCGCACCTCAACAAACCGCGCATTAGAGACCACTTTCACCCCAAAAACCGACCGAAAAGCAGCTCCAAACCGAAAAACTCACCCACTCAACCCCATAGGGACAAGAGAGTCTCATTCATCAGCGTTTCCCTAAGAACCCATGAAGATACTCATCATCGGTGCGGGTCCAACCGGCACCGCACTTGCCGAGACCTTGGTCGCGGAGCGGGAAAACGTCACCATCGTCGACACCGACGAGCGTCGGTTGCAGACGCTCCGGGACCGTTTGGACCTGCGCGCCGTGCTGGGAGACGCGACCCTGCCCTCGGTGCTACAGGCCGCCCTAGCCGGCGATGCGGACCTCCTGTTGGCGGTGACCCACAGCGATCACGTCAATCTGTGTGTCTGCCGCGTGGCGCAAACCCTGTTCGATATCCCCACCAAGATTGCCATCCTGCGGGCCCCGGACTACGCCGAGCACCCGGATCTGCTGGGTCCCGACAGCTTCGCGGTAGACCGGAGCATCTGCCCCGAGCAGATCTTCGCCGACTACATCGCCCGTCTGATCGAGCACCCCGCGGCGTCCCAGATACTCCAGTTCGGTGAGGGGGTCCTAAGCCTGGCGACCCTGCGTGTAGTCAAGGATAGCGTCTTGGCCGCGCGGCGGATCGGGGAGATCCCGCAGGTGGTCCCGGGCCTGGAGTTCAGCATCCCGGCCATGGTGCGTGACAATCGCACCGCGCGAACGGGTGCCGATACCTTCATCGAGGCGGGCGACGAGCTGTTCTGCCTGGCGGCAAGCCGCGACATTCAGGAGGTACTGCGGCGACTGGCTGGCAAGGTCGCCCCCTGCAAGCGCATCCTGATCGCCGGCGGCGGCAGCGCCGGCCTGCGGCTGGCCAAGGCGACCGAGGGCAAGTACCTCGTGTAGCTGGTGGAGATCAGCGCAGAACGGGTCGAGGAACTGTCGCGCCGGCTCGGCCGCACCCTAGTGCTGCACGGTGACGCGGCGGACGAGGCGCTCTTGGCCAACGAAGGGATCAGCAGCATGGACTTCTTCATCGCCGTGACCAACGACGATGAAACCAACATCGTGGCCTGTCTGGTCGCTAAGGCGATGGGCGCCCGGCGCGTACTGGCGCTGATCAATCGGGGGGTCTACGCGAATCTGGTGCAGTCTGACCGTATCGACATCGCACTCTCGCCTGGCCAGGTGGTGATGGGGGACATCCTGACCCACGTGCGCCGGGGCGATGTGGTTGCGGTGCACAGCCTGCGGCATGGGGCGGCGGAGGCCATGGAGATCATCGTCCATGGGGACTCCAAGGCATCCAAAGTGGTTGGTCGACGTATCGATCAACTCGCGCTCCCCAAGGGCGCCGTTATCGCTGCCCTGTTAAGGCCTACGCCTCCCGCGCCAGAGGAGACCGGGAAACGGAATGCATCGGCGGACGCCTACCGGGTCTTGCTGGCGCCCGAAACCCAGATCTTGAGCCAGGACCATGTCGTGATTCTCATGGCCGGCCGCAAGTCCGTGGTGGAGGTGGAGAAGCTGTTCGCGGTCAACATCTTCTTCACCTAGAACAGATCAGCCATGCCCCAGATCCGCGCTGTCCTCCGGGCCTTCGCCCTTATCCTCAAGATGTTCAGCGTCTCGATGGCGGTTCCTCTGGTCGTCTCCTGGATCTACGAGGACGGTGCCGAGCGCGCTTACGACGAAGCGGTGCTCGGCAGTCTCGGGGTGGCCCTGATCCTCTGGCTGTTCTGCCACGGCGACCGGCGGGAACTGCATGTCAAGGACGGTTTCCTGCTAGTGGTGATGGTCTGGACCCTGCTGCCCGCCTTCGCGCACGCCGAGCAGTACTACAACCCGCCCAAGCT
>CAZFHV010000250.1:0-3615 GCA_964519095.1 uncultured Chromatiaceae bacterium | reverse complement strand
CTCAGGCTTGCCTGGCGCCTCTGAGGACTTTGAGATGAAGGTAGTGCGCAGCACGCTCCCCATCCGCCGCTCCCCCCGGGAGAGGGCCGGCGGGAAACAGCGGTCATGGCGGTGCACACCTTTTCTGATCCAGGCTGCTGATCCAGGCTGGCGTGCATCGCCAGGATCGTTACCATGAATGCACCGCCCCCCACCGACGCGGTCAGGCCGCCGTTTCGCCCCTGGCGTCTCATCGGGGCCGTGACCCTGGCCCTGCTCGCCATCTCCATGGCCAGCCGCTGGTACGCCCGGGACCTGACCCTGCCGCGTTACTGCGAAGACCCGGAGCACGTCCTGAGCAACCTGCGCGCGGTCCTCACCGAACGGGAGCCGGCGGGGAATGGGGCGCGGCGCCCCTACCTCACCGCTGCACGCCTGCTCTTCCTTGTGCCGCGCGCCGGCGATGAGCCCCCCGACGCCTACCTGGAGCGCCTGCGGGTACACCTGGAGGCCAGCTGCCCACCATGAGCGTGGCACCACCCTTGCCCCTCACCCGGCTCGACCTGCTGCATGCCTTCCTGCGCACCCTGCTCGCTTTCACGGCCCTGCTCGGGCTGGTGGCCGCCATGCACTATTACGGCCACTACCGGGCGGAGCGGAGGTTGCTGGAGGCGCGCGAGCAGCTCAACGTCGAGCTCGCCCGACGCACCATCGCCACTGACATCGCCGCCGTGGTGACCGATCTGCTGTTCCTGGCCGAGGACATCCGCGAGCAGGGTCTGCTCGATCGCGACACCCCGCAGGACCGCGGGCGCATCGCCGAGGAGTTCCGGGTGTTCGCCCGCAACAAGGGGCTCTACGACCAGATCCGTTACCTCGATACCCAGGGGCGGGAGGCGGTGCGGGTGAACTTCGACCAAGGGGAGCCCCGCATCGTCGCGGCGCACCAGTTGCAGGACAAGTCCAGCCGCTACTATACGGAAGAGGCCATGGGTCTGCCCCGCTGCGGGATCTATCTATCGCCCCTGGACCTCAACGTCGAGGACGGCGAGGTGGAGCGCCCCCTGAAACCTATGCTGCGCTTCGCCACCCCGCTTTTCGACGCGGTCGGCCGCCGACGCGGCCTCCTAGTACTCAACTACTTCGGCCAACTCCTCATCGACCGCTTCGTCCAGGCCGCGGCCAACATCGCCGACCACGTCCACCTGCTCAACGACCGGGGGTACTGGCTGCACAGCCCACAGCCCGGCGACGCCTGGGCCTTCATGTTCGGCCAGGAGACCTCCTTCGCCGCGCGCTATCCCGAGGTCTGGCGGACCCTGACCGCGGAGGGCCAGGGGCAGGTGGAGGGTCCAGCGGGGCTCTTCACCTTCACCAGCCTGCGCCCCCTCGAGGTCGCCCTGCAGGCGGCGGGGGCAGTCGGGGCCGGGCCGGGACCGGTCGGGGACCCGCCCGCGCCCGGCCCGCGGGCGGCCCCCCATCCGGCGGCGCCCGCCTGGTACATCGTCTCCCGGGTCGACCCCCAGACCCTGGCGGCGACACCGATCCTCTTCCTGCGCCGTCACGCCGCGCTGTACCTGGCCATGTTCGCCCTCATCGCCCTGGGCTCCCTGCTCCTGGCCCGGGCCCAGGTGCGCCACCGCCAGGCCGAGGCCCGGAGCGAGTACGAGCAGCTCTTCCGCCGCACCCTGGAGAACATCGACCTGGTGGCGGTGTCCATTGACCAGGGCGGCTGCGTCAGCTTCTGCAACGACCACTTCCTGGAGGTCACCGGCTGGCGGCGGGAGGAGGTCGTCGGCACCGACTGGACTGCCCGTTTCATCCCGGCCGAGCACCGGGCCCAGGTCCACTGCATGATCGCCGGGGCCAGCACTCCGGCCTTGTTCCCCACTCGCCACGAGATCCCGGTGGCGACCCGCGACGGCGACACGCGCCTCATCGCCTGGAACAACACCCTGTCCTTCGATGCCGCCGGCCGCTTCGTCGGCATCACCTGCATCGGCGACGACGTGACCGAGCGGCGCCGAACCGAGGGCGAGCTGCGCAAGCTCTCGCGGGCCGTGGAGCAGAGCCCCAGCATCGTCATCATCACCGACGATGGGGGCCTCATCGAGTACGTAAACCCCAAATTCACCGAGGTCACCGGCTACGCCACCGCGGAGGTGATCGGACGGAACCCGCGCATGCTGAAAACCGGTGACACCTCCCCAGCCGAATACCGGGACCTCTGGGCGCGCATCCGCGCCGGGGGCGAATGGCGCGGGGAGTTCCACAACCGGCGCAAGGACGGGACCTTCTATTGGGAGGCCGCCTCCATCTCGGGCATCCGCAAAGCCGATGGGGCCATCACCCATTTCGTCGCCGTCAAGGAGGACATCACCGAGCGCAAGCGCCTGGAGCAGGAGGTCGCGGCGCACAACCGCGAGCTCGCCCGCACCCAGTCCCTGACCGTCCTCGGGCGCATGTCGAGCATGGTCGCCCACGACCTGCGCAACCCCCTGTCCTCGGTGAAGATGGCGGTGCAGATCCTCTCCCGCCACGCCGGGCCGGACGCGGAGGCCGCGGAGCTGGGGCAGATCGCCCTGACCCAAATCCGCTACATGGAGGACATCCTCTCGGACATGCTCGCCTTCGCCCGCCCCGAGGCCCTGGCGGCGGAGTGGATCGACATGGACAAGCTGCTGGAGGGGGCACTGGGGATGGCCCAGGGCAGGATCCGCCAGAGCGGGGTGCGGGTGACACTGGATATCCAGCCTGGCCTGCCGCCGCTGTATGGGGACCCGGGCAAGCTGCGCCAGGCCCTGTGCAACCTCATCGTCAACGCCGCCCAGGCCGCCGCCAAGCCCGGCCCCCGGCTTCAAGGGGAGGGGGGCGAGCCGGCCATCGGCATCACCGCCATGCTGCACCTAGGCAGCGAGGGGACGGCGGTGCGGGTGGAGGTCTGCGACAATGGTCCAGGGATCGACCCGGAGGTTCGCGACAAGCTCTTTGAGCCCTTCTTCACCACCAAGGCCCAGGGCACGGGGCTGGGGCTCGCCATCGTCCGGCGCATCCTCGATCAACATGGGGCCGAGGTGCACCTGGAGTCCGTGACCCCCGGCGGTACCCGGGCCGCGGTCACCCTGCCCACCCGCCCGGCCAGCCCGAGCCTTGACCCGGCGGCGGCCCAATCAGGGCGCAGCGGCACCCTCGCACCCGACCCGCTCGCCTCGGCGCCGGTCCAACCGAAGGTCCAACCTTGAGCAAGATCCTAATTGTCGACGACGACCTGGCAAGCTGCCGGACGCTGCAACTGCACCTGCGCTCCCGCGGCCATCTGGCCACCACCGCCCACAGCGCCGACGAGGGCCTGGCCGCGGCCAGCCGGGAGCCCCCCGACCTGACCATCCTGGACATCCGCATGCCGGGGCGCTCGGGCCTCGAGGCCCTGCCCCACCTCAAGGGGCGCCTGCCCCAGACCCCGGTCATCATGATCACCGCCTTCCACGACATGGACAGCACCATCGCCGCGATGCAGCAGGGCGCGGACGATTACATCCACAAGCCCATCGACATAGACGAGCTGGACGCCGCCATCGACCGGGAAGGAGCACAGGAAGCGGAAGCGAGTGCGACGCCCCCCGCGTAGCCGTAGAG
>CAZFHV010000249.1:0-3617 GCA_964519095.1 uncultured Chromatiaceae bacterium | reverse complement strand
GGGCCAGCTCCTGCTTGCGGTCGAACAGCGGGATGCGTACCCGAAGCGCCGCATTCGCTCCGGCCTCCCCGGACTCAAAGCTGGTGTTGCTGGAGTAGCCGAGCGAGAGGTAGCTCTCCCAGCCCCTCTGACGAGCCCTCTCGGCGAGCTGATCGCGCTCGGCACCGAGCACCGGGTTGGCCTCCACCACCAGGGCCAGGGCCTCGCCCAGCACCAAGGGGTCGGGGCAGTCGGTGGGGGGTGGGGGACGGGTGTCGACTGCGTCTTGCCGTGAGCGAAGCCGAACGGTCGGCACAAGTGTCTCGATGGGGTGCGTCGGTCCGGTCCCGACCTTGGGCTTGGTCTTACCGGCACCGAGAGCCGGCGGTGCCGCCGAGCCGAGGCAGAAGGCCAGGATCAGGAGCAGGAGGGCGATCCGCCCCAGCATGCGCAGGTGGCGAGGGTGCGGAAGGGGTCCCAACCGACCGCGTCTAGGGGTCTGTCCCTGTTGGTTATCCGGTGGACTCTCGATCAAGAGGGTGTGGTTCATGCCACTCGCCTTGCGGGATCTATCCGCGCCCCGTCGTTGGCGGCTTGGAGATGCGAGGTCGAGGTCACCAGCCCCGGTTGGGGAGACCGGACTGTTCCGGCCCCAGTTGCGTGCTCGGGCGGGGCCTGCCTATCGGCAGACACGGCAGGCAACTGGGGGCCTCAGCTCCTTCTCTGTGAGGAGTGCGGCGTAGCGCCCCAGGCGCCTCTGGATCTCGGCGCGGTAGAAGTCCGGGAGCCGATCAGTCGCCCCCTCGTGGAAGGCCCGGAAGCTGGGTTCGGTCTGCAGCAACCGGTGGATCTGGCGATCCAGGGGCAGCTCGGCGCGCAGCGCCAGAAGCTGGGCGGAGTGGGTGAGCTTGGCCAGGGGATGGGCCGGGGTGCCCAGCCTGCGCCACCAGAGACGCGGATCGGTGATGGCCTCCAGGAGTCCGATGCGGTGGGCGTAGAGGGCCTCTGGACTGTAGTGCCTGGGGACGAAGGCCAGGTAGGGGTCGTAGTAGCAGGCGAAGGGCAGCGACTCCAAGAGCCTGCCTTCGGCATGCAGCTCGTCGAACAGCGCCGTGCCCCCGAAGGGTGCCGGCAGAAACACCGCGGGGTAGACGTTGGGCAGCCTCTTGGCCAGCTCTGCGGTCAGCTCCCAGGGCTCGGGACCTTCATCGACATCGGTGCCCAGCACGAAGTTGGCCTGGAGGTTGGGGATGTAGGTGGAGATCAACCGCAGGTGCTCAATGACCGCCTCGAGCTTGGCCCGACCGGTAAGCACCCCGGTTCCCGCCTTGGCCCCGCAGTCCGACCAGGACTCGATGCCGGGCACCAGGTACACACAGCCGCTGTCTCTGAGTCTGGGCAGCCGCTCGGGCTTGAGCACCGACAGGGAGGCCTGAATGACGTAGGGGCTGCGCCGTGCGGAACCGCGGCCCCCTTGGCCCTGGTGATTGGCCTTCTCGAGGATCTCCATGGTGCGGTCGAAGCGGATGCCGAAGTTGGGATCGTGGAACACCATGAGCCGCCCCGGCCAGCGTTGGCTGATGAAGCGGACCTCCTCCGACAGCCGCTCGGTGTCGAAGGGCAGGTAGCGGCTCTTGGCGTCCACACAGAAGCCGCACTGGTAGGGGCAGCCGGTGGAAGCCAAGAGCGGGATCACCCCGAAGGCTTGGAAGCGCCGACCGAAGTGGGCGGCCTGGATGTCATCCGCCCGCTCCGCCACCGTGGGCAGATCGAGCAGGGGCCGCTCCGTGTCCAGCACCGTCCCAGGCTCCCAGTGACCGGCCAGGACCTCCTCGATGAGGCGACGGTCGGTTCTCTGGATCACCGCATCGAAGAAGCGCAGCCCGTCTTCCGGGAAGGCCCGGGCGTGGGGACCGGCGCCGATCACCCGGGTCCCGCGTTGCCTGAGGATCTTGGCCAGGGCATAGGCGAGCCCTGCGGCACGGGTGAAGTGGGACAGGAGCACCAGGTCCAGATCCTTCGGCAAGAGATCCTCCGGCGGACACTGGCCGCAGTAGACCCCGTAGCTCACCCGATGCCCCAGTTGTCTGGCCCACACCGCCACCGCCTGGGGCATGATCCCGGCGAACTGGGGTCGCAGCGGGTTCCACAGATAGCTCCGGTCCGGGGCATCGGAGTGGACCAGGTCCAGGATGACGACCTTCAGGCAGATGCCCTTCATGGGGATCGAGGCCTTTTGGCTTCTTCCTTCGACAGGCCTTGTGCTGAACGAAGTCGAAGCACTTGTGCTGAGCGAAGTCGAAGCATCAGGCCCGCCACCCCGGACCACGGCATTGCGGCGAGCAGGCTGCTCAGGGCAAGGTGCTCCATCAGCGGGTGCCACCCCAGGTCCTGCTGCCAGGACCCGTAGGAGCGCCGCCCCGGCGCGATTGGGCGCCTGCTGCTTCGGCGGGGCCCAGCAGAGGTCGCGGCGAGGGCGCCGCTCCTACCGGGTGTGCGCATTGCTCGGCCGGTGCAAATCGCTGGATTGGCACTCGTGCCGACCCTTGGACTGCGCCCTTCGACGGGCCGTGGGCTGAGCGAAGTCGAAGCACTTGTGCTGAGCGAAGTCGAAGCATCAGGACAGCACCCTTCGACAGGCCAGGGACCGGCGGAGCCGAAGCACTTGTGCTGAGCGAAGTCGAAGCATCAAGTCCCCAACCGCTCCGCGATGTGCCGAAGGGTCGGCTCGATGCTCCCGGCGAAGGCCTCCGCCAGGAGCTTCAGCTCCGGCAGGCGTCGATGATCGTCGGTGACCGCCAGCGCGGGAGGGACCGCCGGCTGGAGCCGAAAGTAGTTGTGCTCGGGCAGGAGATAGCGCCCCACGGCAAGATCGGTGTAGAAGACGATGTCCATCAGCCGTCTGGCCTGAGCGGCCAGGGTCTTGGCCTGGGTGCGGTTCCTAAGTGGCATCCCCGAGCCGATGGATACCACCAGCAGGTGATCGGTGGCCTCGTGGCCGCCCCCCGGGGCCGGGGACGGACCGGTAGACTGGGCCTTCTGGTTCCACGCCTCCCGCGCCAAGCGAATCCCCTGCAGCACCCCGAAGGTGGTGGGGTTGTTGGCGATCACCCCGCCATCCAACAGCCGCCGCGGTCCGGCCTCGGAGAAGTAGGTGGGTCCCGCCCCACTCGCCCGGCAGGCCTGCCAGACGGGGATCTCGGCATGCTCGGGGTCGGAGGAGCGGAACAGGAACACCCCCAGGGTGCCGGGGTCGAAGGCCACCGTGAGGGTGTGGGGTATGAGTAGATCTCCCAGGGTGCGCTCCCCAAAGAGCCGCTTGAGCCCCTCCTCGATGCTGGCCTCACTATACTTGGGCAGAAGCCCCGTGGTGGCGCTCACCACCCGCCGGGCCATGTCCTGGATACCCCGGGGACGGGGGAAGAAGCTCGCGGAGAGCTCCGCCCAGCGGGCCTCGATCTCGGCGGCCGCCATGCCCTGGCTCAGGCAACAACCGGTGATGGCCCCCGCCGAGGTGCCGATCACCAGGTCCAGGACCTGATGGAGGGGTCGGCCCAGATACCGCTCCAGACGGGTGAGGAGCGTCACCCCCAGGATGCAGCGCACCCCGCCGCCATCGAGGGACAGGACCCGGAAGT
>CAZFHV010000248.1:0-3679 GCA_964519095.1 uncultured Chromatiaceae bacterium | reverse complement strand
AGCACCGCCCGCCACCGAGCTCCGTGCCATCGTCGCGCCCCCCGGGGCTTGGGGTGATCGCCGCATCGCTCAGGCTTTGCAGCAAGGCGCGCACGTCGGAGAGCACCGCCTGGGCCGACTGGCCGAAGCGCTCGGCCAGCAGCTCGGCGGTCTCCTCTGGGTCGATGCCCTCCGCCTGGGCCTCCCACACCAAGCAGGCCAGGGGGTCGAGCAGGAAGACCCGCCCGCTGGGGGGATCTGCGAGCACCAGGTGCTCGCCCAAGGGGGCGCGCAACCACACCGGGGTGGGGCCTGGGGCACCCTCCCCCGCGCAAAGTGGCGAGGTCAAGGGATCTGGGGGCAAGCGGGCTAGGGCTAGGGCTCGGGTGGGTCCGGCGGTAGCCCGAGGGATTCGGCACTGGCGCGGCGGCTCAGCATCAGGGTGAGCATCGCCGGGGGGGCATAGACGGCGAAACGGCCGAGCTGGGCGAGGAGCTCGCGGCGACGTTGTGCTTCGGCGCCGAGCTCAGGGTTGGGGACGTCGTCGTGGGTCATGGCCTTGGTAGGGTGGATGGGTGATGGGGACCCCGCCTCGCCGGCCCCGGGGGCGGCGAGGCGGGTGGCGACTCGGGTGCGGCTACTTGCTGGGCTTGCCCGAGTAGCGCCACTCGAAGTGGCGTACCGCCGGGGTGAGGGTGAGGGGCAGCCCCGCGCTCCAGGCGGGGTCATCGGCGGCCCAGTCCTCACCGGTGTCGAGGTCGTACAGCCGCGAGCGGCTGAGGATCTCCGAGGGACCGCTCCAGTAGAGCCGCACGGGGCGCCCGCTGAGGTCGGTGCGGATCTCGAAGGCCCAGCGGCCGGCCACCAGCCCTCGGTTGGCGGGTCGGTAGTCGCTCGCGTAGTCGCCGGCCTTGCCGTCCTTCCACTCCGGGTGGGGGAAGCTGAGGTTGAGGATCGGGCCATCGGGGGGCGGGGGCCCCTCCTCCCTGAGGTCGTGGAGGTCGTAGCCGCTGGCGGCGTCCTTGAGCTGACCGAGGACGTTGTCGGGGTCCAGGAGTCCGGCGTCCGCGTCCTCCACCCGCAGGCTGACGAACCACTCCTGCTTGGCGGCAATGGCTTCCTGGTGGGCCTGGCGGTGGGCTTCGCGCTCCTGCAGTCCATAGGCGGGGGGCTCAGCGGCCGCCGCGGGGGGCACCAGCACCTCGAGGAGCTTGCCGACCCAGCCGAGCAGACCCCCGCCCTCGGGGGCAACCTGTCCGGTCTTGAGGGTGGGCTTGAAGGGGATCAACAGCCGCACGTCCTTGCCCTGGGCACCGGGCAGCACCTTGACCCAGGGACCGTCGTAGGGCCGCAGGGTGCCCTCCTTGCCGGGGGTGATGTCGTCGTAGGGGACGTAGGCGCTGCCGTTCCAGAGGTTGTAGGTGGCGGAGACCAGGTTGGCGGCCTGGGCGGCGCTGGGGGTGTAGGGGGAGTTGGGATCTCCCATCACCAGGATGCGCACCTCCTTCCAGTCCACCCCCACCGGCAGGGGATGACCGAGCAGGTTGGAGGCTTCCGTGCTGCTGGTGGGCTCCACCAGGGGGTCTCGTAGCAGCCGTGGGGCGAGGGACAAGCTGCGGGGCTGCTCAGGGGCGTGGGGGCGCCGGTGAGGTCGAGGCTCGCGGCATCGAGGGTCTTGCTCCAGTAGCCGATCTGCTGGCCCATGGCCTGGTCGATGCCCAGGGCCAGGTACTGCTTGGCGAGGACGTCGCGCTGGTAGACCACCCAGCGGTTGGAGGGGCCGTAGCGGCTCGGCAGCAGATCATCCCCGAGCAGCGAGCGCACGCTGCTCGGGGAGCTGCCCGCACAAGGCATGCCGAAGGCCCGCCACTGCCCGGCGGGCAGCGGGAAGCCGAACCCACAGGGGTAGCTGTGGAAGGCCGCATCGCCCGCATCGGGGGTCGGCCCATCCTTGTTGTGGATGCCCACCAGGAGGGTGTCGCCGGTGAGGGCCACCGCGGAGCCGTAATAATCGCTGGCCGCCCCAGCGCCGAGCTTCTGCAGCTGGGCCCAGCCGCTGGGGGTTCGACTGAAGAGGTAGAGGGCGCCGCTGTCGGTCCCGGCCGCGTCGCTCCGGGGGGCACCGGCGGCCACGACGTTATTGATGAAGGCGACACTGCTGCCGAGTCCGTCATTGGTCCCGGGATCGGCGGCGGTGAGCCGCGCCTGCTGGCTCCAAGTGCTGCCGGAACGGCTGAAGACGTAGACCGCCCCGCAGTCGCTCACCGCCCCGCAGTCCGCAGTGGGGGCACCGAGCAGGGCGCTGTCGCCCACCAGGGCCACCGCTCCACCGAGCTTGTGGTTGGCGATGTCGCTGGCGCTGAGCTTGGCCTGCTGGGCCCAGAGGGTGCCGGTGCGCAGGAACACGTAGCCCGCCCCGCAGTCGGCCCCGGCCGCGCAGTCGTCGCCGGAGGCGCCCACCAAAGCGGAGTTGCCGGAGATCGCGACGGCCCCGCCGAATCGGTCGCCCGCGGCGAGATCCGCGGAGAGGAGCGTGGCCTGGTGACTCCAGGTGCTGCCCGAGCGCACGAAGACGTAGGCGGCGCCGCAGGCACTGCCGGCCCCGCAGCCGCTCATGGGGGCACCCACCAGGGCGGTGTCGCCCTCGAGGGCCAGGGCGGTGCCGAAGTATTGGAACGCGAGGGGTGCGGGGGCGGTGAGCTTGGCCTGCTGGGTCCAGCCACCGCCGCGGCGCACGAGCACATAGGAGGCGCCACAGTCCTCGTCGCTGCCACAGTCGGCCCCGGGGGCACCCACCAGGGCGGTGTCGCCATAGAGGGCCACCGCAGCACCGAAGGCGTCAGCGGGCTGGGCATCGTTGGCCAGCAGCTCGGCATCGTCTACCGCCGGCCAGGCGGCGGCGGTGCGTGTCCGCACATAAGCCGCGCCACATTCGGGATGGGCGGGACCCACCGCGCAGGTGAATCCGGGAGCGCCGATCAGGGCGGTGTCGCCGGAGAGGGCAACCGCGGCACCGTAGCGTGTGTCGGGATTGACCTGCTGACTGAGCGGGGCACTGCTCGATCCGCCGTGGTTGGTGTCGCCCCCGTATTGGGCGGTGAGGCTGGCGGCGGGGTTCCCCGCCGGGAGGTTGCTCACCAGGCAGGCGGCGCTGCCGCTGCTGAGCGCCACGCCATTGGTCCCCCCGTTACAGCCGCTCACCCCGTTGAAGGTGACGCTGCCGCTGGCGGAGCTGGGGCTGACCGTGGCGGTGAAGGTGACCCCCTCCCCATAGGCCGAGGGGTTGCGGGAGCTGGTGAGGTGGGTGGTGGTGGCCATCTGGGCGATGACCAGGGTGCCGGTGGCGGGGGTGGCGCCGTAGTTGGGATCGCTCACCGCACAGCTCACCCCATAGCTGCCGACATTCACCCGTCCGGTGCCGGAGCCCACATCGCTGTAGGTCAAGCTGTAGGCCGCGCTCGGCGTGGCGGTGCAGGTAGCGGACTTCTGGGTGCCGTCGTAGGTCTGGCTGAGGTTGGAGAGGCTCAGGGTGACGGGGGCGGGATTGATCACCAGGGTGCCGGTGGCATCCGTGGCGCTGTAGCCCGCTTGGGTGAGGTGGCAGACCACCGCGTAGCTGCCCGCAGCACTGGGGGCGGTGGGGGAGCCCCGGAGAGTCGCCATTTTTCGTGAATCCTGAAATGGGTCCGATCCGATTTCA
>CAZFHV010000247.1:0-3697 GCA_964519095.1 uncultured Chromatiaceae bacterium | reverse complement strand
GGTTCATCGAGCGCCTCCTCGGTACCCACTTCAACCGGACAGATCACGTGCTACAACTCCGGACAGTCTATTTGCTCCCTACAAGAGAACCACGAGACATGGCTCGAGGATCACCGCTACCTCAATCTGACCCGGCTCGCCGAGCAGAAAACAGAGGCGCTGAGATTGGCCGCTTAAGAGGCCCACGAGACAGCCGCAACACCACCCCCTTTTTCATTCCTTGACGGAGGCAATCTGCAGGCCCCCGGCGGCGAACCAATACCTCGGGGCTTAGACAGAACCTTATGCTGACGTCACTGGAAACCAGGCAGGTACCGACTGCAGCGAGTAGAAAGAGCACTGGCGCGGGTCAGACTGAGCAGAAGCTGTTTCGCCCTGGCGCCCGCCCGATGGAGTGGTGGGATTTGGCAGTAGGGCTCCCACTCCCAGAAACAAAGCGGCGGCCGTTGCGGCCGCCGAGTCACCACCAAACGAAGGAGGAGTCTGATCGGTGTGGGTCTGTTGACCCGATGAATAGATTACGGAAGCGGCCCGCTCCCCTCATTGCGAATTCGCAATCCTCTAAGGGGGTTAGAAAAAATCTTTCGCAAGGTGCCTCAAACGGGGGTCCCGCCCAGCGCTGCCCTGAACCGACCCGCCCGGCGGGCGGGTGGCTTGCAGGGCACTGGATGCCGGGGTCCCTAACGGGCGGCGCCGGTCTTGGCGCGCCGGCGCAGCCAGACCTCCAGTCCCTGGGCGTTGAGCTCGATGTCCACCGCCAGCAGCTCACGCACCCGCTCGTCGGGCAGCTCACAGCCGTTCGCCCGGGCGCGCCCGAGCAGGTAGGCATCCACCGCGGCCTTGAGGCGCGCGGGGCGCCCCTCGTCCGCCGCCCCCTCCTCGGCCAGGGCCATTGCCGCCAGGTCCCGGATGCTCTGGCGCAGGGTGTCGATGTGCGCCGCGGGCCGATCCAATTGGCAGAAGTGGGTGAGGAAGGCCACCTGGGGCTCCAGGGCCATCAGCCGATCCAGGCTCCGCTGCCAGGCATCGGGGTCGAAGGCCACCGGGGTGGTCGGGGCGAACAGGAGCGGTCCCCGGGCCGTGTCCAGGTCCTTGTAGGCGATCCCGAAGGTATCGCCGGTGAAGATGCCGCGGGTATGCTCATCGAAGACGCAACCGTGGTGGTTGGCGTGTCCCGGTGTGTCGATGAAGGTCAGGGTGCGGCCATTGAGGTCCACCTGGGTCCCGTCCTCGGCCACCAGCACCCGCGCCTGGTCCACCGGGGTGATGCGGCCGAAATCCCGCGCGAAGGCCTCCTCCCCATAGACGGCGGTGGCCCCCGCCGTGAGCCGGGAGGGGTCGATGAGGTGGGGGGCCGCATTGGGATGGGCCACCAGCCGGGCGTTGGGGCAGACCGCCATGAGGTCCCCGGAACCGCCGGCGTGGTCCAGATGCACGTGGGTGGGGATCACGTAGTCCACGTGCCCCGGGGTGAGACCCAGGGCCGCCACCGCCTCCAGGAGCCGCGGCAGGGCCTGGGCGGTGCCCGTGTCGACGAAGGCGAGCCGCTGCCCCTCCTCGACGAGGTAACAGGCCGCGAGCCCCGGCCGCTGATAGTCGGTGTCGATGCAGAAGACCCCTTGACCCAGATCGTTCACACCCGCCTCCGATTGGCTAGTCGGTTCTTGTGGTTGGAAAAAGGCGCCAGGCACCCGGCCGTCAATCGGCCTTGCGGGCCTCGTCGAGCTCCAGGAAGAAGTCGTCGCGCTCCCTGGCCACCTGCTTCAACAGGGCACGCAGCCGCTGGTAGTCCTCCCCCAGCCGCTTCTTGGAGCGGCGGGCGTCTTCCCAACGGATGCGCACCGGACCGGGGATCTCCCGGGTCAGGACGTCCCAGAGGGCGTCGAGGTTCGGGTCGAACCACTCGGGGAACCCAAGCTGCCGAGCGAGCTCCCCATAGACGTCCCCGAGGGATTGGATGCTCCGGCCCCGCAGCCGGCACAGGCGTTCACTGGTCAAGGTCGCGGTACCTGGTGGAAGGTTCGGTAATGGTCGGTGGTCACCCAGATCAGCCCCGAGCCGGGCCGATTGCGCACGAAGATCAGCCGGTGGGCGCCGCGCCGACCCCCGTGGTAGTCCAGGTCCGCCTCCAGATATTGGCCGTTGTACTGGGCCGGTAGACGGCGCTCCAGGTTGCCGAAGCGGTCCCCGCCGATGGCGGTCCCCGGCGCCTGTTCCCAAAGATTGGCCCCTGGCGACCAGCCCGCCTGCTGGGCCTGCCCCTTGGTGAGGTAGCAGGAGGGGAGCCTGCCCTTGGCGTCGAGATAGCGGACCAGATTGGCGAAGACCGCGGGGTATTCGACGCCCAGGCCCGCGGCGAAGCGCTGGAGCGAATCCTCGGCGGGATTGGCGTCGGAGCCACCGAGGTCCGTCCCGCACACCGCCGCCCTCGGCGACCCCGCCTGGGCCAGGCCGGCGATGCAGGCCAAGACCAGCGTGAAGACAAGACCCATCCGCTTCAGCATCGCCGACCCCCCTGCCGCGCCTGGTGCACCCATGGGCGTCTCAGGCCGCGCCGAGGCCCGAGAGCCGCTCGATGATGCGGTAGATGGCGGAGGAGTCGATCTCCCCCATGCCGCCCCCCACCAGGGCGTTGACGTATTGGGTGGTCAGGGCCGCACCCGGCAGGGCGATGCCGAGCTCGCGGGCGGTCTCCAGCACGATGTGCATGTCCTTCTGGTGCAGGCGGGCCTTGAAACCGGGCTGGTAGTTGTCCTCGAGCATGCGCAGGCCGTGGGTCTCCAGCACCCGGCTGTTGGCGAAGCCCCCCAGCAGGGCCTCGCGTACCCGCGCCGGGTCCACGCCGGCGCCACGCGCCAGCACGAAGGCCTCCGCCACCCCCGCCAGGGTCTGGGCGATCACCACCTGATTGCAGGCCTTGGTGATCTGCCCCGCCCCGCTCTCCCCGCAGTGGACGATGTTCTTGCCCACCACCTCCAACAGGGGTCGCACCCGCTCGAAGGCCTCCCGGGCACCGCCCACCATGATGGAGAGGGTCCCGGCGATGGCGCCCTGCTGGCCGCCCGAGACGGGCGCATCGAGCAGCTCGGCACCCCGCTCCCGCAGCCGCGCCGCCATGACCCGGGTAGCAGAGGGCGAGATGGTGCTCATGTCCACCACAACCGTCCCCGGGCGCACCCCCTTCACCAGGCCATGATGACCCAGCACCACCGCCTCGACATCTGGGGTGTCGGAGAGGTTGGTGAAGATGACGTGCGCGCTTTCTGCCAGCGCCGCCGGGCTCTCGCAGGCCTGGCCGCCCGCCTCGAGGATCGGCTGAAGACGCTCCGGGCGCCGTCCCCAGACGAACAGGGGATAGCCCGCGCGCAACAGGTTGAGCGCCACGGGTCGCCCCATGATGCCGAGTCCGATGTATCCCAGGTTCAGGTCCGACATGCCTGCTCAGGCTCCGCGCTACTTAGACAGGGCGCATCCTAAGCAAAAGCCGCGATGGCGTCACGCGCCGGGGACGGGAACGAAGGTCTTTGGGTGGCTCGAAAAAAGAAGAATCGGCCTTCCCTGGCCTTGCGCTTCCCTTCGCCTTGCAGAGCGGAGGAGGACTCTGGCAGAAGGCTGCCGGCCAGGGACTGCCCTGCAAGGGTTCGCGGGAGGCCCCTCTCCTCCCGCACTCATGGCCGTTGGGGAAAGATCCCGTTCC
>CAZFHV010000246.1:802-3703 GCA_964519095.1 uncultured Chromatiaceae bacterium | reverse complement strand
GGCCGCCAGGAGGTCGATCCCGACCTGCACGGCGCCCGCCCCGTCCGCCTGGCCCACCGGCTCAAGACCCGCACCGGGCGAGCGACTTATGGCCTACGCAAACAAACCGTCGAGCCGGTCTTCGGCATCATCAAATCCGTGATGGGGTTTCGCCAGTTCCTCACCCGGGGGCTGGACAACGTTCAAAACGAGTGGACCCTGGTATGTCTCGCGTGGAACCGCAAACGCACGGCCGTATTGTGCCCGCAGTAGGGGAAAAGGGAAAAAACCCGCACATCTTCCCTAAAAACCGCCTCTTTCATGCAACAACCGGCCTCCGACGGCCCAAGCAGGTCATCACGAGTCTCAAGACCGACAGGCTGCTAGACCGGAGTCGGCGGGCATTCTTCGATCTTTCGCAAAGTGATGCATGAGCTGCGGCTGGTGCCCGGCACTACGCCTATCTGTGTGAGACAGGTGAGCCAGCATACCGTTATCTGCCTATCGGGCTCTCGGTCCAGATCTTCGGTTGGCTGTTCTGGGTCCTCGTGAGCTCCCGAAGCACCCTTTCTGAACCCGCCCGCCCCCTACCGCTGGTCTGACACTAGCCTCGAGCTTCGTCTGCGGGTCGTACCGCGGGCCGCCAAGACCGAGTTTGCGGGTGTCTGCGAGGAGGGTTACCGGGTGCGGCTGGTGGCCCCGCCGGTGGAGGGCAAGGCCAATGCCTGCCTGCTGGAGTTCCTGGCCAAGGCCTTCGGTGTCCCCCGCGCCCAGGTGGAGCTGTTGAGCGGGGAGCATTCTCGGACGAAAAGGGTGCGCATCCAGGCCCCGACGCGCTCGCCGCTGCCGGATCTCCCCATCGGCGGGGGTGCGTCCGGTTCCAAAGCCGGTTGATCGAGCCTTGCGGCACCCTCCCGGGGGTGGCGGTTAGCGTGAGCCGGGGCCTTGGTGCATCATTGGGACCATGGATGTACCAACGAGCCCCCTGACCCCTCCCTTGCCGGACCTCGCGTCGGGCACCAGCGCCGCCCTGCGGGGGGATTTCGAACGCTACGCTGCCTGGAAGGCCCGGCTCTTGGAGGCCGTGGAGGCACTGCGGGACTGGCTCCGTGCCGAGGGGCCCCTGAGTGCCGACGCCCGGGGGCGTCTCGCCCAGGCCGAGGGCCTGCTCGGCGAGGATCGGCTCACCCTCGCCTTCCTCGGGGAGTTCTCCCGCGGCAAGACCGAGCTGATCAACGCCATCTTCTTCGCCGGCCTGGGGCGACGGCTGCTGCCCTCCACCGCCGGGCGCACCACCATGTGCCCCACCGAGATCGGCTGGGACCCCGTTGATGCGGAGCCCTATCTGCGGCTGCTGCCCATCGAGACAAGGGCCAAGAAGACCCCCGTGCAGCGGCTCAAGCGGGAGCCCAAGGCCTGGGTGCGCCACCGGCTGGACCTCGCCGCGCCGGAGGAACTGCAGGCCACCCTCAAGCGCCTCACCGAGACCAAGCCGCTCCCCCTGGACGAGGCGGCGGCCCTGGGGTTCTTCCCCGACCCCTCCGCCCCCGCGGGTGCCAAGACCCTGGACGTGCCCAGCTGGCGCCATGCCCTGATCAGCTTTCCCCATCCCTTGCTCCAACAGGGGCTGGTGGTGCTGGATACCCCTGGCCTCAACGCCCTGGGGAGTGAGCCGGAGCTCACCCTGAGCACCCTCCCCGAGGCCCAGGCCATCCTGTTCGTGCTGGCGGCCGATACGGGCGTCACCAAGAGCGACCTCGAAATCTGGGAGCGCCATGTCAAGGGGCTGCGCCACAAGGAGGCCGCGCTGACGGTGGTGCTCAACAAGGTGGACGTCCTCTGGGACGAGCTGCTGACCCCGGCGGAGATCGAGGCCGAAGTGGGCAAACAGCGCCAGACCACTGCCGCGACCCTGGGGCTGGAGGCGGGGCGCATCTTCGCGGTCTCCGCGCAGAAGGCCCTGGTGGCACGGGTCAAGCAGGACCCGGCCCTGCTCGCGCGCAGCGCCATCGAAGGGCTGGAGCGCCACCTCGCGGGGCGCCTCCTGGGGGACCGCTATGCCCTGACCCTCGACCACCTGGAGACCCGGCTGGGCAACCTCATGGAGACCAGCCGCGAGCGCCTCCACGGCCGCCTCGGCCAGCTCGGCTCCCAGGGCGAGGAGCTCCGCGGGCTGGGGGAGAAGAGCAAGGGGGTCATCGGCGAGCTGCTGCGCCGCACCCGCGAGGAGCAGCGCCAATACCTCACCAGCCTGAGCCGCTTCGAGACCAGCCGCAAGAGGCTCCAGGCGGAGGCGGAGACGGCGAGCCGGATCCTCTCCCTCAAGGGGATCGACGAGCTGATCGGCGCCACCCAACAGGCCATGCTCCGCAAGGCCACCACCCACGGCCTGTCCCTGGCGATGAAGCACCTGTTCGAGGAGATGCGCCGGGTGATGCACAACCTCACCGTGGAGTGCGAGCGCCTGCGCCGGATGACGGTCTTCGTCTACGACCACTTCGAGAAGGCCTACGGCTTCACCCCTGTGCCCACCCGGGGACTAGTGCCCCTGCGCTTCCGCAACGAGCTCGAGGCCCTCTACCAGGAGGCGGATGCCTATCGCAAGAGCTCCCGGATGGTGCTGGCCGAGCAGCGTTTCGTCGTCAAGCGCTTCTTCGAGGTCCTGGTGGCACGGGTGCGGGGGATCTTCGAGCGGTTCGCCGCGGACTTCCGAGACTGGCTCCAGCAGGTCATGGCACCGCTCGGTGAGCAGATCCAGGCGCGCAAGTCCCTGATGGAGCAGCGCCTCGGCAACCTGAGCAAGATCAGCCGCTCCAAGAGTGCCCTGGATGACCGGCTCCTGGCCCTGGAGCGGGAGGCGAGGGTCCTGACGGAGCGGCTGGAGCACCTCGCCATCCACGACCCGCTGACCGGACTGCCGAA
>CAZFHV010000246.1:0-792 GCA_964519095.1 uncultured Chromatiaceae bacterium | reverse complement strand
CCCCGCCACCGGGACATTGCCGGAGGGCCCGGCCCCTGCGGCGGTCCGTCCATCTTGACCCACCCGCCCGTCGCGGGCGCGCCTTCGATTACCACCAGAGGAGGAGACCCATGAGACCCACTGCCCTGAGCTATACCCTGGCCGGCACCCTGAGCCTCAGCCTGGGGGTGACGGCTGCCGACGAGACCAGCACCCGGGTGGACGGCTACACCATCCACCACAACGCCATCACCACGGATTCCCTGAGCCCCCAGGTGGCCAGCAGCTACGGGATCCAGCGCAGCACCCATCGCGCCCTGCTCAACGTTAGCCTGATCAAGGAGGTGCAGGGGACCACCGGCCAGTCCACCCCCGCCAAGGTGACCACCCATGCCCAGAACCGGATCGGCCAGCACTGGGACATCCCCATGCGGGAGATCCGGGACGGGGATGCCTACTACTACATCGCGGACTTCCCGGTGAAGAACGAGGACAGCATCGACTTCTTCATCTCCGTGACCCCGGCCGGTCAGCCGAAGGCCTTCCAGGTCAAGATGACCCAGCAGTTCTTCACCAAGTAGGCGACCCACTCACAACCAGAAGACCTGCCACAGCCCGTAGACCCCGAACCCCAGCACGAGTGCGCCGGCCACCCGGCGCACCCAGGGGTTGCGGGACCAATGGGCGAGGGCCCCGGCGGCCAGACCCATGGCGAGAAGATTCGGCAGGGTCCCCAGGCCGAAGGCGAGCAGCAGGAGGGCCCCCTGGGACGCGGAGCCGCTGGAGGCCGCCCAGGTCAGGACACTGTAGACC
>CAZFHV010000245.1:0-3732 GCA_964519095.1 uncultured Chromatiaceae bacterium | reverse complement strand
AGCCTCGATGTCGAGGGGCGGCTTAGTATCGGGGCACTCACCCTTCACGGGTTGCGCCTCGGGCAGGCGGAGATTCACGTCCGCTCCCAGAACGGGCAGGTCATGCTGGTGGATCAGATCGGGCAGTTCTACCAAGGACGTCTCGAGGGGCAGTTGGGCCTGGCGTTTGAAGGTCCGACCCCAAGGATCAGCCTGGAGCAGCAGGGCGAGGGGTTTCAGGTGGGGCCGCTGCTCCAGGACCTCACCGGTGAGCCCCAGCTCACCGGCCGCTGCCGGCTCAGTGTCCGCCTGGCTACCGAGGGCGACAGCGAGGCGGCGGCCCGGCGCAATCTCAGTGGCGAGGTGGGGATCAGCCTGAGAGAGGGCTCGGTGGCGGGGTTCGACCTCGCCCAGACCATCCGCGAGGCCAAGGCGCGCCTGCGGGGCGAGTCCCCGCCCAAGGCGGCGGGACCGGCCCAAACCCCCCTCACGGAGCTGGATTTCCAGGCCGAGATTCGCGAGGGGGTGCTCCACGACGACCTCAGGGCCCGATCGCCCCAGCTACGGCTGACGGGCACCGGAACGCTGGACCTGGCGACTCAGACTTTGGATTTCCGGCTCAAGCCCCTGTTGATCGGCAGCCCCAAGGAGGCGGGGGGCAGAGAGCCGGAGGAGCTCAGGGGGATCGTCGTTCCGGTCTCCGTCACCGGATCCTTGGCGGAGCCCCAGTGGCGGGTCGACTTGGCCGCCCTCGCCGCGGAGTTCGGCAAGTCCGGGCTGGAGGGGCGGCTCGAACAGAAGCTGGAGGGTAAGAAGGGCATCAAGGGCCTGGGGCAGGGGCTGAGGGAGCTGTTCGGCCGGTGACGGGACCCGATCCAGCGGCCTTCGCGGCGGCGGTGCTCGCCTGGTTCGATCGGCAGGGACGTAAGGACCTGCCCTGGCAAAGGGACCCGACCCCCTATCGGGTCTGGCTCTCGGAGGTCATGCTCCAGCAGACCCAGGTGGGCAGCGTCATCCCTTACTTCGAGCGCTTCACCGCGCGCTTCCCCGACCTGGCGTCCTTGGCGGCGTCCCCCCTGGATGAGGTGCTGCATCTCTGGTCGGGGCTGGGCTATTACTCCCGCGCCCCTAATCTCCACCGTGCCGCCGTCCTGGTCCAGAACGAGCACGGCGGCCGTTTCCCCACCGAGATGGGGTCCCTGCAATCCCTGCCGGGGGTGGGGCGATCCACCGCGGGGGCCGTCCTCTCCCTGAGCCTGGGGCAGCGCCACCCCATCCTGGATGGCAACGTCAAGCGGCTGCTGGCCCGCGCCTTCGCCGTCGAAGGCTGGCCAGGGGCCTCCGCGGTGCAGCGCCGCCTCTGGGGTCTGGCGGAGGAGCTCATCCCCGAAGATCGCCCGGGAGACTACAACCAGGCCCTGATGGATCTGGGGGCGCTGGTCTGCACCCGCGCCCGCCCGGATTGCGGGTCCTGCCCCCTAGGCGGAAGCTGCCGCGCTCAGGCCCTGGGGGCGCAACCGGCATTTCCCGCGCCCCGTCCCCGCAAGCCCCTGCCCCTGCGCCACAGCCGCTTGGCCCTGCTGCGGGACAGACGGAGTCGGGTGCTGCTGGTGCGCCGCCCGCCCAGCGGGGTGTGGGGCGGACTCTGGACCCTGCCAGAGATCCCCACCGGGCCCGACCCAGCGGGCTGGTGTCTGCAAGGGCTGGGCATCGAGGCAGAGCTGGTTGAAATCCACCCCCCCCAGCGCCATACCTTCACCCACTTTCGGCTGGAGCTCGTCCCTGTGGAGCTCAGGGCGGTCAGCGGTGTCCTCCAAGCCGCTGACGGGGGGGGCCGCTGCTGGTTCGATCCGGCCCGCCCGGAGCGCATCGGTCTCGCCGCCCCGATCGCCCGGCTCCTCCAGGGGCCGCCCGCCAGCGAAGGCCCGACCGAGAAGCAACCGAGGGGAGAGAGGCCATGGCCAGAACCGTCCAATGTGTGAGGCTCAAACGCGAGGTCGAGGGGCTGGACCGGGTCCCCTATCCGGGCGAGCTGGGTCAGCGCATCTACCAGAACGTCTCGAAGCAGGCCTGGCAGGAGTGGCTGCGCCTCCAGACCATGCTCATCAACGAGAACCGTTTGAGTCCCATGGACCCCAAGGCGCGCAAGTTCCTCGAGGCGCAGATGGAGCGCTTCTTCTTCGGTGAGGGCGCGGAGATGCCGGCCGGTTACGTCCCTCCCACCTAGTCGGCGACCTGTCCTTCTCCGCCTCGGAGTTGATGGGGCAAAGCCCCGTAGCCGGAGGCAGGGGGCGGCGGATGACGGGGTCGCTCTGAGGCGCGCCCTCATCCTGCTCGGCGGGGGGATGCCCGGGGCCGTTCGAGGTCGTGGCGGGCCTGCGGTGCAATCCCCCCGAGTACAGCCACACTCGGGTTGGCGACCCTAGCCGACCCCGGCGGGGCGGGGGGGCGATACAGGGGCGGCGCTACCAAAATCCCGTCGATCTGCGTATAAACTCTACATATCGCCCTGGCAGGTGCCGCTGCCATCAGCCCCTGAGGCGATTTTTTCGGTCGGAAGTCCCTCCCGACCGCTCACAACCCGGAGCTTGCCATGGCCGAGACGAATCCCGAGATCGAAGAAACCCATGTGGATACCCCCACGGACGAGGCGGTCCACACCGAACTGTGCGAGATGCTCAAGGGCCGGGAACAGGAGGTCCTCAAGCTGCTGAGATATCAGGAGTACATGAACCTCATCACCCCCCTGCAAGAGGAGCTGGTGAAGCTGCAGGAATGGGTCAAGGCGGAGGGCCTCAAGGTGCTGGTGCTGTTCGAGGGGCGGGACGCCGCCGGCAAGGGGGGCACCATCAAGCGCTTCATGGAGTTCCTCAATCCCCGCATCTGCCGGGTGGTGGCCCTGGACAAGCCCACCGAGAAGGAGCAGGGACAGTGGTATTTCCAGCGCTACATCCCCCACCTACCGGGCCGCGGCGAGGTCGCCTTCTTCGATCGCAGTTGGTACAACCGGGCCGTGGTGGAGCGGGTGATGGGCTTCTGCACCGAGGAGCAGGTCGAGGAGTTCTACCGTACCGTACCGGAGTTCGAGCGCATGCTGGCGCGCTCGGACATCCATCTCAACAAGTTCTGGTTTTCGGTCAGCCGTGACGCCCAGGAGAAGCGCTTCGTCTCCCGGGAGACCGACCTGCGCAAGACCTGGAAGCTCAGCCCCGTGGATCAGGAATCCCGTGACAAGTGGGACCAATTCACCCTGGCCAAGGAGGACATGTTCCGCTACACCTCCATCCCGGAGGCCCCCTGGATGATCTTCAAGTCGGACAACAAGAAACAGGCGCGCATCAATAGCATCCGCTATTTCCTCAGCCAGTTCGACTACGGGGGGAGAAACGACGAGATGCTCGCCTACGACTCCGCCATCGTCCGCACCGTGGAGCAGGAGATGGGGGTCGACTAAAGGGGGGCGGCAGGTCTCGGGCCCCTATCCCCCGAGAACCCTGGAACCGGGCGGCGGGACCGCGGCTGCCCGACATCGGACGGGCCGAGGTCGGGCAGCATCCCCGGGTTTGGGGAGGATCCCTAGCGCCCCTTGAGCTTCATGATCCCAAGGGCGTTCATCACCATCTTCTCGAACACGGGCTCCGAGGTTCCGCGCTTCATCTTGGCCATGAAATACTTCTCGAAGGCGATCTTGGCGACGTGAACCCACTTGCCCTCGGAGAACCAGTTGACGTTGCGCGGCGGGATCTGCGGCAG
>CAZFHV010000244.1:0-3753 GCA_964519095.1 uncultured Chromatiaceae bacterium | reverse complement strand
TGTTACCCCGCCTCCCAAGCCAAGGAGGGCCGGGGCAAGCCGATGGGTGGAGGGGCTTGGGGCTTGGCGGGGGTTTGAGTCTTGGCCTCGGGGGGAAGCCGCGAGAGGCCGCGACGCTTGAGCAACCGGTGCAGCCCCGAGCGGGTGGCCTGCGCGCAGACGAACTCGCGGGTCACCACCAGCAGATCGTCCAGGGGCAGCCCCAGCGTCTGGCGAAGCGCAACCACCACTGCCTCTTGCCCCGGGCTGAGGGTGGTCTGCAGCCGCTGTGCGCTGTGGGAGCGATCTTCCACGCTCTCGCGTCCCCGCCAGCGGCGGATGGTGTCTTCCGAGACCCCCAGCTCCCGGGCCAACTGCGCGACCGATGCCGAGGAGGACTGGATATAGGCCCGCCGCGCAGGGGTGGTGGTGGCATTCTTGTGCAACCGGATGTTCATGCTTGGGCTCTCCGCAGTCCTTCGATCAGCTCACCCATCACCGCTCGAGAGGTGAACAGTGCCTGACGCCTCCTGTCTAGGCAATCGTCCGGGACCGGACACGTCGGAAGCGGTGAGGAACGAACCGCATCAACCGGGCACCAATGCCTTGATATCGATGCGGTTCACTACGTTCACCGCATCCTACGGGCTGCCAGGCGCATTTGGGCGGTGCCAGGTAGTCCAGCAGCGCCGCCTGAAAGCGCGCCTGGTCCGCATACAGGTGCCAGTCGCGATAGCCGGGGGATCGGTAGTCGAAGGCCAACGGCAAGAGGTGATCGCAAAAGACCCTGTTCATCTCGTCGATGGCGTACCTCCGAGTCCACTTGTTCGTTATCTGCAGCCGCGACCAGGCCACCGCCAGGGCCTCTTCGAGGAGGGGATCGAAGCGCCCCCCGAACAGGTAGCGCAGGACGTCGCTGTGGAAGTGAAACAACTCGTGCTGGTGGGTCTTGGTGACCACCAGCACCAGGGCACCCTTGAGGTCGAGGGGCGTCAGGTACGGCAACCCAGGACGCAATTCCTTGACCAGGCGCCAGAAGAACGCCCTGAGGTTGCGCCGGAGCAGCAGCACCCGGCCGGGGCTCGTAATGGGGCAGTAGACACCGAGCAGCACCCGCTAGTCGCTTGCCCGCGGGAGTAGCCGCTTCTCATCCTCGTCGGCAGCCCAAACATCCGGCGGTGGCTCGAGGAAGCGTTCCAAGGGCGGCAAGTTCTTGAACAGGGACTCGTCGAAGATCACCTCCCCGTAGGGGCCGGTGAGCAGGGCATCGATCTCCTTGGCGATCTCCCAGATGAGGTCATCGGCGACGTTCATGGTCATAGGCTCCTTGTGCGGTAGGGGGAGGGTTCCCAGGGCCTACAGGGCGGATCTGCAGCGCAGTTTATTTTCGCATGCGAGATGCTGTACAACGGACAGGGAGCCAGCCGGCGATTCCTTGGCTACTCGAGTCCAGACTCCTTGCCCCATTCGGAGAGCACCAGCGAGAAGTTGTCCGGGCCACCTCGCCGCAACACCGCCTGGTGCCAAAGGCTCAGTTGCGCCGCCGGGTCGAACAACCGCCACAGCTCGGCCGCGCCCAGCACCGCGTGCACCCCATCGGTGCACCACAGCAACCTTGACCCGGGCTGGAGGGAGACCCGCTCGCGATAAATCGCAAACCTGTCCTCCTCGGGATCGGCGATCAGTGCGCTCTCAAGGGCATCGTAGAGGCTGGCGCAGGCCTGATCGGGCCTGGCCTTCCTCACGTCGATCAGCCCTTGGAGAAAGGTGTGATCCTTGGAGACCCGGCGCCAACGGCCCAGGCCGTCCACGGCGTACACCCGGGAGTCGCCCGCGCCGGCACCGGACTGCTCCCCACCCCATCGGCGACGGCCAGGAGCAGGTCCTCGGCATCGCTGGTGCGGGTTTGGATCGGCAGCCTTTCGGATTGGAAGGTCTCCTCCCCCACCAACAGGGCGTCCTCTTGGTGGCGGGGGACCAGGCACCGGTGCATGGTGTAGGCAAGCTGTGGCATGGGGGTTCCTCGTTTCTCGTTGGACTGGTCAGGAAACACGGCTCTCTGGGTCACCATTCAGCGGTCCCTCCCGGCCAGGGACCTCCGCCGTCCCATCGAAGGCGAAACCGGTTGCCGGAACGTACACCAGCGACAAGCTCAAGGCCCGGGCGCGGATGAAGAAGTGGTTCTTGTAGACCCAACCGCCGGGGACGGCCAGACGAGCCGATTGGTCCACGAAGGCGGCGTTGACGCACCCTCCGAGGCCCTCCCAATGGGGCGGGGTCTCTTTCGGCGTCCAGCGGTGCTCGGGGTCGGGGACGAAGGTGATGGCCTGGGTGCTCATGAGCGAGCCCTCCCCCTCGTAGTGGCGGAAGCGCAGCAGCCAGCCGCCGGGGATGGAGGCCACCGCCGTGCTGTCGCGATCCTGGAACCAGAGCTGGCCCCGATCGACGGAAATGACCGTCAACCACTCGATGGGTGCGCTGCGGGGCGGCTCGCCGGGGTCGTTCGGGGTCTCGGTGCTCATGGCGGCCTCACTCAGTGGACCATGGGTCCCACGTTGCTGAATTCTGGGTCCGGGTAGTCGAGGGTCCGGCCGGTGAGCACCGCCACCATCCGCAGCAGGGCCAGGGTGTCGAGGTTGCAGTAGGCGAGCAGGGCGTGAGCCAGTGCCCGGCGCCGTTCCTTGGTAGTGGCGGGGTCGATCAGCTCCCGATAGGCCTCCTGGGCGGCCCCGCCGTCCTGCACCCCCTCCAGCTCCTCGTAACGGATGTCGGGGGCGATCAGGGGCGCCACCACCTTGAGCCCCCAACTGCCCTGTTGCGCCGGGTGGTAGTAGCCGTCCCGCAGCAGGGGGTGGAGGTCCACCAGCCGCTCGATCACCGCCTCGATCTGGGGCGAGAGGTCGGGAAAGCGCCCCTGGAGCCCCCTGAGAATGGTCTTCTCGAAGCTTGTGTAGACCAGGATCGGCCCCGGACCGGCGAGGGCCTCGAGCAGGGTGTCGATGAATCCCCGCAGGGGGCTCTCGCCCTCGGTGTCGAGGAACCCCAGGTGATCCACCCGCCCGTCCTCCTGCTCGATGTGGCAGGACCACTGGAAGGGGAGCTGCTCGTAGGGCCGGGTCCCCGCCCAGATGGGCACGGCGAACTGGATGGTCTCGAAGTCGAGATACCGCCGCGGGAACGGCAGGGCCTGGAGCCGGGCCACCAGCTCGGGGGTCACCTCGCTCCGGCCCTCCTGGGTGAGGCGGCGGATGCGCTCGTAGGTCCCGTTGCTGAGCCGGCCATCGGGGATCTCGCGCACATCGAAGATCCCCTCCGCCATCAGGGCCTCGGCCAAGGCGGCGCCCCGGGGAAACAGGGTCACCGGGTAGTCGGGCGCCGGGGGGCTGCAATGGGCGAGGAAGGGACAGGAGAAGGGGGCATGACACTGGGGACCCACCTCCGCGTTCGGGCAAGACCCCGCCAGGGCCTCCCGGCAGCGGGCCACCCAGGCCGGGACCTGGGGCAGCAGCGCTTGCACCCGCTCGGTGACGTCCTCCAGGTGCAGCAGCCCCCGGTAATCGCCACCACCGGGGTAGACGAAGCCGCTGTCCACGTGGGCCAGAATCACCCGCTCGGGCGGAGCCGCCGCCCCCGCCATCACCCAGGTCTGGATGGCGCAGTCGCTGAGGTGATAGTCCCTCACCCTGGTGGAGGCCTTCACCTCGATGAGCTCCCGCCCCTTCCGGAGAGTCGCCATTTTTCGTGAATCCTGAAATGGGTCCGATCCGATTTCAG
>CAZFHV010000243.1:0-3759 GCA_964519095.1 uncultured Chromatiaceae bacterium | reverse complement strand
CACTCGGTAGTATTCGGCGGCTTCTCCCCCGACAGCCTGCGGGATCGCATCCTCGACTCCGACTGCCGCACCCTGATCACCTCCGACGAGAGCATGCGCGGCGGCCGCCACGTCCCCCTCAAGAAGAACGCCGACACCGCCCTGCGCTCCTGCCCCAACGTCTCCACGGTGCTGGTGGTCCAGCGCACCGGTGGGTCCGTGGAGTGGATCGCGGGCCGCGACCTCTGGTACCACGAGGAGATGGCCAAGGTCTCCGCGGACTGCCCGCCCGAGGAGGTGGATGCGGAAGATCCCCTGTTCATCCTCTATACCTCCGGCTCCACCGGCAAGCCCAAGGGCGTGATGCACACCACCGGCGGGTATCTGGTGTATGCCGCCATCACCCACCGCTACACCTTCGATTACAAGGACGGTGAGATCTATTGGTGCACGGCGGACGTGGGCTGGGTGACGGGCCACACCTACATCGTCTACGGGCCGCTGGCCAATGGCGCCACCAGCCTCATGTTCGAGGGCATCCCCAATTACCCGGATGTCTCCCGCTTCTGGCGGGTGGTGGACAAGCACCAGGTGAGCATCTTCTACACCGCCCCCACCGCCATCCGTGCCCTGATGCGATCGGGCGACGATCCGGTGAAGGTGACCTCCCGCAAGAGCCTGCGCATCCTCGGCACCGTGGGTGAGCCCATCAACCCCGAGGCCTGGGAGTGGTACTACCGGGTGGTGGGCGACCAGCGCTGCCCCATCGTCGATACCTGGTGGCAAACCGAGACCGGCGGCCACCTGATCACCCCCCTGCCGGGTGCGACCCCGCTCAAGCCTGGCTCCGCCACCAAGCCCTTCTTCGGTGTGGTCCCCCAGATCGTGGACGCCGCCAGTGGCGAGGTACTGGAGGGCGCCACCGAGGGAGCCCTGGTGTTGACCCGCCCCTGGCCGGCGATGATGCGCACCGTCTATGGCGACCATCAGCGTTTCGTGGACACCTACTTCACCCAGTACCGCGGAAGCTACTTCACCGGTGACGGTGCCCGCCGGGATGCGGACGGCTACTACTGGATCACCGGCCGTATCGACGACGTGCTCAACGTCTCCGGCCACCGCCTGGGTACCGCCGAGATCGAGTCCGCCCTGGTGCTGCATCCGAAGGTCGCCGAGGCCGCGGTGGTGGGCTACCCCCATGAGATCAAGGGTCAGGGCATCTACGCCTATGTCACCCTCATGGCCGGAGAGCAGCCGAGCGATGAGCTCAAGAAGGAGCTGATCAAGCAGGTGCGCGACGAGATCGGCCCCATCGCCACCGTCGATCTCCTGCAGTGGGCCCCCGCCCTGCCGAAGACCCGCTCCGGCAAGATCATGCGCCGTATCCTGCGCAAGATCGCCGAGAACCAGCTCGACAGCCTGGGCGACACCTCCACCCTCGCCGACCCGGCGGTGGTGGACGACCTGGTGCACAACCGGGCCAACCGCTAGACCGAGTGGGACAGAGCGCGGGCCGGGAACCCATGGCGGCCCGCGCTGCCAAAAAAAGCGCAGTACCCCCACAAACCATCGCGCCCCACCGAGTGGGGCGCGTTTTTTCATCAACGACCCCTGAAGAAGGACAGCCTTGAGCCCGAGCCTCCGCGTCGGCGTCTTCGTCGATGCCGAAAACATCAAGTACAACGGCGGCTATCAGATGCGCTACGACATTCTGCGCCGCTTCGCCGCCCGCCAAGGCGGGACCCTGTCGCGCCTCAACACCTATGTCGCCTTCGACCAGGAGCGGGCCAAGCAGGACCCCGAGTACGCCAAGAAGGCCCGCTATTACCAGCAGAGCATGCGGGACCTGGGCTGGAAGGTGACGGTCAAGGACGTGCGGCGTTACGTCGACGAGGAGGGCAACGTCAACACCAAGGCCAACGCCGACCTCGACATGGCGGTGGATGCCATGATCCAGGCCGAGCGCCTCGACCACGTGATCCTGGTGACGGGGGACGGGGACTTCCTAGAGGTGGTCAACGCCCTACAAAACAAGGGCTGCCGGGTGGAGCTGATCGGTTTCAAGAACGTCTCGCGCCAGCTGCAGCGCCAGGTGGATGCCTACTATTCGGGCTACATCATCCCGGACCTGTTGCCCATCTACTACGAGCCGCGCAACGCCTGGGGCAAGCCCGGCTCCTGCGTGCGCGGGGTCTGCACCAAGTGGTTCCCGGACAAGGGCTATGGCTTCCTGCGCTTCCTGGACCGCCTCTCGCCGGATATCTGGATCACGGACCCCAGGGAGCCCGACTCCCCCTACATCAGCGTCTTCTGTCATGCCAACGAGCTGGCGGAGGAGGTCACAGAGGAACTGTTGTTCAACCGTGAGACGATACTAGAATTCTATCTCCAGGAGAGCGAGCAGAAAGACAACGGTCTGGTCGCCAACAACGCGCGGCTGGCCTTCGCCGTGAACCGCTGATGGGGTACGATCCGTACCCAGCCAAAGGTGGTGTGGCACCCTAGACCCAGTCCCCTTCCAGGGATCCAGCTAACCAACGGGGAGAGATCAGCTCGCGCATGGTAGCTAGCAAACCCCAAGCTGCCCCGGCCGTATCGGGACTCGCCGCCCAGATCATCTCCGCGCAGCTCCTCTCGGAGCGGGTCGCCAAACAGGCCTATCAGGCGGCCACCATCCAGCGCAAGCCCTTCGTCCAGTATCTGGTGGACGAAAAGATCCTCGATAGCCGCACCATCGCCCTGTTCGCCTCGGAGGCCCTGGGGATCCCCCTGGTGGACCTTTTCGCCCTCGACACCGCGACCTTCCCGGTGGAACTGGTCGAGGAGAAGCTCATCCGCAAGCACCGCGCCCTACCGATCTTCCAGCGGGGCAATCGCCTCTACCTGGCGGTCTCGGATCCGACCAACTACCAGGGCCTGGACGAGATCCGCTTCAACACCGGGCAGACCACCCATCCCATCCTGGTGGAGGAAGAGAAGCTCTCGCCGGCCATCGAGCGCGGTCTCCAGGGCCTCGATGCCGCCATGTCCCAGATGATCAGCGGCGAACTGGCGGGACTCGCCCTCGGCGATGGGGACGAGGGTGGCGACGAGCTCGATCTCAACGTGGATGACGCGCCACTGGTGCGCTTCGTCAACAAGGTGCTGGTCAATGCCATCTCGCGGGAGGCCTCGGACATCCATTTCGAGCCCTACGAGAAGGCCTTCCGCATCCGCTTCCGCATCGACGGCATCCTCCACGAGATCGCCTCGCCCCCGGTGGGAATCGCCGGACGCATCGCGGCCCGGGTGAAGGTGATGTCGCGCATGAACATCGCCGAGCACCGTGTCCCCCAGGACGGTCGCATCAAGCTGCGGCTTAGCGGAAATCGGGCCATCGACTTCCGGGTCAACACCCTGCCGACCCTCTACGGGGAAAAGGTGGTGTTGCGGCTCCTGGAGCGGGCCTCCGCGCATGTCGGTATAGACCGGCTCGGCCTCGATCCCGAGCAGCGGCAGACCTTCCTCGACGCCATCCGCACCCCCTACGGGATGATCCTGGTGACCGGGCCCACCGGCTCGGGCAAAACCGTCACCCTCTACTCGGCCCTGGATCTGCTCAACCGCCCCGAGGTCAACATCTGCACCGTCGAGGACCCGGTGGAGATCCTGGTGCCGGGGATCAATCAGGTCAACATGAACCCCAAGACGGGGCTAACCTTCGCGGAGACCCTGCGCGCCTTCCTGCGCCAGGACCCCGACATCATCATGGTGGGGGAGATCCGCGACCTGGAGACCGCG
>CAZFHV010000242.1:0-3824 GCA_964519095.1 uncultured Chromatiaceae bacterium | reverse complement strand
GGCCTTGGGCATCGTAGCGGGCCAGGCAGCGGGGGCCGTGGAAGAGGGCGAGCCGTCCGTCGGGGTAGCGATGCACCCGCACCTTGACCCGCACGTAGTGCATGCGGTGGCGATCGGCGGGGATCTGCAGGGCCATTCCCTCGAAGGCGACACAGTTGTCCTTGCCGACGCTGCGCTCATAGACCTCACAGAGGTAGTCCTCGAGCCCCCGCCGATCCAGGGCACAAAGGCCGATCCCTCCTCCAAGGCCGGTTGCATGAACTCGGCGTTGAATCCCGGGCGGTAGACCTCCTCGAGGTAGCGATTGGCTGCCTGCATCTCGGTGATGCCCCGAGCGGCCAACTCCTGGGGCCGCCGCCCCTGGTGGGTGCGAAATATCCGCTCCGAGCGCCCCCGCGCCTCGGGGGAGTAAGCCGCGATCATCTCGATGCCCAGCCGCGCCATGGCCCGGCCGAACTGGGTGGGATTGGCCTTGTCCACCTTGCCTCCGGTCTCGGGGGTGTGCCAGTAGTGGCTGGCCCGATCGGTGTAGAGCGAGGCGAACAGCCCCCGCTGCTCGATCACCTCCCCTATGCCGCGGAAACTCGAGGCAGTGCCTTCCTGCTCCACAAAGTGCATGGCGTAGTGCTCGTTGGTGGCATCCTCCATCGTCACCACCAGATCCCACTTCACCCCCGCCCCCCACTCGTGGGTACTGGCGTCTTGGTGCAGCATCATCCCCGGCCAGGCGGCCCGCTCGCGGCGCTTGCCACGCCCCGGCGCCCGCTCCACCACCCCCGCCTCTTGCAGCCGGCTCTTCACCCACGTATAGCTCCTCTGGCCGCCGTCCTTGCGGTACCAGCCACGGAAGTGCTTGACGTTCCACCCCAGGTGCCGCCCCCGGTAGCGATCCACCAGGGCCAGCACCTCATCCACCGGCGCCCGCCGGTGCGATTCCTGCTCCAAGGGCTTGTCGATCAACCCCGCCAGACCCTCCTCCTTGTAGCGATCTACATAGCGGCGAAACGTCCGCGCGCACACCCCAAGCAACCGGGCGGCTTCCTCTTGCCTCAGCCGACCCCCCTGCCAACCCTCGTAGGCTTCTTCAAACCTCATCTTGCCGATCTCCTCGAGCCGCTCTGTTCGGTTCATCGGCTACCTCCTCGGCACCCACGTCAACGGGACAGATCACGTGCTACAACTCCGGACAGTTTATTTGGTTCCTGCACACATGTCCCCCCGCATTACGAACAGCCTGGCCGATTGCTATGTTCCTTCGGACGCTATCCCCCAATTGTTGAGTTGCGGTATCGGTTTTCACGAGAACCAGCCGCGCAATCTTGTATATCGGCACCGCTGCCTCGCACGAGACCCGATCGCGCGGCTCGCCCCGCAGCAGGCGCAGCACGACTTCCTTCTTGCGCCCCACCGACCACTGCTTGACCTCGGCCACCGCGCCGGCCTCGGCTCCAGTCGCGCCACGCGCTCCTTGCGCCGAGTCCGGCGCAACCCTTCCAACCTCAGATTCACTCACATTTCACGGCTCCTTCTTCAGACACGATTTAACCCGAAATTCGTGTCCAGAAAAATCGGGGCCGGGGCGGGTGGTCGCCGGTACCTTCCACTTCTTGCGACCGAGGAGCAACGTACATTCTATTCCGGTATTAACCGGCTGGTCTCCAGCGCTAATGGTCGGGGTGTTTGCTCTGGTCATGGCCGCTTCCGACGACTTTTTCGGCGCTTCATCCGAGCGGCGCGAGCCGCTCAAGGAGGGGGCTTCGCCCCATCGCGAACAACTGTCGATGGAGAACGAAACCTGGCCCTTTCCTGCGCCAGGGTGTTGGCCAGTCGGGAGGTGGCGGCATCGGTAACCGGACCCCGACAAGATAGGCGCCGGCCGGGCCGTGGACCATCGCGGAACACATCGCCCCCCACGCGTTGACCGCTAGGTTCCCCGACACTACACTCTTCTTGGCGCAGAGCTATTGGACTTCCTATCCGTTCGAGCAGGGGGTCAGGGCAGGGAATATAAGTGGCCAGACCGATCTCGCCTTCACCTATCGCCTGGGGATAGGAGTCCCGCGCAGCGAGGTGGAAAGCCTGAAGTGGTTCCAGCGGCGGGCCGGCGAACAGGCCGTCAGGGCACAGGTCATGCTCGGCAACATCTACTCGGTGGGCGAGGCGGTCAAGTGATATCTACGCCCAGTTCAGTGTCGGCGCGATGTACGAGCAGGGACAGGCTTTTCCTCGCGACCTGGTGGCCCCCTTTAGGTTGGTATTCCATCGCGGTTCACGACGGAAATCCTACAGCCGGCAACCCAGTCGCGAGGCTCGCGGCGCATTGGCGCTCCATCATGGACCTACCGATTGACGGTTCAGCGCCCCGGCTGGGAGACCGGATGATCGGCCTGGGCCACATCGGTGGATGGGCGCTGGCGCTCGCCATCGGGACTTCGTTTCCCTGCGCTGCTACAGAGATAAGGGTCGCGGTGGGCTCCACCCTGCCTCCTTACTTCATTCTCGCCGACGACTCCGGGATCGAGATGGACATCATCCGCGCGGCGATGGCTGAGGGTGGGCGAACGATGATACCGATGTACCTGGAATACGGAACGATGGAGGAGGCATTGCAGCAGGGTCTCGTCGACTGCGTGAGCACCATCAACGAGCGTTCCGGCGCCAGAGCCCATTATTCCGACGTTGTCATCTCCTACCAGAACTACGCCATTACCCTGGCCCAGAGCAGGCTGAAGATAGACAAGGTTGCCGACCTCAAGGGCAAGGCGATCATTGCCTTTCCGAACGCGCACAAGGTCCTGGGTGCTGAATATGCAGCCGCGGTGGCAGATAATCCATACTATTGGGAACGGGGCAACCAGCTCCTGCAAACCGGCAACCTGTTTCTTGGCCGTACCCAGGTGCTCATCGGCGACTTTCGGATCTTCAACCACTATGGCAAAAAGCTCGCAAGCCGCTCACAGGCGCAACAACCGGTAGTATTTCACGACCTGTTTCCAAAGACGGACTACAAGATCGCTTGCAACGATCAAAGGATCATCGACGACTTCAACAGAGGCCTGCGGTGGGTCCGGAACAGCGGTCTATACGACAAGATCGTCGCGAAGTATCAGTGAGGGGGGACCGCCGCCTGACCCCGGTAACCTCGATCGAGCGTGGAGGACGTGATGGATAGCGACCAGGGTCCGAGCCGTCCTACCGGAGCACCGGCAGAGGGTCCCAAATCGCCCGCTGGAAAGAAATGGCTGATCCTGGGCCTCACGGTGGCAGGCTGCGGCGCGGCTGGCTTTATGGGTGTCCTCATGTTCGAAATGGTCGGCTACATGGCCACCATGACTGGATCGGTGGTCAAGATGGCCGATGGCGTTTCCGAGATGAGGCGCGACATGCGTCTGATGACATCGTCCATCAACAAGCTGAGCACGACGGTCGCGAACATGGACGAGAACATCAACACCTTGAACCTGGACATACACGACATTCAGGCCAGCATGTCTCAGGACCTCTCCAGGATGCGCGTGTCGGTAGGCGAGATGAGCGGGGATGTGGCGCAATTGAGCGCCTCCGTGGGCACCTTGGCCAGGGACGTCAACCTGATGGCGGGAAATGTCGCCCGCATGGACGCCCTGATGGGGCGCATGGCCGTGGACATCAACCGAGGCAGCAGTTCGTTCAGCTCCCTGGTACATCCTATGAACTCCTTCAAGGGCATGATGCCGTTCCCCTAGGCCGCATCAGTAACGATCCCACGACTTTGCCGTGGGATTGTTACTATCAGTTCTTGGGGGTCTTGGTCGTAATCACGCAAGATCAGACTCTCATGGCGA
>CAZFHV010000241.1:0-3917 GCA_964519095.1 uncultured Chromatiaceae bacterium | reverse complement strand
CGGCGATAGGGGACGTCCGGCGAGGCCGGGACCAGGGGTAGGAGGCAGCGGGCGTGCTGGAATCCGGCCGGGGGGGTAGGGGCAGTATCAAGGGGGGACCGGGGGCGGGCCGGAGCTCGGCCCCCCGATCTGGCTACTTGTGCGCCGCGGCGGGCCGCTCCGCCAGCACCTTGTCGATCAGCCCATAGGCCATGGCGGCCTCGCCCCCCATGAAGTTGTCGCGCTCGGTGTCCTGGGCGATCTTCTCCACCGGCTGGCCGGTGTGACGGGCCAGGATCTCGTTGAGGCGCTGGCGGATGAGCAGGATCTCCCGGGCGTGGATGTCGATGTCCGTGGCCTGACCCTGGAACCCCCCCAAGGGCTGATGGATCATCAGCCGCGAGTGCGGTAGGGCAAAACGCTTGCCCCTGGCACCGCCGGCCAGCAGCAGGGCCCCCATGCTGGCGGCTTGCCCCACGCACATGGTGCTCACGTCGGGGCGGATGAACTGCATGGTGTCGTAGATGGCCAGGCCCGCGGTGACCGAGCCCCCCGGGGAATTGATGTACAGGTAGACGTCCTTGTCGGGGTTCTCGGACTCCAGGAACAAGAGCTGAGCCACCACCAGGTTGGCCATGTGGTCCTCGACCGGCCCCACAAGGAAGATCACCCGCTCCTTGAGCAGCCGCGAATAGATGTCGAAGGCCCGCTCACCGCGCGCCGTCTGCTCGATGACGATCGGCACCAGGCCGAGATTGGTGGGCTCGACCCCGCCCCGCGGGTCCTGATGGCTGGCAGACGCTCTCATGGTCCTGGGGGTCACTCGCCCTTGCCGGTCAACTGCTGGAAGGAGCTCGGCTCCACGTCCACCTTTACCCGCTCCAGCACCCAGTCCACCACCTGGTTCTCCAGCACCAGGGACTCGATCGAGGCCCGCTGCTCCCGATGCTGCAGGTAGTAGTCGACCACCTCTTTGGGGTCCTCGTAGCTGGCGGCCATTTCCTCGACCGTCTCGCGCAGCCGCTGGGCATCCACGGTAAGGCCATGCTGCCGGATGATCTCACCGATGACCAGACCCAGGGCCACGCGGCGACGGGCCTGTTCCTCGAACAGGGTATCGGGCAACTCGATCTTGCCCTTGACGGCGATGCCCGCGCGGGCCTGCTCCTTGAGGCTGTGGATCTCCTCGGTGATCAGGATCCTGGGTACCTCGATGGGGTTGTGCTCGAGGAGCGCCTCCATTACCTGGTTCTTGACCCGGGTGTTGATGCGCTGTTTGGTCTCCCGCTCCATGTTCTGGCGCACGTCGTCGCGCAGCCGCGCCAGGTCCCCGTCCTTGACGCCGAAGGCCCGGGCGAAGTCCTCGTCCAGGGGCGGCAGCAGAGGCTCGGAGACGCCCTCCACGCTGACCTGGAAGGTCGCGGCCTTACCCGCCAGGGTCGCCACCCGGTAATCGGCCGGAAAGCTGAGCTCCAGGGTGCGCTCCTCTCCGGCGCCCGCCCCCAGCAAGCCCTCCTCGAATCCAGCAATCATCATCCCCGCCCCCAGCTCCACCGGGACCTGCTTACCCTCGCCCCCCTCGAAGGGCTCCCCGTCCATGCTGCCCTTGAAGGAGACCCGCACCTGGTCGCCGCTCTGGGCGGCCCTGGTGACCGGGCTCCAGGTGCGCCGCTGGCGGCGGAGTCGCGCTAGCATCTCATCCACGTCCGCCTCGGTGACCTCGACCTCTGGCCGCTTCACGGTGACCGCATCGAGGGCACTCAGCTCCACCTCGGGCAGTACCTCGAAGGTGGCGGTGTAGCCATAGGCGCGGGCCTCCTGGTCGATCTGGGGCTCGATCCGCGGCCGCCCAGCGGGCCGCAGGCCTTCCTGCCTCACCGCATCGGCGAAGCTCGACTGCATCAGGTCGCCGAACACCTCCCCCTGGAGCTGCCCCGCATAGCGGCGCCGCAGCATGGCGAGGGGTACCTTGCCGGCGCGGAAGCCTGGCATCTTGGCGGTGCGCGCGATCTCCTTGAGCCGCTTCTCCACCTCCTGGTCGAATCGCTCCGCCGGGAGCTCCACCCTCATGCGCCGCTCCAGACCCCCGCTCGACTCTACCGATACTCGCATTGACCTCTCCCGATGTAATCGCCCGGCAGCCACTGCCCCTGCTTGCCACTTGACCCAGAGGAGCCCGCCGACGAATCCAACAATCGCCCGTCGCCTTCACCTGGACCTGTCGAAACTGGTGCGAAAGGGGAGGGTCGAACTCCCACGGGTTGCCCCACTGGAACCTAAATCCAGCGCGTCTACCAATTCCGCCACTTTCGCAGGCAGCCTGTTAGTATATCCGCACCCTGCAACGGATACCAAGGGACCGCGAGCGAACCCCGAAAAAAGCAGCATCAGGGCCGACCAACCAAGTCGACCCCCCGTTCCAGCTCCCCCTCCCGCCGCAGCTCCCGCTTGAGGATCTTCCCGGTCGCGTTCTTGGGGAGGGCGTCGCGTAAGACCAGGCGCCGGGGTATCTCGTGGCGACCCAGCGCGGCCTTGCACCAGTCGCGGATCTCGCGGGTACTGAGGGTTGCCCCAGCGACGGGGACCAGGTAGGCCACCGGGATCTCGCCGTGGAGCGGGTCCGGGTGCCCCACCACCGCGGCCTCGGCCACACCGGGGTGACGGTGGAGGACCTCCTCGATCACCCGAGGGTAGACGTTCATGCCGTTGACGATGATCAGGTCCTTCCTGCGGTCCACCAGGAAGAAGTAGCCCGCTTCGTCCCGATAGCCCAGGTCCCCGGTACGGAACCACTCGCCCCAGAAGCTGGCCGCGGTCTCCTGGGCTAGGCCCCAGTAGCCCTGCATGACACTTGGGCCCCGCACACAGACCTCGCCGATGGCCCCATCCGCCACCGGGACGCCGCCCTCGTCGCACACCCGCATCTCCACCCCGGGCACCGCCAACCCCACGGAGCCGGGCTTGCGCTCGCCCTGGAGGGGATTCACGCAGGTGACCGGCCCGCATTCCGTGGGCCCATCGCCCTCCAGGACGGGGATGCCGAAGCGAGCCTCGAAGGCCTGCATCAGGGCCACCGGCATGGCGGCACCCCCCGAGACACAGAAACGCACGCCCCGCCAGCGCGCCACCTGGCCCGAATCCAGGCGCAGGAGCAGGTTGTACATGCTGGGGACCCCGAGAAAGAGGGTGGCACCGCTGGTCGCGATGGCCTCTGTCACCAGGAGGGGGTCGAAACGCGCCACGGGCACCAGGCTCAGCCCATGAAGCAATGGGGTCAGCATCCCTACCGTGGCGGCGAAGGCGTGGAACATCGGCAGCACTACCAGGAGGCGATCCTCCCCGGGCCGCAGCTCCAGGGCCCGCACCACGCTCTCGGTGTTGCTCCTGAAGTTACGGTGACTGAGCATGGCCCCCTTGGGCCGCCCGGTGGTCCCGGAGGTGTAGAGGATGGCGGCGGTGGCCTGGGTCTCGTCGAGGGGCACCGGGATCAGCTCCCGCCGGGGCAGTTCCTCCCAGCGAGGATCCGGGCCCTGACCGGCAGCGCCACCCATGACCAGGCCGGGTAGAGGTCGGCTCAGGTGGCTTCGCAGCAGGGCGACGGATTCGGCCAGCCCGGCCTCGTAGAAAAGAAGGCGAGCCCCCGCATCCTCCAGGATGAAGGCCACCTCGCGGGGATTGAGGAGGAGGTTGATGGGTACGACGGTGGCGCCTGCCCGCAGGACGCCCAGGTAGACCGCCACGAACTCGGGGCAATTGGGACAGTAGAGTCCGACCCGGTCGCCGAGGCCGATGCCCTCCCCTTGCAGGGCGGCGGCGATGCGCGCCGATTCCCCCTCCAGCCGAGCAAAGGTCCAGTCATCGCCGCCGTGACCAATGGCGATGGCCTCGGCCCAGCGAGCGGCGGTGGCCTCGAACAGGGTCCCCAGGCTCAAGGGTAT
>CAZFHV010000240.1:0-3952 GCA_964519095.1 uncultured Chromatiaceae bacterium | reverse complement strand
GTCTTGACGGCCCAAGAAGGTCATCGCGAGGCTCAAGTCCGACAGGCTGCTAGCATCTTCACCTCGGCGGCCGTTACCTCGTTGTCGGCCTGAGCCACCTGGGTAAGGAAATCGCCTATGGCCTCGCGGGCTGTCGACGCGCTTCTTGATGCCACCAAGACCTGGGGGCTCGGACAGCAGCCAGCGGGCATGGGCGTGCAGGCGCCGGCGTTCTGCGTCGTCGAGATGGAGCCAATTCTCCATCTGGGACAGGAGCAGGTCGCGCTCAGCGGTGCCGACCTCGCCGTCCGCGGCGGACACGGCGGCGGCAAGGTGTAAAGTCAGAGACGCGGCAGAGTACGTCGCCGAAGGCGTGGTAAGTTTCCCGTCGTCGGCGAACAGGACGACGGTGGAGTCCAGTTCGGGCACCGTTCCGCCAAAACGCGGATCCGGCTCCATGCCAAGGCCGGCCTCAGCAAGACGGGTCGCGAACGCGGTTACGCGGGCTTTCGTGACATCGCGCCAGTCCGGGAGCCAGGACAACAACTTCTCGAACTTGATTGCATCAGGGCGGCCGATTTGGGCAATGGTGTCCCGAGTGCGCTCCAGGTTGCGCCGGGTCTGCTCTGGCCAGAGCCGAATCGGCAGCTTCAGCAGCGCATCCAGCGAACCCTTCTTGTCAGGGCTGCGGCCGAGGATGCGGCTGTAGCCATCGAGTTGTGCGACGCAGGCCTCGGCAACCTGCTGGAGCTTTCTGATCGGGCTAGAAAGGACTGAGACGTCCGGAAGGCCGAAGGCCTGCTGGAGCGTTCTTCCGCCGAAGGAGGCGCTGGCCGCGTGGTGGGAAACGGTCAGCCGCGTCTTGTTGACCGGTAGTTTCATTCCCTCGCCGTACTCAACGCGGTACCGGTCGAAAAAGAGCTGCCGGAACTCGTCCGGACAGCGCTGCGCGGGTGTGCGAAGCCGAGTCGTCGGGTCGGCACGCATCCAAGCAAATGCCCAAGGCGCCGGTAAAGGTTGCGCCGCGGCGGAGAATTTGGCCAGAGCCAATCGGTGGCCGAAGGGCAGACCATAGCCGGCCCGCACCGGGGGCGGTTCCCCGGGGGGTGGTCCGGAGTCGACCGACGCGCCGAGGAAGTCCAGAAGCGAGGTGGCATAGCGGCTAAACGAGCCGTTGCCGCCATAGATGCCCAGCAGGCGGGTGACTTCGCGCTGGATGGCCGGTAGCTCGGCGACCGCGGAGGAAATGGACTGCGCGTCGGCGAGCGCGCGCCGTTCCAATCCATAGAAGAACAGGAAGACGTAGCCCAGGTCTGCGGCTGGGTCCCGCCGGCCGCCGGCAAGCCAATTCAAGTAGGCTCCGCGCGCTTCAGGGGAAGCGGCAGAATATGAGGGCCAGTAATTCAGGAGGCGAACGCGATAGTCGGCCCCTCGATCGAACCGAAGGCTCGGGTCGATGAGGGCGGGCTCGATGCTGCCGGGATCCGACACAGCGCCAAGAGCCGTGCCAACGTAAAGGAGCCCGTCGGGAATCCGGAAGCCCGCGACGGAGGCTCCAGTGCCCGACGGGACCCAGACGCTGTCGGGGTCCGTACGCGTGCGGGTCGGTATGCGCGGTTACGCGCCAGAACCTATGCCACCCGGTGTTGTCTCGGGTATCCGGTAGCTAGTCGGGCTTCTAGTGCCGCGCGAGGCATCGGGCGCACGTGGGCCGAGGACGCCTCGCGGCTCCACGCTAGGCGAACGTTGGGTTGGGGCAGTCCCTGCAGATCCTCCGAGTTGATGAGGGCGGCGCCGCGCGTACTTGAAAAAGAGCAACACCGCGAGGACTACGGCCGCGACGATCAGCATCTGTTGCCAGTGCGGTTGAGCAGCTACGGCGCCCAAGACCAGGAGTCCTACCAGGGCTCCCCTCGCGATCGAAGCCTTTCTTCTTCCCACTATCCCCGTCCTCCTTCTGCCAGTAGCTTACAGGAACTCGGTGCCTGAGACGGTGATGGGTCTCGCGCCTGCTCCGAATCATTCGCCCTAAAGGATCCCAAGCCGGTCCAGGTCCGTGAGGCCAACGGCGACTATCTCGGAGCGGGACCGCAGTGGACAATAACCTAGCTGCCCCAGCAGGGGCGCGGGGATGCGCTCCACCAGGGAGCGGACGTTGGCCTCCACCTGGGCCATCTCCGGATCCACCTGGTTGGCCACCCAGCCGATGAGCGGGGCGCCCGAGGCGAGGATGGACTCGGCAGAGAGCAGGGCGTGATTGAGGCACCCCAGTCGCAGTCCCACCACCAGCAGCACCGGTAGCCCCAGCCAGCGGGGCAGGTCGGCCACGGAGCCCTCTCGACCTAGGGGGACAAGCCAGCCCCCCACGCCCTCCACCACCACCCAATCCGCGGCGGCCGCGAGCCGGTGGTAGGCTTGGCGGACAGGGTCGGGCTCGATGGTTATCCCCGTCTCCTCCGCCGCTAGGTGGGGGGCGATGGGGGGGGCGAAGGCGTAGGGGTTCACCCAGTGGTAGGGGACCTCGACGCTGCCCTGGGCACGGAGGCGCAGGGCGTCCTCGTTGCGCAGGCCATCCGGGGTTGGCTCCGAGCCCGAGGCCACCGGCTTCATCCCCAGGACGCGCAGGCCCCGCCCCTGGAGGGCCGCCATCAGGCCCAGGCTGATCTCGGTCTTGCCGCAGCCGGTGTCGGTGCCGGTGACGAAGAGGCCGCGTGCGCTCATAGGAAGCGACTGCGGAGAAGCGCGAGTGGGATCCCCACCCCGTCGGCGGTGACCCGTTGCCGGGGGGCCCAGGCGTGGCCGTGCACCACCTCGTAGGTGGCGGGGAGCCGCCCGTCCCGGCGGAAGCCCTCGTAGGCCTCGATCATGGCCCGCAGGCGCAGGGGCGGGGTGAGGCCGCGGGCGCGGGCGCCGGTGACGTTGTGGGCGCCGAGGGTCTTGAGGTCGCGCATCAGGTCGGGGACGGTCTCGTAGGTGAGGGTGATCCGCTCCACGTCCATCACCGGGTCCGCGAAACCGGATTGGAGCAGCAGGTCGCCGACGTCGTGGAGATCCAGGAAGGTGCTGACATGGGAATAGCCATCCACGCTGGCCCAGGCGGCGCGCAGCTCCGCAAGGGTGTCCGGGCCGAAGGTGGTGAAGAGCAAGAGCCCCCCGGGGCGCAGCACCCGCAGGAATCCCTGTAGGGTCCCGCCCAGGTCGTTGCACCACTGCAAGAGGGCACTGGAGAAGAGGAGGTCCAGGCTGGCATCGGCCAGGGGCAGGGCCTCGGCGTCCGCGCCGATGCACAGGGGCGGCCTCCCCCCGCCCGAACGCTCCCGGGCGCGGGCCAGCATGCCGAGGGCGAAGTCCAGGGCCAGGACCTGGGCCTGCGGGTAACGCCGTTGCAGGAGCTCCGTGGAGTAGCCGGTGCCGGCCCCCAGGTCCGCCACCACCCGGGGGTCGAGCCGGATGTAGTCGAGACGATCCAGCATGCGCCGGGCGATCTCCTGCTGGAGCACCGCCACCCGGTCGTAGTCCCCCGCGGCCTGCTCGAAGGCGCGGCGCGCCAGACGCTTGTCGATGGGATTGGGGTTCATTGGGGTCGCGCTCCGAAGCGCAGCAGCCGGAGGAAGTCGGCGATCGCCGCCTGCAGGACTGCGGGGTGGGAGAGAAAGGGGGCATGGCCAGCGCCGAAGAGTACGCGGACCTCGCCCCCGATCAAGAGGCTGGGCAGTCGATCCGCTAGGGTGCGGGGGATCAGGGTGTCGCGCTCCCCCAGCAGCCAGAGCAGCGGACAGGCCAGCTCCCCCAAGCGTTCCCGGAGGTCCGTCCCCGCCAGCAGGGCGAGACCCGCGTCCAGGGCCTCGGCGCGGGCGGGGGGCCGCGCCGCCAACCGGCGGCGCAGCAGGCGCAGGCTGTCGGTGGCCCCCTCGCTCCCCCGGACCTGGAGCGCCAGGAACCCCTGGAGGGTGCCCTGGGGGTCCGCGGCCAG
>CAZFHV010000239.1:2839-4061 GCA_964519095.1 uncultured Chromatiaceae bacterium | reverse complement strand
CGTCAGGCAGAAGCGCTTCAAGGCCGCCTTGGATGACGACTTCCGCGCTAAGGTCCTGTTCGGCATGCAATCATCGTTCGGGAGCCCTGCGGTTGGCCCAGCGGGCAGGGGAATGTCAGGGGTGGGCGCCAGGAGAGAAAGTCCGGACGGACTGGCTGAAGCTGCGGGCTCCTGACGCCTCGCGGGCGGCCGATTCCGGCACGGAAAGGGGAGCGGTTCGCCCGGTTCCGGGCATTCCATCATATGTCCTTATGGGTCGAATGTCAGACCTAAGCTTGACTTATGGATTCTGATCCGTAACATTTGGCGTCCCTTTTGTCGAAGAGAGGCAGGAAGATCCATGTCCGCATTGGTGCGTGCCATCTTGGTGGCTGTCATCGCACCGGCGGTAGTGGCCATGCGCCCAGCCCCGGTTGCGACACCCGATCCCTCGGAGTCCCCTCAGGTCTCAGCGGGCTTCGAGAAGACGCTGGAATGCCTGGCGATGAACGTGTATCACGAGGCTCGCTCCGAGTCCGTGAAGGGCCAGGTGGCGATCGCCGCTGTGACGCTCAATCGCGCCAAGTCCGGCAAGTTCCCCTCCTCCGTATGCGAGGTGGTCAAACAGGGGACACGTCGCAGTTGCCAGTTCTCTTGGTGGTGTGACGGCAAGAAGGACGCCCCCCGCGACGACGAGGCTTGGGAGAGCGCGCAACAGGTCGCCTGGCGAACCCTCATGGGGTTGTCGGAGGACCCTACCAAGGGCGCCCTCTACTATCACGCCGATCACGTCAAGCCCAGTTGGTCGCGCCGTTTCGAGCGCACCGCCCGTATCGGCCAGCACCTCTTCTACAAGCCCGCCGAATCCTGAGCGCAGCGTCGCTTCCCGAGATAGAAGCGGCGACTGCCTCACTCATGACCCACTGACGCCCTCCTCGAGAGGGCGTCAATCTTTTAGGGGCCTTGGCAGTAGTATGGCGGGTGTCCGGTTGGGTATCCTCTGAGCGTCTCGGACGCCCCCGCGTTATTGGCGCAGGGTCGATTTTCTGTGACTTACGTCGCAAAACTAGTAAACTGCTTGGCCCCGGTGCCGCGAGCACTCCCACTGACCTGACCTCTGGAGATCCACCATGACCTCAGCCTCTCAAAAGGGCGGCCACCACTGGCGCTTCCACCGCGTCGGGGGTTTCGACCAGGTCCGCATCGAAACCCGCGAACACCTCGCGGAACGCCTCCCGCTTGT
>CAZFHV010000239.1:0-2829 GCA_964519095.1 uncultured Chromatiaceae bacterium | reverse complement strand
GTCCGCATCGAAACCAGTGCGGACCTTCGCCACCTGGGCGAGCTCGATCAGAAGCTGTGGGCGGCCTTGAGCTGCCCCACCAGCGGTGTGGAGTTCGATGCCCACACCCTGGCGCTGCTCGATGGAGATCAGGACGGGCGCATCCGTGCCCCCGAGGTCCTGGCGGCGGTGCAGTGGATATGCGGCGTGCTCAAGGAGCCTGCGGATCTCCTCAAAGGCGAGGACGTCCTGCCGCTGGCGGCCATCGATGAGACCACCGAGGAGGGTGCCCTGGTGCTGCAATCAGCCCGGCGCATCCTGGAGAACCTGGGTAAGGCGGATGCCAAGGTCATCACCGCCGCGGATACGGCCGACACCAATCGGATCTTCGCCTCGACCCGCTTCAATGGCGATGGGGTGATCCCCGCCGAGGCGGCCGAGGACCCCAGGGTTCGCCAAACCATCGAGGACATCATGGCCTGCGTGGGGTCCGAGCCTGATCGTAGCGGCTCCCCCGGGATCACCCAGGGGCTCTGCGAGCAGTTCTTCGCGGAGGCGGCGGCCTATGCCGAGTGGTGGGCCGAGGCCGACGCGGCGGGGATCCTGCCGCTGGGAGAGGCCACCGCCCAGGCCGCCGCGGCCTATGAGGCGGCTTGCGCCAAGATCGACGACTACTTCATCCGCACCCGCCTCGCCGGCTACGACCCCCGTGCCGTGACCCCACTCAATCCGGGCGAGGCCAACTACACCGCCATCGCCAGCCAGGCCCTCGCCCCGAGCTCCGCCGAGGTGGCGGCCCTACCCCTGGCCCTGATTGCGGCTGATCGCGGACTCCCTTTGCGTCAGGGGCTCAACCCCGCCTGGACCGAGGTCCTGGAGGCCTTCCGCACCCAGGTCTGCGTGCCCCTGCTGGGGGATATCGATGAGCTGAGCGAGGCCCAGTGGCAGGACATCAAGGGCCGCTTCGCCGCCTATACCGCCTGGCAGGGGCGCAAGCGCGGTGCCGGGGTGGAGCCGCTCGGGATCACCCGGGTCAAGGGCCTCCTGGGCGACGGATCCCAGGACTCGATCCTGGCGCTGATCGGCGAGGACAAGAAGCTCGAGGCCGCGGCCAACGCCATCGACTCCGTCGACCGCCTGGTCTACTGCTACGGCCATCTCCACACCCTGCTCAACAACTTCGTCTCCCTGCGGGATTTCTATACCCCGGGCAAGAAGGCGATCTTCCAGGTGGGCACCCTCTACCTCGATGGCCGGAGCTGTGAGCTGTGCGTGCGGGTGAACGACGTGGCGGCCCACAGCGCCCTGGCGGGGCTCAGCCGCACCTATCTGGCCTACTGTGACTGCAAGCGCCGCGGGGGCGATGAGAAGATGACCATCGTCGCCGCCTTCACGGACGGGGACGCCGATAACCTGATGGTGGGCCGCAACGGCGTCTTCTACGACCGCCAGGGCCGGGACTGGGACGCCACCATCGTCAAGATCCTCGAGCACCCGATCAGCGTCTCCCAGGCCTTCTGGTCTCCCTACAAGCGGGTGGCCCGCATGGTGGGGGAGCAGATCGAGAAGTTCGCCGGGGCCCGGGACAAGGAGGTGGAGGCGGGGCGGGCCAAGGGTATTGCGGACACCGCCGCCCATATGGAAGCGGGCAAGGCACCCCCGGCACCAGCCGCCCCCTTCGACATCGCCAAGTTTGCCGGTATCTTTGCCGCCATGGGCCTGGCCGTGGGCGCCATCGGCACCGCCCTGGCCTCGGTGGTCACCGGTTTCATGGCGCTCAGCTGGTGGCAGATGCCCCTGGCATTGGTGGGACTGGTGCTGGTGATCTCCGGGCCCTCCATGCTCATGGCCTACCTCAAGCTCCGCCAGCGCAACCTGGGTCCCCTGCTCGATGCCAATGGCTGGGCGGTCAACACCCTCGCCAAGATCAATACCCCCTTTGGGGCGACCCTGACCGGCACCGCCCAGCTACCGCGCGGGGCGGAGCGCTCCCTGCACGATCCCTTCGCCGAGAAACACCGTCCCTGGGGCCTGTACCTGGTCCTCCTGCTGCTCCTGGCTGCCCTGGGCGCGGCTTGGCAGCAGGGGCACCTGACTACCCTCTGGGGCGAGCTGAGCGGGCAGGGCGCCACCGCCACCCAGCCGGCTACGCCGGCGGAACGCAAGGACGCCAAGCCGGCGGCCGCCACGGAAGCAAAGGACGCCAAACCCAAAGCGGACTGAGCACAGGACAGTCATCCGGGCATTCCCCGGCCTGATCGCGGAAGTCCAGATGTCAACGGGGTCGTGGGGGGTCTCAGCCCAACGGCCCTTGGCAGCGGGAAAAGTAGGTTTCGGGCGCGCCCCTTACATGCGACTGCAGCCATCGGAAGAAACCTAGCCCGCATCGCTCACCGACCGTCCAATGGAGGGGATAGAGAGGCGGTTGAACGCTGCAATCAGGTCCATGGGAGCAGATCGGAGGCAGCGGGTGGACTATCGAGGGGTAGAGAGCCAGGAATGGGGCGAGAGGGGGGCGGTTTTCCTCTGGTGGGAACGCGGCAGCCAGGATCCGGAGCAAAGCGGCCCCTCAGCCCCAACGGATCGGGCTGTGGGTGGTGGGGTAAAGGGCGGGGGGTCGGCTGAGTTGGCGTTCAGGCGGCCCAGGGAGGCGGTGGTGGGGCACGCAGGTTGTGCAGGAGCTGGCGGAACAACGCGGGGTAGGGGTAGCTCTCGGAGAAGGACACCCAAATGCCGCGCACGCTCAGGCGCAGCTGGGCGCTGAGCTTGCGGAGCTCCAGGCGATTGAGCGTGCCGGAACTGGCCAATGGCTTGCCCCGATCCATCGGCAGCCGCCGATCCTCACCGCTG
>CAZFHV010000238.1:0-4085 GCA_964519095.1 uncultured Chromatiaceae bacterium | reverse complement strand
CCAGGTGAACGTGAACGACAAGGCGGGGCTCACCTTCGCCGCCGCGCTCAAGGCCTTCCTGCGCCAGGACCCCGACATCATCATGGTGGGCGAGATCCGCGACCTGGAGACCGCGGAGATCGCGATCAAGGCGGCCCAGACCGGCCATCTAGTCCTATCCACCCTCCACACCAACGACGCGCCCCAGAGCCTCACCCGCCTCGCCAACATGGGCGTGCCGCCCTTCAACATCACCTCCTCCGTGATCCTGATCATGGCCCAGCGGCTGGCGCGCAAGCTCTGCCGCCACTGCAAGACCGAGGAGTCCGTCCCTAAAGACACCCTGTTGACCCAGGGCTTCTCCCCGGCCGACGTAGACAGCGGCGTCACCCTGTATCGGGCGGTGGGCTGCGATCACTGCACCGACGGCTACCGCGGACGGGCGGGTATCTTCGAGGTAATGCCCATCACCGAGTCCATGGCACGGCTCATCCTCAGCGGCGCCAACGCCCTGCAGCTCTCCGAGCAGGCCCGTCGCGAGGGGGTGCCGGACATGCGCCAGTCGGGCCTGCGCAAGGTCAAGGCCGGTCTCACCAGCCTCGAAGAGCTCAATCGGGTCACCACGGACTGAGCCGGCCCCAAACCATGGCCCAGGCAGCGGCATCCAAACCGCGCGTCGAGAAATCCCACGTCTACGCCTGGGAGGGCCTCGACGGGCGCGGGACCCGCATCAAAGGGGAATCCCGCGCCTCCGATCAGGCCCTGGTGCGGGCGGAGCTGCGACGACAAGGAGTCAGACCCCTTAAGGTCAAGAAGAAGGTGGAGCCCCTTGCTCTCTTGAACACCAAGAGGGTGGTCGCCAAGGACATAGCCACCTTCAGTCGCCAAATCGCCACCCTGGTCTCCGCCGGTGTACCCGTGGTGCAGGCCATGGACATCGTCGCCCGGGGGGCGGAGAAACCCAGGCTCCAGGACCTCCTCTTCAGCATCAAGGCGGACATCGAGGCGGGGAATTCCCTGGCCTCGGCCCTGCGCGAGCACCCGCTGCACTTCGACCGGTTGTTCTGCAACCTGGTGGCGGCCGGGGAGAGCGCGGGTGTGCTCGACGACATGCTCAACAAGGTCGCCGCTTACAAGGAGCGGATGGAGTCCATCAAGGGCAAGATCAAGAAGGCCTTGTTCTATCCCGCCATGGTGATCGCGGTCGCGGTGCTGGTGACCGCCATCATCCTGATGTTCGTCATCCCGGCCTTCAAGGAACTGTTCAGCAGCTTCGGTGCAGACCTTCCCGCCTTTACCCTCCTGGTTATCGACATCTCCGACTGGGTGCAGGCCTGGTGGTGGCTCATCCTGCTGACGACCGTCGTCGCGGGCTATGCCGCCGTCCAGGGCTGGAAGCGCTCGGAGGACTTCCGGCGCCTGGTGGACCGGACCTCCCTGCGGGTCCCCGTCCTGGGGCCCCTGTTCAACAAGGCCGCCATCGCCCGCTTCGCCCGGACCCTGTCCACCACCTTCAGCGCCGGCGTGCCCATGGTGGAGGCGCTGGAGTCGGTGGCCGGTGCCACCGGCAACGCGGTGTACGCGGACGCCATCCTGCGCATCCGCGAAGACGTGGCCACGGGTCAGTCCCTGCAGCTCAGCATGCGGCAGCAGAACCTCTTTCCCCACATGGTGGTGCAGATGACGGGGATCGGCGAGGAGGCCGGCGCCCTCGACGAGCTGTTGGCCAGGGTGGCGGACTTCTACGAGGAGGAGGTCAACAACGCGGTCGATACCCTGAGCAGCCTGCTCGAGCCCATGATCATGGTCGTGATCGGCATCCTGGTGGGGGGGCTGGTGGTCGCCATGTACCTGCCCATCTTCAAGATGGCCTCGGTGTTCTAGGGGCACCCCAGCCGTCCCCCGATCTCCCGAACGCGGCGCCACCTTGTCCACTTCTGCCCCCTGGCTCATCGGTGCCCTGGTCGGCGGCCTGATCATCGGCAGCTTCCTCAACGTGGTCATCTATCGGCTGCCGCGCATGCTGGAGCGCCAGTGGCGGCGGGATTGCGCCGAGCTCGCCGCCCTTCCCGCCCTCCAGGATGCCGTCCAGCCCTTCGATCTCGCCCGGCCCGGCTCCCACTGCCCTTCCTGTGGCCACCCGCTGCGGCCCTGGGAGAATCTGCCCCTGCTGAGCTATCTCCTGTTGCGGGGGCGTTGCTCGGCCTGCCGGGCCCCCATCGGGCTGCGCTATCCGCTGGTGGAGGGGCTGGCGGCGCTCCTGGCCCTCGTCGTGGTGTGGCGCTTCGGCCCGGAATGGCGCACCTGGGCCGCCCTGGGACTCACCTGGGCGCTCCTCGCCCTGACCTTCATCGACTTCGACGTCAAGCTCCTGCCCGACAGCATCACCCTGCCCTTGCTCTGGGCCGGGCTCCTCTTGAGCCTGGGCCACGGCTTCAGCGATCCGGCGTCCGCCATCATCGGGGCCGCTGCGGGTTACCTGGTCCTCTGGCTGGCCTACCAGGGCTTTCGGCTCCTTACGGGCAAGGAAGGGATGGGCTACGGGGACTTCAAGCTCCTGGCGGTGCTTGGCGCCTGGCTCGGCTGGCAGGCGCTGCCCCAGGTGGTGCTGATCTCCGCACTGCTGGGATCTCTGGTGGGGGTGGGATTGATCCTGTTCGGTGGCCGCCATAGGGACCTGCCCATCCCCTTCGGGCCCTACCTGGCCCTCGCCGGCTGGATCGCCCTGCTGTGGGGGCACGAGATCAGCAGCTGGTACCTGAACTGGAGCGGGCTCCGCTAGGGATGCTCACCGTGGCCCTGACCGGTGGTATCGGCAGCGGCAAGAGCACCCTGGCGCGCCATCTCGAGCAGCTCGGGGCGGCGGTGATCGACACCGATCAGCTCGCAAGGGAGGTGGTCCAGCCCGGATCCCCTGGGCTTGCGGAGATCGTCGACGCCTTCGGGACCCCGGTGCTCACCCCCGGGGGCGAGCTCGACCGACCCCTGCTCCGTGAGCGCGTCTTCAGCGACCCCGCCGCCCGCGCGCGGCTCGAGGCCATCCTCCACCCGCGCATCCGCGCCCTGATGCTGGAGCGTCTGGCCAGGGTTTCGGCCCCCTATGCGGTGCTGGTGATCCCGCTCCTCATCGAGACCCGTCAGACGGAGCTCGCGGATCGGGTCCTGGTGGTGGACCTCCCGGAGGCAGAGCAGATCCGCCGGGTGCGGGATCGGGACGGCCTAGAGGAGGCGGCCGTGGGCCGAATCCTCGCCGCGCAAGCGGCGCGCTCGGCCCGTTTGCGGGCCGCCGACGACGTCATCGACAATAGCGGCACGCCGGAGGCCCTCTGGGCCCAGGCCCGGCGGCTCCATCAGCGCTATTTGGAGCTGGCCCGTGCCAAGGGCGATCCAGCGGTTCGCCCCGAGGAACCGCCGACCCAAGGGGCCCACGCCCTTGCAAATTGTGACTGATATCGCATATTTTGTCCGAGACGCGGATGGCCCGTGCTCGGTCCCCCTTCCATCCACCCACAAGGAGACTTCAGATGTCGGAAAAGCACCGCCTGACCAAACCCTCCCTCGCGACCCTGGCCACGGCCCTGGGTCTCGCCCTCGGCAGCCCCGGGGTCTCCCTCGCGGCGTCCGCCTGCCAGGGGCTCGCGGAAGCAGCCTGCGCCGCCAACGCCGAGTGCGCCTGGGCGAGCGGCTATACGCGTAAAGATGGACGCACCGTAGCACCTTACTGCCGCGCCAAGGGCAAGTCCCAGGAGGGAGAGGCCGCGGCCACCCAGGCCCCGAAGGCCCCAGCGGCCGCGGGCGTCCCGGCCCAGCCCGCCGCGACCGCCACCCAGAAGGCCACGGGGGTTACGGCTCCGGCCGCGGCCGTCCCCGCCACGCCGGCCGCCACCACTGCCCCGAAGGTCCCGGGTGCTGCCACGGCGCCCGCCGCCGTCCCGGCTCAACCCGGCGCGGCCGCCACCCAGAAGGCCGCCGGGGCCGCCGCCAAGGCCAGCAGTGCGGCCACCCAGGCGACGGATGCGGCCACCGCCCAACCCCCGGTCGCCACGCCCAAACCCTAGCAGCCTGTCGGACTTCACCCCTTTTCGAACGGGTAAAATACGGGCAGT
>CAZFHV010000237.1:0-4115 GCA_964519095.1 uncultured Chromatiaceae bacterium | reverse complement strand
CTACGGCTACGCGGGGGGCGTCGCACTCGCTTCCGCTTCCTGTGCTCCTTCGGCGTATGTACTACCTGCACCGAGGCCCAGCGCTGATCCTGATGCTCGGCGGCGGGGATAAGGGCAGTCAGACGACCGATATCGAGACGGCACAGAAGCTGGCAGCCAGCTTGTTGGAGTGAGGCAGCATGACAACGAAGGTGAAGATCAGCGAGCTCCCGGAATTCGACATGGCGCAGTACCTCGAGACCAAGGAGGACGTCGCCGAGTATCTGCGCCAAGTGCTCGAAGATGGCGATCCCGGCGAGTTGGCAGCGGCCCTGGGGCACATTGCAAAGGCCCGGGGCATGACCGAGATCGCCAGGGCCTCCGGGATCAAACGCGAGGCCCTGTACAAGGCGCTGCGCCCAAATGCTCAGCCGCGGCTGGATACCGTGCAGCGTGTTTGCAGGGCGCTTGGTGTCACGCTGACAGCGAAGGTCGCCGAATCGGCCCCTTAGACCGCCAGTCATCGCAGTCAGCCGCGCCTCTGGGATGTCGACCTCCCGCCACCACGCCGAATGGCTGACCCTGATCGAGCAGTCGGGGCCGTTCCTGTCGTTGCCGGTACTGCTGCGGGTGTTTCCGCAGGGGCTGGATACGGTGGACTCGGAGACGCGCCGGCGGCTCGGCCAGGCCTACGAGGAGTGGCGGGCGAGCCAGCTCGGCCACCGCCCAGACCCGGCGCTGCACCGGGAGTGGATCGGCTTGGTCCTCGGGGAAGTGCTGAGCCTGCCCAGCGACCGTCTGGTGCGGGACCAAGCGCTTCCCGCCGAGCTGCGCCTGGTCAAGACCGAGGAGGGCGAGACCCTGCGCCCGGACCTGGCCCTGGTGCAGGCACCGGCCGGCGATCTGTTTTCTGCCCTCGCGCCGGAGCCGGCGACAGCAGAGGCCCAGCCAGATGCTGGACGGCGGGTCCGCCTGCTGATCAACCTTTACCCAGCCGGCCAGTCGCTCGACAGGGCCGTACTTGGCTACCGCTGGAAGGCATCCCCCGGCACCCGCATGGCGGAGCTGCTGCGGGCCCTGGATGTGCCCCTGGGTCTGGTCACCAACGGCGAGGACTGGCTCCTGGTGCATGCCCCCCGCGAGGCAGCGGCCAGCACCGCCACCTGGCAGGCGGGCCTCTGGATGGAGGAGCCGCTCACCCTGCGCTCGCTCGTGAGCCTGCTCGGGGTACGGCGCTTCTTCGGCGTCGCACCCGGAGACACCCTGCCCGCCCTGTTCGCCGAGAGTGCCGAGAACCAGCAGGCGATCACCGACCAGCTCGGGCTGCAGGTCCGGCACGCCCTGGAGATCCTGATCCAATCCCTGGACCGGCTCGACAAGGAGCGCGGGCGCCACCTGCTCACGGGCGTGATCCCGGAGCGGCTCTACGAGGCCGGGCTCACCGTGATGATGCGGCTGGTGTTTCTGCTGTTCGCCGAGGAACGCCAGCTCCTGCCCCTGAACAACCCGGTCTACAACCAGCACTACGCCGTCTCCACCCTCGGCGCGCAGCTTCGGGAGACCGCCGACCAACTCGGCGAGGAGATCCTGGAGCGTCGCCACGACGCCTGGAACCGGCTGCTGGCCCTGTTCCGCCTCATCTACGCCGGCAGCGAGTACCAGGACCTGCGCCTGCCCGCCTACGGCGGCAAGCTCTTCGACCCGGACCGCTTCCCCTTCCTCGAAGGCCGCCTGCCGCACAGCCACTGGCGCCAGACGGCCGCCGACCCGCTGCCCATCCACAGCCGCACCCTGCTGCACCTGCTGGAGGCCCTGCAGTACCTGCGCATCGCCACCCCCGGCGGCGGACCGGCCCAGGCGCGGCGGCTCTCGTTCAACGCGCTCAGCGTCGAGAACATCGGCACCGTCTACGAGGGTCTGCTGGACCACACCGCCAAACGCACGCCCCAGGCCGTGCTGGGCCTCAGCGCCACCCAGGGCGCCAGCGCCGAGGTCCCCCTCGCGGAGCTGGAGAAACTGGCGGCCCGCGGTACCGCCACCCTGGTCGAGCACCTCAAGGCGCTGACCAAGCGCAGCCCCGCCGCCCTGGAACGGGCCCTCACGACCCCTGACCCGCTCGACGAGGCACGGCTGCCCAGCGCCTGCGACAACGACGAGGCCCTCCTCGCCCGGGTGCGGCCCTTCGCCGGCCTGCTCCGCGCCGACAGCCTGGGCTACCCGGTGGTGATCACCCCGGGCAGCGTCTTCGTCACCGCCGGACAGGATCGGCGCAGCACCGGCACCCACTACACCCCCCCGGAGCTCACCGAGCCCCTGGTCCGCCACGCCCTGGACCCCCTGGTCTACGCCGGCATGGCCGAGGGCATTCCGCCCGCGCCCGAGACCCTGCGCGGGCCCGCCGAGATCCTGGCGCTCAAGGTCTGCGACCTCGCCTGCGGCTCGGGTGCGTTCCTGGTACAAGCCTGCCGCTACCTCGCCGCCAAGCTGGTGGAGGCCTGGGAGCGGCTGGAGCAGACCAACCCGAACCTGTTCGTCATTGCTCCCGAGGGCCGCCTCAGCAGCGACCGCCCGCCCGACTGCCCCATTCCCCAGGACCGCGACGAGCGCCTGATCATCGCCCAACGCCTGGTGGCCGACCGCTGCCTCTACGGGGTCGACAAGAACCCCCTGGCGGTCGAGATGGCCAAGCTCTCCCTGTGGCTGGTCACCCTGCAACGGGACAAGCCCTTCACCTTCCTCGACCACGCCATCCGCGCCGGCGACTCCCTGCTGGGCATCGCCCGCCTCGACGAGCTGGAGGGCTTCTACATCGACGGCAGCGGTCAACGGCGCCTCTCCGCGCATGCGGATCATCTGCGCGACGCCGCCAGGAAGCGCGCCGAGCTGGCTGCCATCCCAGACACCAGCCTCGATGAGGTCGAGATCAAGGCCCTGCTGCTCGCCGACGCCGAGGAGGATGTGCGCCAGACCCGCCTGCTTGCGGATCTCCTGACCGGCGCCCGGCTTGCCGCGGCCGGGACGAAGGGCCGGCATGGCAATGATCTGCTCAAAGGCGCCGCCCTGCTCGACTTCGGGAGCATGGAGCGCCGGGCGGCGGACTGGCTCGGACCCCATCGGCCCCTCCACTGGCCGTTGGAGTTTCCCGAGGTCTTTCTGAGCAACGGCGAGGGAGAGCCCCTCACCCCTGCCCCTCTCCCTGAGGGAGAGGGGAAAAGAGGGGGCTTCGATGCCTTCATCGGCAACCCGCCCTTCATGGGCGGCCAGAAGATCACCGGCAACCTCGGCACCGCCTACCGCGACTACCTGGTGGCCCACCTGGCTGCCGGAAAGCGCGGCAGCGCGGACCTCTGCGCCTACTTCTTCCTGCGCGCCGCGAGCCTGCTGCGCCCCGGCGGCACGGCGGGGCTCCTCGCCACCAACACCCTGGCCCAAGGCGACACCCGCAAGGTGGGCCTCGACCAGCTCGCCGCCCGCGGCATCGCCATCCCCCGCGCCGTCCCCAGCCGCAAGTGGCCCGGTACGGCCAACCTGGAGGTGGCCCATGTGTGGCTGTACCGGGCTCCGAAGGGGGGCGACTGGCACGGACCCTGGGTGCTCGACGACCGCCCGGTCCCCGGCATCACGCCCTACCTCACCGCCCCCGGCGCCGTGAGCGGCCCGCCCAAGCGGCTCAAGGCCAACGAAGACAAGTCCTTCCAGGGCTCCATCGTCCTCGGCATGGGCTTCGTGCTCGATCCCGCCGAGGTCGAGGCCCTGCTCGCCCAGGATCCGAGGCACCGTGACTGCCTCTTCCCCTACCTCAACGGCGAGGACCTCAACAGCCGCCCCGACCAGTCCCCCAGCCGTTGGGTCATCAACTTCCACGACTGGCCGCTGGACCGCTCGGCCGACGGGTGCTGGACGAGGGCCGACGACGACCAGCGCAAGGAGTGGCTGCGCGGCGGGCGGGTGCCCAAGGACTATCCGGGGAAGGTCGCGGCGGATTATCCCGCGCTGCTCGCCATCGTCGAGGAGCGGGTCAAGCCGGAGCGGATGCAGAACAACCGCAAGGTGTACCGGGATCGCTGGTGGTGGTACGCGGAGCCCGGAGAGTCGCCATTTTTCGTGAATCCTGAAATGGGTCCGATCCGATTTCA
>CAZFHV010000236.1:0-4182 GCA_964519095.1 uncultured Chromatiaceae bacterium | reverse complement strand
TTCCAGTTTTGTCCGGGTTCTTCCATGTGGCCAGACCATCTGTCGTCCTACAGCTTTACTTGTAGGACTTGGCCTTGTCGACCAGATCCACGTGCTTGCGCTTGAACACGGTCCAGGTCTTGGTCTTGCGGTCATAGATGGAGTTGACGAAGCACTTCCAATGCTCGTCGTCCACCTTGTTGAAGTCCATCCGGTAGTAGAAGCCGGGGTAGCGGCTCTCCTCGCGGAACTGGATGTGCTTCATGTGGGCCTCGCCGGCCAGGATGCGGTGATAGTTCTCCCAAGCGCGCAGCAGCTCGTGGAGATCCTTGGCGCGCATCTTGAGGGCGTCTTCCTTCAGCATCTCGAGCTTGCGCTCGGCGACTTCCATCATCTTGGCGTTGGTGCGGTAGTAGGTCGCCACACCGGCCACGTACTCGTCCATGATCTTCTGCAGACGGAACTGGAGCATCCGCGGGGTGATGTAGTGGGGGTTCACATCGATCGCGGTGGTGTAGTCCTTGTGCTCGAGGTAATTGCGCACCGGGCGATAGATCTCGTCGATCAGCTCCGCGACGGAGGTGTCCAGCTCGGGCTTCCAGTCCTTGTTGTCCATGGCGAACTTGACCATGGCCTTGGCCGCCAGGCGACCCTCCGCATGGGAGCCGGAGGAGAACTTGTGGCCCGAGGCACCCACGCCGTCAGCGGCGGTGAAGAGCCCCTTGACGGTGGTCATGGAGCGGTAGCCCCAGTTCCAGCCGGAGGGCAGGTGGCCGGGAACGCCGTCCAGCGCCTCGCTGGTGGGGGCACCCAGATCGGTGGGGCCAGACACCCAGATACCGCAGCAACCGGAGTGGGAGCCGAGCAGGTAGGGCTCGGTGGGCATGAGCTCGGAGTTGGTCTTCTCGGGCTCGATGTTCTCACCCGCCCAGACGCCCGCCTGGCCGATGCACATGTCGAGGAAGTCTTCCCAGGCCTCGGCCTCCAGGTGCTTGATCTCCTTGGGGGTCATGGTCTCGGCGAGCTTGCCCAGGGCGGTGACGGTGTCCATGTAGATGGGACCCCGGCCTTCCAGCATCTCGTTGAGCATGACGTGGTTGCGCAGGCACGAGGGGGTCACGTAGGCGCGGTTGTAGGGGCCGTAGGGCTGCAACAGGGTCTGGGCCTCGGGCTTGGAGAGGTACTCCTCGCCATAGGCATTGATGGCCTTGGACTTGAAGAGCAGGAACCAGGCACCCACCGGGCCGTAGCCGTCCTTGAAGCGGGCGGGCACGAAGCGGTTCTCCATCATGGTCAGCTCGGCGCCGGCCTCGGCGGCCATGGCATAGGTGGAGCCGGCGTTCCAGACGGGGTACCAGGCGCGGCCCGTGCCCTCGCCCACGGAGCGGGGACGGAAGATGTTCACGCAGCCACCGGCCACCAGCAGGCAGGCCTTGAACTTATAAACATGGAGCGTGTGCTCGCGGGTCGAGAAGCCCACGGCGCCGGCGACGCGGCCGGGGTCGTTCTTGTCGTTGACCAGCTTGACGATAAAGACGCGCTCCTGGATGCGCTCGGTGCCCAAGGCCTTCTTGGCCGCCTCGGCGACGATCCACTTGTAGGACTCGCCGTTGATCATGATCTGCCACTTGCCGGAGCGCACCGGGCGGCCGCCCTCGACCAGGGGCTTGCCCTCGTCACCGGGCTGCTTCCAGATCGGCAGGCCCCACTCCTCGAACAGATGCACCGAGTCGTCCACGTGCCGGCCCAGGTCATAGGCCAGGTCGTCGCGGGTGATGCCCATCAGGTCGTTGGAGACCATGCGCGCATAGTCGGCCGGGTCCTGCTCCGGGCCGATGTAGGTGTTGATGGCGGACAGGCCCTGGGCCACGGCGCCGGAGCGATCCATGGCGGCCTTGTCGACCAGCTTGACCTTGAGGTCCACGCCCTGGGCCTTGGCCTGATCCAGCCAGGGGCCTAACTCGTAGGCGGCCCCGCAGGCACCCATACCCCCACCGATGAGGAGGATGTCGACCTCTTCTTCGATGACTTCAGGATTACCGAACTCTCCTGCCATGTGTCTTACCTCAGTGATGAATCCAGTGCTTGGTTAGGTTGGGGTCGGGCCGCTACTTGCGGATCAGCTGGCTGGCATCGGCGGCATGCAGGCCGTCGGTGCCGGTGGTGAAGAAGCCCGCCTTGTCGATGTCGGCCATGTTGGCGCTCGGCTTGCCACCGTAGGGGTCGATGGAGCCCTCGGGGGTGGTGCGGATGGGGAACTTGAACCGCTTCATCAGGCCGTTGCGGAACTTGATGGTCCACATGATGGAGTCGGTGCCACGCAGCGGCTGCACGGAGGCGCCCATGGGCACCACGTCGGCGTAGTGACGGGCCTCGATGGCCTGTTGGGGGCAGATCTTCACGCAGGAGTAGCACTCCCAGCACTGCTCGGGCTCCTGGTTGTAGGACTTCATGGCCCAACCGGTCTCGGAGCCGTCCTTGTCCAGCTTCATCAGGTCGTGGGGGCAGATGTACATGCAGGCAGTCTTGTCCTGGCCTTTGCAGCCATCGCACTTGTCAGTACGAACGAACGTTGGCATGGTGCTTTTCTCCTAGTGTCTTACTGCAGTGACTGGGGCCGGGGCGCCGTTTGGCGGTCGGCAATCGCTCGCTTCCAGGGACTTGCGTCCGCCGAAACTCTCTGCAACGTCCCTCGAGGTTGACCCGCTTGATCTTCCGCGTCCGGGGGAGTCGACCGGACCCTCTGGCGGGGCCTGCGACCGACCTTTAGGCCTGTCTTTGGGAGCTGGGTTCGTGGATGCACGACAATACTGAGGGGTAAACAAAGGTGTCAAAACAGTTTTTAGTGACCCAGCATAAACCAAGTTTATTAGCTGGTACTAATGGCCTCGATTGTAACGCGACCCCGCCCTGTGACAGCATTCCTGGGCCGGATGGCCCCTCTTCGAGCCCCACCGGGCACCCCTCTCCCCTCGGACCCCAGGAGCATGGTACCGGCACCCCTCCCCAGCGCCCTGCTCTTCATTGCGCCCGGCTGCAGCCAGTGTCCGGTGGTCCTCGACGCCCTGGCCCGGGCCCTGAAGGAGGGGCGGCTCGGGCGGCTGGAGGTCGTCAATCTGCTGGCTCATCCCCAAGAGGCGGAGCGGCTCGGGGTGCGCGGGGTGCCCTGGCTGCGCGTCGGCCCCTTCGAGCTCGCGGGTGCCCTCGCCCCGGCGGAGGTGCGCCAGTGGATCACCCGGGCGGCGGAGGGTAACGGCTGGGCCGAATACTATGCTTACCTGATCGAGCAGCGGCGTCTCGATCGCCTGAGCGCCCTGGTGGAGCAGCGCCCCGGCACCCTGGCCGAGCTCATGCAGCTCTACGCGGACCCCTCCACCTCCATGGCCGTCCGCATCGGCATCAGCGCGGTGCTGGAAGACCTGGCGGGGAGCCCCGCACTGGCGCGCCTGACCCCCCAGCTCGAGCAGTTGACCCTGGCCGAATCCGCCAGCCTGCGTGCCGATGCCTGTCACTTCCTGGGACTGGCGGGGGACCCCGGGGCCGTCCCCGCCGTCGATCGCTTGCTCGACGACCCCGACCCCGAGGTGCGGGAGATCGCGGCGGAGACCCTCGCGTTACTGCAGGCCGCCAGCCAGGCCCCCTGAGCCCGCGATGCCCGGGGCTGTCAGGGGCTCGGGGCCGTGGCGGCGAGGCTGCTCCGGGAGCGGGAGTAGAGGAAGTAGACCAGGAGCCCCAGCCCCATCCAGAGGGCGAAGCGTAGCCAGGTGAGCGCCGAGAGGTTGAACATCAGGTAGAGGCAGAAGCCGATCCCCAGCAGCGGCGTGAGCGGGCTCAGGGGGGTGCGGAATGGGCGGTGCAGCTCCCGGTGGGAGCGGCGCATCAGGATCACCCCGGCGCAGACCAGCACGAAGGCCGCCAGCGTGCCGATGTTCACCAACTGGGCCACCTCGCCGATGGGGGTCAGCCCGGCGATGGCCGCCATGGCCACCCCCGCGGCCAGGATGACCCGCACCGGGGTGCCGGTGCGGGGGCTCACCGCGGCGAACAGCGGCGGCAGCAGCCCATCCCGGGACATGGCCAGGAAGACCCGGCTCAGGCCGTAGTAGAGCACCAGCATCACCGAGGTCAGTCCGGCGATGGCCCCGGCCGCCACCAGGGCCGAGGCCCACTGGTGGCCGATGTGCAGCAGGGCGTCCGCCACCG
>CAZFHV010000235.1:0-4228 GCA_964519095.1 uncultured Chromatiaceae bacterium | reverse complement strand
ACCCCCATCAGGGACCGGGAATATTAGCTGTTACTGATGCGTTTGCCCTGGGGCTACCCCCAGGCTGCCCTGTTCGCGTTTTGCCTGACCTTGGTAGCGTTCACCCCCTATGCCGTGGTCATGGCCGCGCTGCGCGCCGCCCATCCAACCCAGGGCATCGTCGACACTGTCTCGGAGTACTACTTGGCCGGGGAGATCGCCACTACCATGGCCGGTCTCGGCATCGCTGTTGCCGAAGAGCAATGGGCCGCGCTGGCTCGTCTGCCCCCCGGTACATTCGTTGCCTGGTTGTTGGACTTGGCCAAACAGGTGGATCTCAGCAAGCTCCTCAAGACCGCTCGGGGACCAAAGAAACCGCCCACCCCGCGCACCCGCTTCAAAGCAAGACCACACCTCTCAACCGCCAAGTTGCTCGCCGAAACCAGGCTATCTGCGACCTGACACCTTAAAAGGGCTGGTTCATACACCCAAGCATGGCTCTTGGCTCAACTTGATCGAATGCGCCTTCTCGAAAATGGCCCGCACCTTCCTGCACCATATCCGCGTCGCCTCGGTCCCAAAGCTCAAGGCCCGCATCCTCAAAGGCATCGACGAGATGAACGCTGTCCCAGTCGTGTTTCGCTGGAAGAAGTTCGACTTGGAGCTCGCGCGATCTGTAAGCTTGTCGATGGAACGACCTACTAGGGCGGGTCAGCGCAGCGTAACCCGACATTCCGGCGCGCACTGTCGGGTTACGGCGCGCGGCAAGGCATCAGTGTACAGGGAAAAACGGCGACGCACGCCTTACCCGATCTACGGACTGCACCCTAGCGAAACGGCTTTCGGGGGACCCGCGATAAGGCCGGGAGGGTGTAGCCCCCCGGCCAAGGGTGGTTACTTATTGTTACCGAAGACGCGGGTCTGCACAGGGGCGGTGTTATCCGCCAGGTTAGGATCCGATGTATCGGAAATCGCAGCGGCGGTATTGGTCACCGTGGCGTGGCCCCGGGCGGTGACCTTGACCACCAGGGTGATGGTTGCCGAATCCCCGGACCGGAGGGTACCGAAATTGCAGGTCACCGTGCCACCCGAGCCCACCAGCGGGTGGCCGCAGGAGTCCGGGCTCACGCTGATGAAGGTAGTGCCCAGGGGGGTCGCATCCGTGACCTGCACGTTCTCGGCGGTGTCCGGCCCTTTGTTCTCCACATGGATCCAGTAGGTGAGCTTCCGGCTGGTCCGGACCGTGGTCAGGCTGGCGCTCTTGCTGACCACGAGGTCGGTCGGGGGGCACGCCCCGTACTCGAAGGCGCCGATGTCGCAGTAGGAATCGCGCGTGAAGCCACGCTGGTCGTCGGTGACCCCCAGATCCGTACATTCGGTCTGGTCGCCCGCTTTGATGGCAACGCTGCCGGTGAGCAGGGCCTGGGTCCGGGTCGGTCTGCCGTTGTTGACCAGCGGCCCCAGATTGAGGACGGCGGAGGTGGTGTGGCCGAAGTCGGGGCAGCTGCCGTCGGCATCCAAATTACTACCATGATGATACAGGAAAGACAGCCGCTGTCGCAATCCGCATCGCCCCCTGCAACCGTCGCGATATTGTTGGCGACGAGACTGTTCGTAAAAGTCGTGTGCCCCTGTTGGTAATGCCGCCACCATCCTTCACCGCGCTCCCAGCCACAGTGCTGCTGGTGACGGTCAAATCGCCCTCGTTGTGAATCCCTCCACCCGAGTCTGCCGAATTACCCGAAAGCGTGCTGTTGACGATCTCGACCTCGCCAGCGCTATCGTTGTAAATGCCGCCTCCATGATCCGCCGCATTACCCGATAGGGTGCTGCGCTCGATTCTAATCTGATCGCCGGCGCTGACGATGCCACCGCCTTCGTCCGCTGAATTGCCCGAAAGGGTGCTGTCGATGATTAGCGGCTCGCCACTATTATTGTAAATGGCCCCGCCTTGAGAAGCCTTAGTGTTCGACAGTCGGCAGTGGCGGACCGTGAGCGCGCCGCCATTGTTGAAGATGGCACCGCCGTCGTTCCCGCTCCCAGCTTTGCCGTCTATTATTGCCAGGTTGTGCAGCGCGAGAGAATCGGACTGAGCGAAGAACACCCGATGGGTACTATTACCGCTGATGGTGATCTGGTCCCCGCCGTCGATGGTGAGTTCATCGGTGATGTCCGGCAGAGTGCCCCCGACCCAGAGGGTGATCGTGCCTGCGACGCTGAAGGTAATGGTGTCGTGGCCGCTCCCCTGCACGCATTCACTGCACGGGAAGTCGGTATCGTCGTTGGCATTTTCGATCGCCTTGCGGAGCGTGCACCCTGCGGAGGGCGATACAGAATCCGAAAGGTCGTCGATGACGATATTGGCCGCCATTGCCCCGCTGGCCAGCGCCAGGGCGAGCGCCATAAGGGACGCCAGCAGTCGCCCGAGCCAGGGGCCGTGCCCATTGTGGGTGATTGCCTGGGGCGGTGGCTCAGCGTCCGTTGCGCTATGGCCCGGATTGAAGGCAAGAGCGGCCGCGAGACTCCGTTGTTTTCTTGCGCGCTGAACTGACAGCTAACCATGTCATCCTCCTCGATGTATTCGTTGTGAGCAAGTGCCGATCACCACTAGAAGATCGTTCCATCGATATGGTTACATATCACGCGAGCTCCAAGTCGAACTTCTTCCAGCGAAACACGACTGGGGCAGTGTTCATCTCGTTGATGCCTTTGAGGATGCGGGCCTTGAGCTCTGCGAGGGTTTTCCCCCCTTTCCCCCTACTGCGGGCGCAATACGGCCATGCGCTTGAGGTTCCATGCGAGACGCACCAGGGTCCACTCGTTTTGAACGTTGTCCAGCCCGCGGGTGACGAGCTGGCGAAGCCCCATCACGGATTTGATGATGCCGAAGACCGGCTCGACGGTTTGTTTGCGTAGGCCATAAGTCGCTCGCCCGGTGCGGGTCTTGAGCCGGTGGGCCATGCGCTCGAGGGGGGTCGCCTCGGGTGGCGGGGCCTCGGGGAGCGTGAAGCGCTCCGACCAATGGGGATGGTGCTCCTCGCGCTGGATGGCGATCAAGGGCTCGATAGCGGCGCTCTCGCAGGCGTTGAGGTTAGCCTCGCTGAAGTAGCCGGCGTCGGCCAGCAGCTGCTGGGGCTTGGGAAGGTCTTCGGGCAGTGCCGCGATGCGCTCGAGCATAGCAGTGATCTGCTGCTCGTCGTTGGCTGCCTGCACGACCCGCGGCACCACCACCAGCAGGGTCTCGGTTTCGACCAGCGCTTGGGCGTTGAAACTCTGCTCGAAGCCACCGCCGGCCACTGGCATGATGCGCGATTGTTCGTCGGTGAGGTTGATCTGGTCGTTGGGCCGCGGCCCCGCAGTGGGCGGCTTGGGCGGTGTACCCCCAGGGTTTCGGGCATTGGCAGCGGCCCTGGCGGTACAGAAAGCTCTATTCGCGTTGGCTGAGGATACTGTCATGCCCTGATGACGCGCGACGGCAACGTCGCGGTTGGATTGCCGCTTTGGGTCTTGCGGTCAACAGCACGGAACCAACCAAGAAGCTGGCGAGAGAGGAGGTGGCAACAGCCTTGAAGCATGCCCTTACACACATGTCACGTCCCGTACACCACTGTAGCGCGCAAATCTAACCTCTATTGGTGCTGGTGCGAAGGCAGGCTGCATCTATTGTTGACGCGGCCCGTCGATGGCATTAGATTATTTCCAGATTTGCATTCGATTTCGTTTCCTACGGCGGAGAGAGAGATGGATAAAGACCTATCGAACATGTCGGCAGAAGAGATTAAGGCCCAGCTCCAGCACCTGGAGGCCAACAAGCGCTCGCTCGAGAAGGCCTTGGAGAAGCAGAAGACGCGGCAGAAGTCGGACCTGGCCGGGAAGATCCGCGACCAGATCCTCGCTGAGGGTTTCGACGTGGACGAGATCCTCGAGTTGGTGGACAGAAAGAAGCGTGCGGGCGGTGGCGCAGAGAAGCCGGCCGGTAGCTACAAGACCTACGTGGACCCGGAAAACCCCCAGAACAGCTATTCCCGGGGTGTCCTGCCGGGTTGGATGAAGAACCGCATGCAGGAGGCGGGGCTCGATCCCTCCAACAAGGCGGATCGCGATGCCTTCAAGGCTCGCTACCTCAAGCCGGTTATGAGAAGCAACTAGGGATCAGCGCCCGTTCAATTGGCGTTTTGGGCAGAGCCGGCGGTTGTGCCGGAGAGTCGCCATTTTTCGTGAATCCTGAAATGGGTCCGATCCGATTTCA
>CAZFHV010000234.1:0-4292 GCA_964519095.1 uncultured Chromatiaceae bacterium | reverse complement strand
ATTGAGTCGCCCTCGGCTTCGAGCCAGAGGCATTCGCCGTTCTTGCGCTTCATGTTGAGCAGCGCGTCGATCGGCAGGCCGCGGATGTGGCGGGTGATCACGTCCATCACCCAGCCGTGGGTGATCGTCAGCACGCGCTGCCCGGGCGCGTCGCGGGCGATCTCGCGCACCGCCCCGAGCACGCGTTCGGCGAAGTGCCCGGGCGTCTCACCCTGCTCGAATTCGGCCACCGGGTTGCGATTGACGATCTCCTGCATCAGCTCCGGATGAGTCCTGAGCAGTTCGGCCTTCGGCATGCCCTGGATCAGGCCGAAGTTGCGCTCCTTCAGGCCGTCGTAGCGCAGCGGCTGGGGCAGGCCGAGCCGTGCTGCGATGATGTCCGCGGTCTCCGCCGCGCGCGCAAGCGGACTGGTGCACACGCGCGCGAAGCCCTCGGCGCGCAGCGATCCGGCCATCTCGTCGGCCTGACGGCGGCCGACCTCGTTCAGGGGCACGTCGATCCAGCCTTGGAGGATGCCGGCCGAATTCCAGTCGGTCTCCCCGTGGCGGGCCACACAGATCTTCGTCGGTGAGTTCATGCGATCGGCGGGTTGTGCGAGCCCAGGATTATCGCAGGTTCGCCGCAACGCGCTGCAGGGGGAGGACGTTGGGCTCAGTGGCATTCACACGCCCTTCCCCACCCGCGACCCCTCTCCACGGAGTGCAGAGAGGAGCCAACGACCACCAGATCGTCTACCGGTTGCCGAAGCCGCGGCGCGATGGGTGCACGGCGCTTTCCCTCACGCCGCTGGAGTTCATCGACCACTTGGCGGCCCTGATCCCGCCGCCACGCCGGCACCGCCACCGCTATCACGGCGTGCTAGCGCCCCACTCACCCCTGCGCCCGGCGGCCACCGCCCCCTCCCCGTAGGTCTTGTAGATGCGCACCGCCCTTTGGGTGCCCACCCCGTGGGACTGGAGGAACACCATGATCTCCCGCACCCCCTTCTGCTCGGCCCAGGCGCGGGTCACCCGCTCTTGGCGCTTGGGGCCGATGCCTTCGAGGGAAAGCAGCCGTTGGGGTTCCTGCTCGATGACCTCGAACACCGCTTCCCCAAAGGCTGAGACGAGCTTCTTAGCGAAGTGGGGGCCGATGCCCCGCACCAGACCCGAGCCCAGGTACCGCTCGATCCCCTCCAGGGTGCTCGGGGGGATGAGCCTGAGGTGATCGGCGCGGAATTGGCGCCCGTGCTGGCGGTCGTTGACCCAGACACCAATGCACTCGAGGTGCTCCCCGGGGGTGACGCTGGCGGCGTTGCCGACCACCGTAACCAGCTCCCGCTGACCCCGCGCCTCGACCCGCAGCACCGAGAAGCCGCTGTCGTCGCTGTGGAAGGTGACCCGCTCGATGGCCCCTTGGAGATGCTCGGGGGGTGACGTCGAGGGGTCAGGGGTGGGACGCTGGGCGGTATGTGGAAGGTTGTGGGCGGACGGTGGGCGGGCAGAGGAAGTCACAGGTCGAGGAATCGCCAGGACCGGAGTGCTACCAGGCGTTGCGAGGGAGACAGGGGGTTGGCGAACCCGCGTCGCCCTAGATGATGTGGGTGCGGTCGTGCTCCTCGTCCTCGGCCTGGGTGTCGCGCAGGAGCGCCTGCAGGTCCCACTAGTCCTGCTGGTTCTTGTAGAGGAACCAGCCCAGGCCCACTAGGAGCGCGAGCACCAAGAAGATCAGGCCGATCATGGAGATCTCCTTTGGCGGATGCCGTTGGGGGCAGTCCCTAGGATAGGAGACGGCAGAGGCCGGGGGAATCGCCGGAGCTGGATCGATGCCGGCTAGTGCGACCAGAGGTTAGCGGAATCGGGCGCTTCAGCCCGCGGCGCAGGTGGCTTGGGAGCCTCTAGAACTGGTTCTCACCGAGAGAGGCGAGGGGTTGTCGGCTTGCCGCGGAGATTCGGATTGTTAACCGTGTCCGCGGCGCGCCGCGGTTTCGGACACATCGAGGTCCGCCACGGAACTGGCTCTTCCGGGTACGGGGCTTTCGCTCCCGTCTACATTGCGTCTACATGAAATAAGGACTTAGCGATAGCTCAGCGTAAGTCATGGATTTATGGGCTCACCTTCGTGGACGCATATCGAACCTTGTGTATCGAGGCGACTGCCGAGGTTCGGGCTCTCTTCGTGTCGCTCCGAGATTTCGCGGCCCCTGGGTATTGAGTATCGAACCGGGACCGCATCCAAGCACCGATCGCGTCAGTTCGAGGTCCCGCTAGGCGGGATGCTCGGCCATCCAGTGGCGGGCGATCTCCTCCCGCCGGCAGATCCACACGGCCCCCCGGCCCTGGACGTAGTCGAGAAAGCGCGCCAGGGCCATGGCGCGGGCCGGGTGTCCGCTGATGCGCCCGTGCAGCCCGACGCTCATCAGCTTGGGGTGATGCGCACCCTCCTGCCAGAGCTGGTCGAAGGCGTCCTTGAGCAGGCCTAGGAAGTCGTCGCCGCACGCGACGCCGTTGGGCAACAGGTAGCGGGCGTCGTTGTTGACCAGGGTGTAGGGGATCGCCAGGTGGGGCGAAGAGCCGGGGATCCAGTAGGGCAGGTCGTCGTTGTAGGCATCCGAGTCGTACAGGAAGCCGCCCTCCTCGCGCACCAGGCGGCGGGTGTTGGGGCTGACGCGGCCCGTGTACCAGCCGACGGGGCGGCGGCCGCAGAGGCGCTCGATGACCTCGATGGTCCGGTGGATGTGGCGGCGCTCCTCGTCCTCGGGCACCGCGCGGTAGTCGATCCACCGGTACCCGTGGCCCGCGACCTCGTGTCCAGCGCCCGCCAGGGAGGCAGCGATTCGGGGGTTGAGCTCCAGCGCTTGGCCGACGGCGAAGGCGGTGAGCGGCAGGCCGCGCTCGGAGAACAGCTCCAGGATGCGCCAGACGCCCGCCCGTGAGCCGTACTCGTACATCCCCTCCACGCTCGGGTCGCGCTCCCCGACACGGGCCGGGCGGCCGGGCAGCTCGTGCAGATAGGCCTCCGACTGGGCATCGCCGTTGAGGATGCTCGACTCCGCCCCTTCCTCCACGTTGAGCACGAACTGCACCGCGATCCGCGTGTCGCCGGGCCACCGCGAGTGGGGAGGGGAACCGCCATAACCCCTGAGGCCGCGCTCGGGCATCAGCCGAGCTCGAAGGTCGTTACCCCGAACACGCGCTCGTGGGCGATAGTCGGCACCGGACCCAGGTACATGCGGGCGCAGCCGAAGGCCTCCCGCATGGGGTGCTCGGCCACCAGGGCCAGGGCGGCGGGATTGTTCTCCGGGGCGTCGAGGAACAGGGGACCGCCGGCGGCGAAGGGGGTGAGGTGCCCGTAGAGGGCGCGCGCGGCGGCCAGGTCGTCGGCAAACAGGGGGCCGATCTTGCAGCCTTCGCGACAGCGGCGGATCACCCCGTAGCCGGCCAGGCGGCCCTCGCGCCGGCAGCCCAGGGCAAGGGCGTCTGGCTGACCTATCCAGCCCCCGAGGAAGCTTGGGCGCGGGGCGGGGAAGCAGGTGCGGTCGTAGGCCGCGACCTGCTCCAAGGGGACCTCGGTCAGGGCGATGAGGTCGCCGTCCGTCGCCTCGGGTGTGGCGGGCGCAACCCGGATCTCGGCGCGGAAGCGGATGTCCCGGTGGGACAGGACGAAGCCCCCTTTGGCGTAGTAGTCCTGCATGGCAAAGACCCCGTCCATCGCGATGCTCGCCCCCGGCCGCAGCCGGTCCAGCAGCCGCTCCCGGCGCGCGTGCCACAGCCTGTTGCCGAGCCCCCGCCCGCGAAACTCGGGCCGGACGATGAAGAAGCCCATGAAGCCGAATTCGCCCCCGTAGCTGGTGATGGCCCCGCCGCCGATCAGCTCCCCGCCCAACTCCGCGGCGACGAAGGCGTCGGGATCGGTGGCCCAAAACAGCTCCGCATCATGCAGGCCAGGGTTCCAACCTTCCCGCGCGGCCCACTCCACCAGCTCGTCCACCTCGGGGCGGGTCATAGTGCGAATCTCAAGCGCGTTGCTCATCGTGAGTCTCTCACCCTTTAGGCAGTCGTGATGGTGCCGGGAAATCTGATCGATCCCCCAGAGAAACGCTGACGGGGAATGCGATGGCTGACCGATCGGGATCGGGTTCGGTCCCGCGTTCCGGGAATTGTGTCACTCGCACGAGCGCCGGCGAAAGCATGCCTGGACAACGAGCCACGGCACCGGGTAAGGCACCCGCCGGGTGCGATCTCTGCGGATACAACCCAACGGTGTCCGGTTGACCAATCCAGGGTGGCCACAAATTGCCGCTGCCTGAGCG
>CAZFHV010000233.1:2436-4320 GCA_964519095.1 uncultured Chromatiaceae bacterium | reverse complement strand
CTTGACGGCCCAAGAAGGTCATCGCGAGGCTCAAGTCCGACAGGCTGCTAGGCGGCGATCTTGGCGGTCTTGCTGATGCTCACCTCGACCACCTTGCGCACCTCGTTGGCGACTTCCTGATTCAGGGTGGCGAGGGCCTTGGCATCGGCGACATAGCCGTCGATAACGGCGCGGGCCACCGCACCCTGGCGGCTCAGGTACTCACCCACGTGGACGGGGTCCTTGACGGCCAGGGCCTCCCGCCAGCCGCTGAGGGCCACGTCGGCCTGCTTGCGCAGACCAGCGAGATTCATCTCGACCAGCTTCTCGGTGTAGCCGAGGGCGATCTTGTTGAGCTCGACGACGGGGGCGGTCAGGTCTTGGATCGAGACGACGGGCTTGACGAACATGGTGGATCTCCTGTTGTGGGGTTCGGGTGATTGTTGCGGCGCAGCATAGCCGATCTTTTTGTGCGGTGCAACAAAAACTTTTTCACACCCAGGACCAACCCCAGGGGAACGCACCCGCATGGCTCCCCGGCGAAGATCGACCGGATTCCCGGAACAAGCCCCCGCCGCCCGGCAAAGAGGGTTAGGACCCGTCCCTAGGGTCCCTTCTCGCCTTGGTGGGGGAAGAATAAGAAGAGGAAAACGGCACGGCCGACAGGATCCCTGTTGCGGCAAGGCCTTTTTCGGCTTCCCTGGGCCAGTCCCCGTTCTTCGACGGGCTCGAGGTATAGAGGTATAAAGGAGCGGGGGCGGGCGCCTCAGCGCCGCTCTCGGGCCACGAAGGGCTCCACCAGGGCATCCTGGACCGAGCCCGGCCGGTTTCGGGCGTGGGAGAAGTTCGCGTTCCAGACGTCCGCATTGGCGAGATCCGCGCCGGCCATGTCCGCGTCCTTGAACAGAGCGAAGCGCAGGGTCGCACCGAGGAGCTTGGTGCCCACCAGCTTGGCCCCGGAGAAGTCCACCTGCTCGGCGGCGGCGCCGGTGAGGTCCGCGCCCGAGAGGTCGGTGCCCACCAGCTTGGCCCCGGCGAAGACACCCCGTAGGGCATAGCAGCCTCTCAGGGAGCCGCCGCTGAGGTCGATACCCTCCATCAGGATGTCCTTGAGATAGGCCCCGGTGAAATCGGCACCGGGTGCCTTGGTCTCGATGAGATTGGCGCCGAAGAGAAAGGCCTCCCCGAGGCGCGCGTCCCTGAGGTCCGCCTCGTCGAAGGTGGCATGGAAGAGATCGGCTTTGCTCAGATCGGCACCCTGGAGCTGGGCGCCGGTGAAGTTGGCCCACTTGGCGTTGCTGCCGCGAAGATCCGCCCCCTCGAGCCGCGCCTCATGCAGATCGGCGTTCTCCAGCTTGGCCCCGGCGAAACGGGCGCCCCGGAGATCCTTGCCCCCCAGGTTGGCAGCCGACAGGTCACAGGCCGAGAGGTCCGTGTGGGCGGCCGGCTGTGCGCAGTCACCGACTGGCAGCTCGTCCGCCCGCAGGACGAGGGGAGCGGTGGCCACCACCACCAAGAGAAGGGTCGTCTTCATCGCTCCATCCTAAGGTTGGTCGGCAGAGGGCTCGCCCGGGGTCGGGCCGCTCGCGGCGAGGCTGCCCCTCGTTCCGAGAAGGCAAGCTCGAAGGCAAACCAAGCGGGTCGGGAGGGGGGCGGGGAAACCCCGCCCCCAACGACGATCTTAATAGACGTCGTGCTGGGTGTTGTAGACGTTGAACTTGCCGGTCGGCGTGACCAGACGCTCGTCCTTGATGACCTTCTTGACCTTGAGGGTCTTGTCGTCGAGGATGACCAGGGCAGACTTCTGGTCCTTGCCGTTCCACACGGAGAACCAGACCTCGTCGCCCGCCTTGTTATACTCCGGCTGCACCACGCGCTTGGGTCCCTCGCCCAGATCGGCAAGAG
>CAZFHV010000233.1:0-2426 GCA_964519095.1 uncultured Chromatiaceae bacterium | reverse complement strand
GTAGAGGTGCTTGGACTTGGGATGGGTCTTGATGAACAGGGACCCGCCGCCCAGCCCGTCGAGCTTACGCACCACCTTCCAGGCGTTGTCCTTGTGCTTGTCGGGATCGGTGCCGATCAACTGGACCGTCGCATCCCCCAGGTGGCTGGTCGCCCATACCGGCCCGTACTTGGGATCCACGAAGTTGGCACCACGCCCGGGGTGGGGGATGTTGCCCACCTCGACCAGGGAAACCAGCTTGTCCTGCTTGGAGTCGATCACCGCGATCTTGTTGGACTTGTTGGCAGCCGTCATGAAATAGCGGTGGGTGGAATCCCAACCCCCGTCATGTAGGAAGGGCGCGGCGCCGATCTCCGAGAGCTTGAGGCTGTTGAGGTCCTCGTAGTTCACCAGGATGACCTTGCCGGTCTCCTTGACGTTGATGATGAACTCCGGGTGCTCGTGGGAGGCGACGATGGCCGCCACGCGGGGCTCGGGGTGGTACTCCTGGGTATCCACCGTCATGCCGCGGGTGGAGACGATCTTGAGGGGCTCGAGGGTATCACCATCCATGATGACGAACTGGGGCGGCCAGTAGGTGCCGGCGATGGCGTACTTGTCCTCCCAGCCCTTGTACTTGGAGGTCTCCACGGAGCGGGCTTCGAGGCCGACCTTGATCACGGCGACGTTGTCGGGCTTCTCCATCCACAGATCGATGAGGTTGATCTGGGCATCACGGCCGATCACGTACAGGTAGCGTCCCGAGGCGGAGCTGCGGGAGATGTGCACGGCGTAGCCCGTGTCGATGGTGGAGACGATCTCCTTGGTGTCGCCGTCGATCAGGGCGATTTTGCCCGCATCCCGCAGGGTGACGGAGAAGAGATTGGACAGGTTGAGCTTGTTCATCTGCTTCTTCGGCCGCTGGTCCGGCGGCACCAGGACCTTCCAGGTCGCCTTCATCTCCTTGAGCCCATACTCGGGGGGCTGGGGCGGCTCGTGCTGGAGGTAGCGGGCCATCATATCGATGTCCTGGTCCGTCAACTGCTTAGAGGTGCCCCAGTTGGGCATCCCCATGGGTGAGCCGTAGTTGATGAAGGTCTTGAGGTAGTCGGTGCCCCGTTGACGGGTGATGTCGGTGGTCAGCGGTTTGCCGGTGGCCCCCTTACGCAGCACCCCGTGGCAGCCCGCGCAGCGCTCGAAGAAGATCTGCTTGGACTTGTCGAACTCCGCCTTGGTCATGGGCGGGCCGTCACCCGCGATCAGGTCTTTGGCCTCCGCCGGCTGGGTCGCCACGGGGGCCCCCTGGTATGCCATCTCCGACTTCCCGGTAGCGGGATGGCCGCTGGACTCCGCGGCGACCGCGATCTGCATCGACAGTGCGAGTGCCGAGCACGCCAGCAGACGAGCCGCGCTCTCAAGCTCGTGGTTCATGGGTCATTCCTCCAACTCTCTGTTAACTCTTTGTTAATAATGGGGGCAATCTTCGCGGCGACGCACTTCTGCGGGCGCAGCAGAGCGAAGCTACGGCGGCGAAAGAGGCCGTTCTTTGATCCAGATCAAGAACGGGCCCCTCGACTTTCTTGACAGCTACCGCAGAGGATGGCGCGGCGGGCTTTTCGGCGTGGGGGGAGGGTGGCTCTCCTGAGAGATCCTGTGGAGCTTTTCCCTGATCTCGCGCTTCTTGCGCTTCTCGACCAGGGGCGGGCAACGTTCTTCGTTCCAGTAGGTAACCTGGCAATCGAGACAGTAGTGACATTCCCGATCGTTGATCTCGCCGGTGGGACGAATGGCCTGGACCTCGCACTCCACCGCGCATAACTGGCAGGGATGGCCGCATTCGCGCCGGCGGCGCAGCCATTCGAAGATGCGGAAGCGGCTCGGAAAGGTCAGGGCCGCCCCCAGCGGACAGAGGTAGCGGCAGAAGAACTTCCGCAAGAAGAGCCCCAGCACCAGCAGCCCTGCGGCATAGGTCACGTAGGACCATTCCTGGTGGAAGCGCAGGGTGAGGACGGTCTTGAATGGCTCCACCTCCGCCAAGGCCTCCGCCTGCCCGAGAGACTGGAGCGAGACGCCGAAGAGACCGAGCAGGATCAGATACTTCAGTGCCAGCAAGCGCTCGTGCACCAGGCTCGGTAGCTCGAAGCTCGGCAGGCGGGTCTGGCGCGCAAACCGGAAGGCCAGCTCCTGCAAGGCCCCGAAGGGACACAACCAGCCACAGTACACACCGCGGCCCCAGAGAAGCAGGCTCATGGCCACGTAGGACCATAGCAGGAACAACACCGGATCCACGAGGAAGCTCTCCCAGCTGAAACCGCTGACCAGGGAGCTGGTGAAGGTGAGGACGTTGACGATGGAGAGCTGGCCCATGGCGTACCAGCCGATGAATCCCAACGTGTAGATGAGGAACAGGGTGCGGAGCCCGTTGAGCAGCCTCGGGTGTCGCGTCA
>CAZFHV010000232.1:0-4334 GCA_964519095.1 uncultured Chromatiaceae bacterium | reverse complement strand
CCGAGATCCAGGTCGTCGGTGCCCTCCACGGCTTGGGCGAAGAAGTCTCTGAGGTCGAGACCGCTCAGCTCCTGGACCAGGGCCTCGAAGCCGTCCTCCGGCAGGCCGCGGCCGGTCTTGCCGTAGCGCGTCCAAAGGGCCCGCATCAGATCATCCAGGGAGCACCGCCCCCCGGTGCCCCGGCGGAGGGTCAGGTCCAGGGCCAGGGCCACCAGGGCCCCCTTGGCGTAGTAGCTGACGACCGCGTTGGGGGCGTTCTCGTTGGGCTGGTAGAACTTGGTCCAGGCATCGAAGCTCGACTCCGCCAGGCTCTGCAGCAGCCGGCCGGGGGTACGGAGCACCCGGGTGATGGACTGGGCCAGGAGCTCCAGGTAGCTCCGCTCCTCGATGACGCCGCTCCTGACCAGGAAGAGGTCGTCGTAATAGGCGGTGATCCCCTCGAATACCCAGAGCAGGCGGGTGTGCAACTCACGGCTGAGGTCGGCATCCAGGAAGACCGCGGGGCGGATGCGCTTGACGTGCCAGAGGTGGAAGTACTCGTGGCTGCACAGCCCCAGCAGGCGCCGATAGCCCTCGCTGACCGCGACCTGACCGGGCTGGGGCAGCTCGTCGCGGCGGCACAGCAGGCTGGTGGAGTCCCGATGCTCCAGCCCCCCGTATCCCTCGCCGACCACCCGGATCAGGAACAGGTATTGGGAAAGGGGCAGCTCGCCGAACAGGGCCGCCTGGGCGGTGCAGATGCGCCCCAGGTCCCGGGCCAGACGGGGGAGATCGCCCCGATGCTGGCCGCTGACGGCGATCCAGTGGGGAATGGCCTCCACCCGGAGCTCGACCAGATCGAAAACTCCCATCTCCACGGGGTGGTCGATGAGCCCCTCATAGTCCTGGGCGCGGTAGCGGCCGAATCCCCAGGGCTCGGCGCCGTCCCGGAACAGGCTGGTGGCGACGCGCCAGTCGCTCGCGTCCGCCCAGCTCGGTGGCAGCAGCTCCACCTGGCAGGGCGCCCGCTCGCGACCCCGCACCCGCAGCAGGAGGCAGGGGCCGTTGAAGTAGGCGTGGGTGGTGTCGAGGTGAGCGCCGCGGGCGGTGAGCTCCCAGGCGTAGACCCAGTACTCCACTCTGAGACTCGGCCCCTCGGTGCGGATCTCCCAGGCCTGCTTGTCCAGCTTGCGCACCGTCAGGGCCTGGCCCGCGGTTCCCCGTGCCCCCAGGCGGACGATGTGCTTGGCCAGGTCGCGGATCAGGTAGCTGCCGGGGATCCAGGCGGGCAGGTCGAGGACCAGGTTGGGCCCCTGGATCGCCTCCACCAGCAGCTCCACCCGAAACAGGTGGGCACCGGGGTCGCTGGGCTCGATCCGATAGCAGAGGCTGGGGGGAGGGAGGGGATCGCCGGGGGCAGGCATCAGGGAACGCGGTTGCGGAAGAATTAGTCGAACGAAAGAAGTTTCGGGCTGTTTCCAGGGCCGCGCTGTATAGAAGGCCCTGCGCAGTTTAGCATTTCGGCCGATATCCCCTAAGTGCGGGCGCCCGTTCGCCCCATGGAGTCCTCAGCATGTCTCGCCCCTTCTTCCGCTTACTGGTCTGCGCAGGCGCGCTGATACCGGCCCTGGCATTCGCCGACAGCACCCTGGTCTACGAAGAGGCCGGCAAGGCCCATCTGGTGCGCATCGGGGGCGGTAAGGTGCGCCTCGATCCCCCGCGGGGCGGGCGCTGGTTCCTGTTCGACAGCGCGCGCAAGGAGCTCTTCGTGGTGGACGCCGAGCGGCAGGAATACCGGATGATCGACGAGGCCCGCGCAGAAACCCTGCGCCGGCAGCTCGAGGGGGCGGTGACCCTGATGGAGGATCGGCTGGCCCGTTTGCCACCCTCGCTTCAGGAGCAAGCCCGTGGGGCCATGAAAGGGGTGGTCCCCCTGGAGCCCAAACGGCGCGCGGTGCGACTCCAATCCACCAGCCAAAGGGGCACGGCGGCGGGTCTCGGTTGCGAGGTCAAGCAGCTCCTGGTGGATGGCAAGGTGAAAGGGGAGTTGTGCCTGACAGCGGCCGCCAACCTGGGTCTGCCTCCGGCAGATCTGGCCGCGGTGCTCGCGGGACAGGCCCTGGCGCGATCCCTGACGGACAAGGCCGAGCGATTCCTGGCGGTGGATGGACGCCTGTTCGGCGAGGGTGGCCAGGTGCCGCTGATCTACCGCCCGGGCGGGTCGGCGACGGGCTGGGTCCTCACCCGAATCAGCCGCGTTGCCGTGGATCCGGGGCTGCTCCAGTTGCCCGCGGGCTACCGCGAGCGTCCCTTGGATCTGCCACTCCACTAGCCAGCGCCCGTTCGCCCAGCGTTCCGGCCGCTTGCGTTTTTTCTTGGGGCTCGGACAATGCGCCGCAACCCAGACCAGCCCAGTCACGACGGAGGCAGGGTGTGATCCACAGACTGAAGCGGTCGACGCGACGGCTGCTCGCCCTGGTGCTGGCCTTGCCGGTGCTGATCATGACCCTCGCCTTTCTCTATATGCTGGGCTCCAACTACCTGGAGGGGAACCCGCGCAGCTATCTCTGGAGCCTGGAATGGGCCTCGGAGACCCTCACCAACACCGGCTATGGGGCGGATGCGCGCTGGAACCATCCGCTGATGAATCTGTTCGTGATGGCCACCCAGTGGCTGGGCATCTTCATCATCTTCCTGGCCTTCCCGATCTTCGTGCTGCCCTTTTTCGAGGAGCGCTTCGAGGCCCGCTTCGAGCGCTCCCTGCCCGATATCGAGGGCTATGTGCTGTTCCACCGCTACGTCCCCGAGGTGGAGTTCCTGATCGAGGAGCTGCGTCGGGTGGGCACCTCCCTGCTGATCCTCGAAAAAGAGGAGTCCCTCGCCCGGGGTCTGCGGGACCGCGGCTATCAGGTGGTGCTCGGTGACGTGGATACGGATCCCACCCTGCTCGATGGTGTGGAGCGGGCCCGGGCCCTGGTGACCGCTACCGATGACCACATGGACGTGAGCTTCATCATGCTGGCCCGTGAGCGCGGTTTCGCCGGCCTGATCTGTGCCCTGGCCCAGGATCCGTTGCACCGCGGGCCCATGATGAAGCTGGGTGCCAGCGTGGTCTACACGCCGGAGCACGTGCTAGGCGCCGCCCTGGCGGCCCGTTCCAGCGTGCGCATCAGCCCGCAGGTGGAGGGGCTGCAGCGCCTCGGCACCCGGGTGGGGGTTGCGGAGTTTCGTGTGCACGACGCGAGCCCCCTGGCCGGACAACGGCTTGGGGATCTGAGGTTACGCGAAGGTTATGGGGTCACGGTCATCGGCCAGTGGATCAATGGGCGCTTCGTGCCGCCCGCCGGCCCCGATACGCGGATCGAGCCGAGGGTGATCCTGGTGGCGGTGGGGGCCCACGAGAACCTGGCGAAGGTGGAGCACCTGGCCGCGCCGATCCAGCGGAGGGGCCCCATCGTGGTGGCGGGACATGGCGCCGTGGGTCAGAAGGTGGCCCAGATGCTGCGCGATGCGGGCGAGCAGACCCTGGTCATCGATCTCCACCCCGCCGAGGGCGTGGACGTGATCGGCAACGTGCTCGATCAGGCAACCCTCGAGCGGGCGCGGGTGCGGGAGGCGAGTGCGGTGGTACTGGCCCTGAGCAGCGACAGCGCAGGGGTCTTCGCCGCCGCCGTGGTGCGCGACTACGCCCCCGAGGTGCCCCTGATCGCCCGCGTCAACCGGGCGGCGAGCGTGCCCCGCCTCTACCAGGCAGGGGCGGACTTCGCCCTCTCCATGGGACAGGTGTCGGGGCAGATCCTCGCCTACCATCTGGTGGGGGAGAGTGCGGTGTCGGTGGATCAGCGACTGAAGTTCTCCCGCTTGCAACCAGGCACCCTGGTCGGCCAGCACCCCTGGCGCGCCGGTGTGCGCGAGCGCACCGGGGCCGCCGTGGTGGCCGTGGAGCGGCCCAGCGGTGTCTTCGTGGAGTTCGAGCCGGAGTTTCGGGTCGAGGGCAGCGACGTGGTCTTCGTCTGCGGCACCCTCGAGACCCTGGAGCGCTACACGCGTGAGTATCAGGCCTCGCCGCCGCCGGTGGAGGGCACGGCTTAGGAACCGCCCAAGAGCAGGGCGTCCCGCCTGTCACGCCTGGACGGGGAGCCCGGTAACCCATGCCCCTCTCGCGGGGTGAAAGGATGATTCCCTTGGTTCGGTAGAGTGAACCCCTTTTCCGCCTCTCTGCTCCACATGTCCGGCGTGAAGAGGTAGGGCACGAAGTACGGTTTCCCCACGGTGGGGGACTGGAGAGAGCGGGTTATTCATCCGGCCCATAAATAAGCGACCTATGAATATAATGGTGGGCATGGAAAAAATCG
>CAZFHV010000231.1:0-4397 GCA_964519095.1 uncultured Chromatiaceae bacterium | reverse complement strand
GCTCTACGGCTACGCGGGGGGCGTCGCACTCGCTTCCGCTTCCTGTGCTCCTTCCTCGAGACGAGCTGCCCCGGTGGCAGGGGCTCGACCGGAGCCGCCCGGCTCAGTCCCGCGCGGGCGGGCGAGGTGCGGCGGCTACTCCGTGGTGAAGAGCTCCGCGCCGCGGGCATCGATGAGCTCGAGGGCCCGACCCCCGCCCCGCGCCACGCAGGTGAGCGGGTCCTCGGCCACCACCACCGGCAACCCAGTCTCCTCCTCCACCAACCGGTCGATGTCGCGTAACAGGGCCCCGCCGCCGGTGATGACGATGCCTCGCTCGGCCACATCCGCGCCCAGCTCCGGCGGGGTCTGCTCCAGGGCGGTGCGCACCGTGCCCACGATCCCCGAGAGGGGCTCCTGGATGGCCTCCAGGATCTCGTTGCTGTTGAGGGTGAAGCTGCGCGGGATGCCCTCCGCCAGATTCCGACCTTTGACCTCGATCTCCCGCACTTCGTTCCCCGGGTAGGCCGAGCCGATCTCGGTCTTGATGCGCTCGGCGGTGGCCTCCCCGATGAGGGTGCCATAGTTGCGGCGCACATAGTTGATGATGGCATCGTCGAAGCGATCCCCGCCGATGCGTACCGAGCTCGAGTAGACGATGCCGTTGAGGGAAATCACCGCCACCTCGGAGGTGCCCCCACCGATGTCGAGGACCATGGACCCGCGTGGCTCGTCCACGGGCAGGCCCGCGCCGATCGCCGCCGCCATGGGCTCCTCGATGAGGTAGACCTCCCGGGCCCCGGCCCCCGCAGCGGACTCCTTGATGGCCCGCCGCTCCACCTGGGTGGACCCGCAGGGCACGCAGATCAGCACCCGGGGGCTCGGGCGGATCAGCCTGCTCTCGTGCACCTTGTGGATGAAGTACTGGAGCATCTTCTCGGTGACGGTGAAGTCCGCGATCACACCCTCCTTGAGGGGCCGGATCGCCGTGATGTTCTTGGGGGTACGGCCCAGCATCTGCTTGGCCTCCTCCCCCACGGCCGCCACGGACTTGGAGCCGCCGGCACGATCCAGGCGGATGGCCACCACCGAGGGCTCGTTGAGCACGATCCCCTGCCCGCGGGCGTAGATCAGGGTATTGGCGGTACCGAGATCGATGGAGAGGTCGTTGGAGAAAAAGCCGCGAATGCGTCGCAGGAACATGGGGATTGGCTTCCAGAAGACACCGGGGGACCCGGCGGTTGATCAGGGCCACCCGGGACCTTGGTCCGGGCGGGGTAAAATGAGTAATCTAACAACCCCCTCGGGAGTTCGGCAAGGGAGGGGGGCGAGAAGCCACTGCTCGGTGCGCTTCTCCCCGCGGCCAAGAGCTTTCGCTGGCGCCGCCGTCCCTGGACCCACCAGCACCCGATGCCCCCTATTTTTGTAGGAGATCCGATCCCATGTCCCTCGACGATCGCACCACCGCGGGTAACCTGCTGGTCGATGAAGCCGCCGCCCTGGAGCTGCGCCGTGCCGCCCTCTCCATGCCCTCCCTGACGCTCAGCCGGCGTCAGCTCTGCGATCTCGAGCTCTTGCTCAACGGCGGATTCCGGCCCCTGGATGGCTTCCTGAGCGAGGCGGCCTATCGGTCGGTGGTGGAGGGCTGCCGACTGCCCGATGGCTCCCTTTGGCCCGTCCCCGTGGTGCTGGACGTGAGCGAGCCCTTCGCCGAGCGGCTGGCGGTGGGACAGCAGCTCGCCCTGCGGGACGCCGAAGGCTTCATGCCGGCGGTGCTCCAGATCGAGACCCTGTGGCGGCCGGACAAGGGCATGGAGGCGGAGCAGGTCTACGGTACCCGCTCGGCGGATCACCCCGGTGTGCGCTACCTCTACGAGGCGACCGGGCCCGTCTATGTGGGGGGGCGGGTCCAGGGCCTGCAGCACCCCGCCCATGCGGAGTTCGAGGACCTCTGGGAGACCCCCGAGGAGCTGCGCCATCGCTTCAAGAAGATCGGCTGGCGCCGGGTGCTTGGGGTCCACGCCAGCAACCCCCTGCACCGGGTGCACCGCGAGCTGATCCTGGCTGCCGCCAAGGCCAAGGGCACCCACATCCTGCTCCATCCTGCGGTGGGCACCACCAAGCCCGGGGACCTGCACCACTTCGCCCGGGTCAAGTGCTACCGTGCCATCTGCGGCCGCTTCCCCCACGAGATGGCGATGCTCTCCCTGCTGCCGCTCTCCATGCGCATGGCGGGGCCCCGGGAGACCCTGTGGCGGGCGCTGATCAACCGCAACTTTGGCTGCAGCCACTTCCTGGTGGGCCCCGACCAAGCGTCCCCGCCCCCCGATGCCAGCGGCAACCGTTTCTACGGCAAGTACCAGGCCCAGGAGTACGTACAGGGATTCGCCGCAGAGCTCGGCACCAGCCTGGTCGCCGTTCGCGAGCACCGCTACGTCTCCCGCAAGCGCGCCTTCCTCTCGGACCAGGAGATCGAGGCCGATAGCCAGGAGGCCCTGCAGATCGGCAACAACCAGCTCAAGGAGATGCTCAATCGCGACGAGGAGATCCCCGACTGGTTCAGCTACCCGGAGGTGCTCGACCAGTTGCGCCGGGTCTATCCCCCGCGCGACCGGGTGGGCATCACCCTCTTCTTCACCGGCCTCTCCGGCTCGGGCAAGTCCACCCTGGCCAACATCCTCTACGCCAAGCTGATCGAGGCGGGCGGGCGGCCCGTATCTCTGCTCGACGGCGACATCGTGCGCCAGAACCTATCGAGCGAGCTGGGCTTCTCCAAGGCCCACCGCGACCTCAACATCCGCCGCATCGGCTTCGTGGCCAGCGAGATCACCAAGAACGGCGGGGTGGCCATCTGCGCCCCCATCGCCCCCTACCAGGAGACCCGCCGCGCGGTGCGTGCGCTGATCGAGGAGCACGGGGCCTTCATCGAGATCCACGTGGCCACCCCGCTGGAGGTGTGCGAGGGCCGCGACCGCAAGGGGCTCTACGCGAAGGCCCGCCAGGGACTCATCCCCGAGTTCACCGGCATCAGCGACCCCTACGAGGTCCCGGAGCGACCCGAGCTGCGCATCGACACCAGCGATCTCGGGCCCGCGGAGGCCGCCCAGGAGATCCTGCTCTATCTCTTCAAGGAGGGCTATCTGGACAACGAGGGCTGAAGGCCGGCAGGAGCGTTTTCCCAGGGGCTCGGTAATGACTGGCGGAGGCAATACCCATGAACTTGGAGCATTTGAGGCAGCGATTGGAGGCCCTTTGTAGGCCATCGGGGGCAAGGTGGTTGGACCGTCGGCCGCCCTTGCAGGCGGTCTGCTCGGGGCGCTGCTCTGCCTCCTGGGCGTGGGGTCTCTGCCGCTCCTGGCGGTCATCCACCCGGCGCTATTCCCGCAACCCCTGGCGGTGCTGACTCTGGTGTCTTGGTCGGCCCGGTGCGTCGGGCCGGTGGCGCTCCCCGTTCCTGAGTCATCAATAGGGTACCGATTCGGGGTCTTCCCGTACAGCCTGAATCCCCCTCAATGACGGGAGAGCCTTCAGTCCCCGATGTTACTAAGGCTTGAGTCAAGAGGACCCTTTCGCCAGGGGCCGCTCTCCCCTTCTTCCCCAGACCCTCGGCGACCCGCTACCACGTCGCGCCACACGCTACGGCATCGCCTGGCTTGGTTTCGTGATCTATCCCAACCACCGCCTGATCAAGGCCCGCAGAGCGCGCTACGCGACCTTCCATCTCTCCGCTCGTTACGACGCATGGCGGCGCGGGGAGATCAACTTCGCCGCAATGGACCCCTCAGCGAAGGGCTGGGCAAACCAGGTGCGTCACGCCGTGCCGTCACGCCGCTACCTCGGGATCGCGGCGGGAGATCTTCCGGCGCCGGGCCGCGCGCCCTCCCGCAGCACCCGGCCGATCAGTGATCAGTAACCCGCGATCAGTGTCCAGTGGAAGCCGGAGAGCGGGGGCGAAAGACCACGCGCAACCCGAGGTCGACGTCGCGGCCGGCAGAGCGAAGGAAGCTTGGTTTGTCGCTCGAGGACCCGCCGCGCATCACGCTCACAGCAATCGCCGCCATTGTTTTCGAGCCACGCAGACCCGTCCGCGGGGGCGTCCCCGTAAACGGCGTGCCAGCAGTCCGCCAGTCAGTCCCCGGCATTGCCCATATAATTGAGCCCCCCGGCGTTGGGGTCGAAGCCCCCGACCGGGGCCGACCGTTTGCCATCGCACTCGCTGACAAATCCGTCACAGTTGGCCAGGCCCTTGGCCTTTATCCCAAGAACTGCAATTAAATCGTCCGTTGCCACCCTTCCGTCCCTGTATTTCGCCAAGTTTCAGCCCCTCGGGAAATTAAAGTGATAGTTAGCAACCGGCCGGCAACAGCAGTTCCAAATTTAAGACCTGACAGTTACGATGGGATGCTCATAAGCAACAT
>CAZFHV010000230.1:0-4442 GCA_964519095.1 uncultured Chromatiaceae bacterium | reverse complement strand
CGATGAACCGAACAGAGCTGCCACAGGAGATCAGCAAAATGAGGTTTGAAGGAGCGGAGCGAGCGCGGAACTTCGACGGGCAACACTTCTGCGCGCGGGGGTAGTTAGTGCGTCTCCAGGGTGGGGCGGGACGAGGCTAGCATTCGAGAGTACATCCCGACCCACGAGCAGGAGGACCAGTGGCTCGATCAGCTGAGGCCGCTGAGATGTGTTGCCGCCTATAGGTTGGCTTGCAAACCGCGGGGCCGCGTTAGCGACCTTGGTAAGCCGCTTTGTGCGGCTCACAAAAGAAAAGTCCCGGCTTTGCCGGGGGTGATTGTTACTGTGTTGGTGGGCCGTCAAGGATTCGAACCTTGGACCAATGGATTAAGAGTCCACTGCTCTACCAGCTGAGCTAACGGCCCGATGTGGTGTGGCTACCCGAGAGCATTGGGGTGGACGATGGGGCTCGAACCCACGACCACAGGAGCCACAATCCTGCACTCTACCAACTGAGCTACGTCCACCATCGACTCGCAATCGCCGAGCTTGTTCCCTCGATGGGCGGCCCTGCTGCCGCTGTCAGGTGTCTCGCCGCCGGGCTCGGCTTGGCGCGCCCGGCAGGACTCGAACCTGCGACCCACGGCTTAGAAGGCCGTTGCTCTATCCAACTGAGCTACGGGCGCGTTCTCTACCCCGCCCCGAAATTGGTCGGGGTAGAGGGATTTGAACCCCCGACATCCTGCTCCCAAAGCAGGCGCGCTACCAGGCTGCGCTATACCCCGCGATCTGGATTCGCACCCTCGGCGAAAGCGCGGATGATACGCAGATCCCCGAGGAGGGTCAACGTCATGGCGGCGCCGCGGCGCCTGGTCTGCGTCCAGCCCACCCCTTCTCGGGAAGGCGCCGAGGATCGGGTGGGCCGCCTCAGAGGGCGCTGATCTTGCTCACCTGCGCTTGGAGTTTCTCGATGGCCATCCGGGTGCCAGCGAGTCGCTCCCACTCTTTCTCGACCACGGCAGCGGGGGCCTTGTCGGTGAAGCTCGGGTTGCCGAGCTTCGCCTCTATGCGCGCGAGCTCGACCTGGAGGCGACCGATCTCTTTGTCGAGGCGCGTGAGCTCCGCCTCCTTGTCGATGAGGCCCGCCAGCGGGATCAGCACCTTCATGCCGCCCACCAGGGCGGTGGCGGCCTCGGGACCCTCGTCCCCATCGGCTAGGACGGTGAGGGATTGGGTGCGGGCGAGGAAGTCGAGATAGGGCCGGTAACGTACCGCCCACTCCCGGTCCCTTTGGCTGGTGTGGCCGAGGAGCATGGGCAGGGGCTTGCCGGGGGGGATGTTCATCTCGCCCCTGATGCGGCGTACCCCGAGGATGAAGGCCATCACCCAGTCCATCTCCGCCACCGCGGCCTCATCCATCAGGTGGGGATCGGCGACCGGGTAGGGCTGGAGCATGAGGGTCTCGCCCCTCGCTCCCGCCAGGGGTGCCACCCGTTGCCAGATCTCCTCGGTGATGAAGGGCATGATGGGGTGGGCGAGGCGCAGCAGGGTCTCGAGGGTCCGCACCAGGGTCTGGCGGGTGCCGCGCTTGGCTTCGGGGCTTACGTTGGGGCCGGTGAGCACGGGCTTGGAGAGCTCCAGGTACCAGTCGCAGAACTCGTTCCAAGTGAACTCGTAGATGGCCTGGGCCGCTTGGTCGAAGCGGTAGCCGCGGATCGCCTCGTCCACGAGGCGGATGCTGTGCTGCAAGCGGGTCAGGATCCAACGGTCAGCGGCGGAGTGTTCGACGATCGCACCGGGCTCGGCGCCGCAGTCCTGCCCCTCGGTGTTCATGAGCACGTAGCGGGCGGCGTTCCACAGCTTGTTGCAGAAGTTGCGGTAGCCCTCGGTTCGGCTCAGATCGAACTTGATGTCGCGGCCTGTGGACGCCAGGGCGGCAAAGGTGAAGCGCAGGGCATCGGTGCCGAAGGCGGGGATGCCGTTGCAGAAGTCGGCGCGGGTCTGGCGGGCGATCTTCTCCGCCAGGTGGGGTTGCATCATGCCGCTGGTACGCTTCTGCACCAGGGCCTCCAGCTCGATGCCGTCGATGAGGTCGAGGGGATCGAGGATGTTGCCCTTGGACTTGGACATCTTCTCCCCATGGGCGTCGCGCACCAGGCCGTGGATGTAGACCTCGCGGAAGGGCACCTCCCCCATGAACTTGAGCCCCATCATGATCATGCGGGCCACCCAGAAGAAGATGATGTCGAATCCGGTGACCAGCACCGAGGTGGGGTAGAAGTCCCGCAGCCGCTCGGTCGGCTCCGGCCAGCCCAAGGTGGAGAAGGGCCAGAGGGCGGAGCTGAACCAGGTGTCGAGCACGTCCGGGTCCTGCTCCAGGGGAAAGCCGGCCGGGAGTTGGTGGCGCTGGCGCACCTCCGCCTCGGAGCGGCCCACGTAGACGTTGCCCTGGGCGTCGTACCAGGCGGGGATACGGTGACCCCACCAGATCTGGCGGCTGATGCACCAGTCCTGGATGTTGCGCATCCACTCGAAGTAGGTGTTCTTCCAGTTGTCCGGCACGAAGCGGATGCGCCCCTCCTCCACCGTGGCGATGGCGGGCCCCGCCAGGGGTCCCACCCGCACGTACCACTGATCGGTCAAGAAGGGCTCGATGACCGCGCCGGAGCGGTCCCCGCGGGGGACCATCAGCTTGTGATCCGCCACCTTGTCCAGGAGATCCCCGGCGGTGAGATCGGCCAGGATGCGGGTGCGGGCCTCGTAGCGGTCCAGGCCCACGTAGGCCAGGGGGATCAGCGCTCCTTCCTCGGGGCTGTTCATCCGCAGGGCCGCGTCGGCGGTGAAGATGTTGATCAGGCCCCCGTGGGGCTGGGAGGCGATGGGGGTCTCGTCGCGGTGGCGCAGCCACACCTGATAGTCGTTGAAGTCGTGGGCCGGGGTGATCTTCACGCAGCCGGTGCCGAACTCGGGGTCCACGTACTCATCGGCGATGACCGGGATGCGCCGACCCGTCAGCGGCAGCTCCACCCATTCCCCCAGCAGGTGCTTGTAACGCTCGTCGCCGGGGTGCACCGCTACCGCACAGTCCCCCAACAGAGTCTCGGGACGGGTGGTGGCCACCACCAGATGACCCTGGCCGTTGGTGAGCGGATAGCGCATGTGCCAGAGGGACCCCGCCTCCTCCTGGGAGATCACTTCCAGGTCGGAGACCGCGGTGTGGAGCACCGGGTCCCAGTTCACCAAGCGCTTGCCGCGGTAGATCAACCCCTCTTCATAGAGCCGGATGAACACCTCCTGGACCGCCCGTGAGAGGCCCTCGTCCAGGGTGAAGCGTTCCTGGGTCCAGTCCAGCGAGGAGCCCATGCGCCGCAACTGGCGGGTGATGGTCCCGCCGGACTGGGCCTTCCACTCCCATACCTTCTCTACGAACCGCTCACGCCCGTAGTCGTGGCGGGTCTTGCCCTCGGCGTTGATGAGTCGCTCCACCACCATCTGGGTGGCGATGCCGGCGTGGTCCGTCCCCGCCTGCCAGAGGGAGCGCCGCCCCTGCATGCGCTGAAAGCGGATCAGGGCGTCCATGATGGTGTCCTGGAACGCGTGGCCCATGTGGAGGCTGCCGGTGACGTTCGGCGGAGGGATCATGATGCAGTAGGTACCCACCCCCGTTGCGCTGGGGACGAAATAGCCCCGCTCCTCCCAGGTCTGATACCAGCGTTGCTCCAAGGCGTGGGGGTCGTAGGTCTTGTCCAACATTCGGGCGGGCTCGGGAAAAGGGTGGGCCGAAAGGCCGCAGATTATAGACGAAGGCGGGGGGCTGCCCCGGCGGGCACGCGAGCGGCGGACGATTCCCCCGGCGGGCCTTTCTGGAACGATCTTGAGCCCTTTGGCCTAGGGGCCAGCCGGTGTCGCCGAGGGCCGCGCCTCATCGCCGCCGGGAAAGATCAGTCCGTCCGTCGCGAATCCGGCCCTGCGCGCCCTGGCCAGCAGATCTTCGATAACCGCGGGGGGCAACTGTCGCTCGCGAGCCAGGATCCACAGATAGTCGTGGTCGTAGCCCGCCACCAGGGCCCAGCGGTAGGCGGGGTCCAGAGCGAAGACGTGGTAGCCGCCGTAGAAGGGACCGAAGAAGCTCACCTTGAGGCTTCCCACCTCCGGGCCTTCCAGGAAATAGGCGCGACCCCGTGCCTCCTTCCACTCCCCGCGGGCGGCATCGTAGCCCCGATTGAGGACATCCACGCCGCCATCGGTTCGGATGCCGTAGGTGGCGCTGACGGCGGTGAGGCCGCGCTCGAAGGAGTGGTCGAGGCGGGCGATTTCGTACCAGGTGCCCAGGTAGCGCTCGAGCTGGAACCCGGTGACCGGTCGTACCCCCTCGGGCATCCCCGTGCAGCCCCCCAGCAGCAAGGGGAGCAGCAGGAGTGCCGACCAAGAGGATCCAAGGCGGCGCCACCCCTGGCCGAGCT
>CAZFHV010000229.1:0-4487 GCA_964519095.1 uncultured Chromatiaceae bacterium | reverse complement strand
CGCCCACGTCGTGCACGTCCATGCCCAGCCAGTGGCCGGTGCGGTGCATGTAGAAGGGCTTGTACTTCTCCTCGCGGATCAGCTTGGGCACCGTGCGGTGGCTCCCCTTGAGGAAGCCCAGGTCCACCAGCCCGCGAGTGATGACCTCGACAGCGGCCTCGTGGGGATCGTTCCAGTGGTTGCCGGGCTGGACCTTGGCCATGGCTGCGGCCTGGGCGGCGAGCACCACCTCATAGAGCTCCCGCTGGGCGACGCTGAAGCGGCCGCTCACCGGAAAGGTGCGGGTGATGTCGGAGGCGTAATAGTCGTACTCGCAGCCCGCATCGATGAGCACCAGCTCCCCGTCGCGCAAGGGGCGGCCGTTGTCCACGTAGTGCAGGACGCAGGCATTGGCCCCGCTGCCCACGATGGGCGGATAGGCCTGGGCCCGCGCGCCCCGCCTGGCGCACTCGTGGATGAACTCCGCCTCCAGCTGGAACTCCCACATCCCGGGTCGGCAGGCGCGCATCACCCGCTTGTGGGCCTCCACTGAGATGCGCGCCGCCGCGCGGAGGGCGGTGAGCTCCGAGCGGCTCTTGTAGAGGCGCAGCTCATTGAGGTGCTGGTCGAGGGCGATGAGCTCCACCGGGCCCTGGATCCCCGCCCGGGACTTGGCGCGGATGCCGTTGACCCACTGGGCCAGGCGGCGGTCGAAGTCGGGCTGGCTGCCGATGGGGTAGTAGACCCGTGCGCACTGCTCCAGCATGCCCGGGAGGATGTCGTCGAGGTCCTCGATGGGGAAGGCGTCGTCCGCCCCGTGGATCTCCCGCGCCCCCTCCAGCCCGGCACGGGCCCCGTCCCACCGCTCGCGGGCCTCGTCCCGGGGCCGACAGAACAGGATGTACTCCGCGGCCTTGCGGCCGGGGATCAGTACCGCCAGGGCCTCCGGCTCGGCGAAGCCGGTCAGGTAGTAGAAGTCGCTGCCCTGGCGGTAGGGGTAGTAGACGTCGCGGTTACGCACCATCTCCGGGGCCGCCGGCAGGATGGCCAGGCTGTTGGGCCCCATCATGCGCATGAGCTGCCTGCGCCGACGTTTGAGCTCGCTCGGTGGCATGGCCTCAATCCTTGCGGGCTAAATCTTCATAGACCAGGGTGGCGGCCACCCAGACGAACTCCGAGACCTCGGCCAGGGCCGCCTCGTTCTCCTCGCTGTCCTCCAGGGCGTCGAGGTCCATGCGGGTGATCTCCACGAAATCCCCCAGCGCCTCGCGGGTCTGGGGGGAGAACTCGCTCTGGGGGCGTCCCGCCAGCCCGAGCCCGTAGAGGAAGCCGAGGCTCCACTGGTGAAGCGCGCCGGCCCGTTCGGCCAGGGGGCGGTCATCCCCCGGCAGGAGCAGGGTCCGTCCAAGGGTCCCCTCCTCGATGGCCGTCCGGGCGGCCGCGGCGCGGGCCAGCCAGTCGCGGCGGGTCTGGGCCACCAGGAGGTCCTCCGGCACCGCCGGGCCGAGCAGGTCCCCCAGCCAGCGCTCCGGCGTCTGGGCGCCGCCCCCGCAGATAAGGCCGCACAGCACCCCCTGGGTCTCCGCGGGGCTCATCTCCACCTCTAGGGCGAGCAACCCCTCGGCGAGTGCCTGGTAGGTGGGGGAAAGGGTAACGCGCATGCTGGGTTAGGGTCGGCCCGCCCGAGGGGAGGAGGGCCGATAGTATACCCGTCACACAGGGATTTTCCGCCGCGATACACGCCCCTCGGGTCTGATCGCGGCGTTCCGTCTCCTCGCCATAGAGTCCGCTATGCCTCGTCGGCGCGCCTTGCGCTCGGACCCGACTCGCGCACCTCGCTTACCGCAAGACCCATGCGCGACGCGTATAGCATGGCCCCGCGGCGTTGACCCCAGGCGGATTCCAACCCTATAGTTGACCCGTGGAACAGCCGAACAACAGCGATCCCACCCTGACCGCGCTGGGTCAGCTCGAGACCCGCGTGGAGGAGTTGTTGCGTTTCTGCGCCAACCTCCGGGACGAGAACCGCTCACTCCGTACCCGCCAGGAGACTCTGGTGGTGGAGCGTGCCGAGCTGATCGAGAAGACCGCCCTGGCGCGCAACCGGGTGGAGGCCATGATCAGCCGCCTCAAGGCCATGGAAGAGGCCCCATGAAGAGCGAGCAGGTCCCCGTCACCGTCCGCATCCTCGACAAGGAATACCTCATCGCCTGCACGAGCGAGGAGCAGGAGGGGCTCCTGTCCTCGGCCCGTCTCCTGGACCGGCGCATGCGGGAGGTACGCCAGTCGGGCCGGGTGGTGGGCAGCGACCGCATCGCCGTGCTGGCGGCCCTCAACCTCACCTACGAGCTGATGAGCCAGAACAGCGCCCAGCAGAAGCGGGCCAGCGGCATCCTGGAGCGTCTGCACCGGCTCGAGCAGCGCATTGAGCGACTCTTGTCCGGCGAGACCCATCTGGACGCTGAGCGGAAACTGGTTTAGCCTTGCTTACAGACACCCCCTGTGGTGCTCGACGGCAGCCCGGGTATTTTCTTGAGCCTAATCCTTGCCCGGGGGGCTGGAAGGGAACGCGGTTGTGCATGTCCGCCCCTGAGCGGGAAGCCTGAAGCGTCCCGGTGGTCCCCACTTGAACCTACTGGTTCAAGAACAACGGCTGCAGACGACATGCGCGGGGGGTGTCCCTTTTCCCGCCCCCACCAGAGAGCTCTCCCGAGCGGCCCTTCGCCGGGCCTTGCGTCGGCAGCGCCGCGCTCTCGACCCCGCTAGCCGAAAACGCCACAGCCGCGCCCTGGCCCGCCGCCTCGGCCATCACCCCCTGTTCTTGCGCAGCCGTCGCTTTGCCGCTTACTGGGCCGCCGATGGGGAGCTGGATCCCGCCCCGCTCCTGGCGCTGGCGGAGCGCCGACACCAGCGGTGCTTCCTGCCGGTGCTGCGGTCCCATCCCCAGCGCAAGCTCTGGTTCGTTCGCTACGCGCCGGGCTATCGGCTCAGGCGCAACCGCTTCGGTATCCCCGAGCCCAGCCTGCGCCAGCGGCGCATCGCCCTGCCCTGGGCCCTGGACACACTGCTGATGCCCCTGGTGGGCTTCGATGACCAGTGCCGACGCCTGGGTATGGGGGGGGGCTTCTACGACCGCACCCTCGCCTATCTGCGCCAACGCCGCCACTGGCGGCGCCCGCTCCTGGTGGGACTGGCCTACGAGTGCCAGCGGGTGGCCGAGCTTGCGGCGGCGCCTTGGGACGTCCCCCTGGACTGGGTGGTGACGGAGCAGCGGCTCTATCGCCGGCCCCGGGCACCGGCCGAGGCGGCAGGGGGACCTCAGGTGTCCGTCCCCGCGAATAGCCGACAGGCCGGGTTGTCCGTCTCCTCCCAGTAGCGCAGGCCCAGCCCATCGAGGAGGGCGAAGAACTCCGGCCGCTCCGCCGCTGGCACCTGCAGCCCGCAGAGCACCCGCCCGTAGGCGGCCCCGTGGTTGCGGTAGTGAAAGAGGCTGATGTTCCAGCGTCGCCCCAGGCCGGTGAGAAAGCCCAGTAGGGCCCCGGGCCGCTCCGGGAACTCGATGCGCACCAGGGTCTCGTCGCGGAGCCCCCGGGCGTGGCCCCCCACCATGTAGCGGATGTGGAGCTTGGCGGTCTCGTTGTCGCTCATGTCCACCACCCCGAAGCCCCGGCCGCGCAGCCTGGCGATCAGCTCCTCCCGCTCCGCGTCCCCCTGGGCCAGCTCCACCCCCGCGAACACCTGGGCCCGCCGGGGGTCGGCGTAGCGGTAGTTGAACTCGGTCACCTGGCGCTGACCGATGGCCCGGCAGAAAGCGAGGAAGCTGCCCGGACGCTCGGGGATCTGCACCGCCAGCAGGGCCTCGCGGCGCTCGCCCAACTCGGCCCGTTCCGCCACGTGGCGCAGCCGGTCGAAGTTGATGTTGGCCCCGCTGAGGATGCCGATCAGGGGCGCGCCGGGCGCCCCGCGGCGCTCCACATAGCGCTTGAGCCCGGCGAAGGCCAGGGCCCCCGCGGGCTCGGCGATGACGCGGAGGTCGTCGAACAGGTCCTTGATGGCGGCACAGATCTCGTCGGTGCTGACCAGCACCACCTCGTCCACCAGCTCGCGGGCCAGGCGGAAGGTCTCGGCCCCGATCTGGCGCACCGCCACCCCATCGGCGAAGAGCCCCACCCGCTCCAGGGGTACCGGCCGCCCCGCGGCCAGGGCGGCGTGCAGGGTGGGGGCGTCGTCGGGCTCCACGCCGATCACCCGCGTCTCGGGCCGCACGTACTTGACGTAGGCGGCCACCCCGGCGATCAGTCCCCCACCCCCCACGGGCACGAACAGGGCGTGGGGCGGATCCGGGTGCTGCCGCAGGATCTCCATGCCGATGGTTCCCTGACCGGCGATCACCTCCGGGTCGTCGAAGGGGTGGATCAGGGTCAGCCCCTGCTCGCTCGCCAGATCGAGGGCCTGGGCGTAGGCGTCGTCGTAGGAGTCGCCGTGCAGCAGGGTCTTCGCGCCCAGTC
>CAZFHV010000228.1:0-4506 GCA_964519095.1 uncultured Chromatiaceae bacterium | reverse complement strand
CTTCGACGCCGAGGGTAACCCCACCAAGGCAGCCGTCGGTTTCGCCGCCTCCTGCGGTGTGGAGGTGGCTGCCCTGGGTCGGGAGGAGACGGACAAGGGGGTCTGGGTGACCGCTCGCCAGGTCAAACCCGGTCTGCCGACCGCCGCGCTCGTTCCCCAACTGGTCGAGCAGGCCCTGGCGCGCCTGCCCATTCCCAAGCGGATGCGCTGGGGATCGGGGGAGGCCGAGTTCGTCCGCCCCGTGCACTGGGTGGTGCTGCTGTTCGGCACCGAGCCGATCCCGGGAAAGGTCCTGGGGGTGAGCTCGGGCCGGGATACCCATGGGCACCGCTTTCACCACCCAAAGGCCATCCACCTGGCGAGTGCGGGCAGTTACGCCGAAACCCTACGTACCCAAGGCTGGGTGGAGCCCTCCTTCGGCGAGCGGCGGGCGGAGATCGCAAAGCAGGTGGAACGGAGCGCCGCGGCGGAGGGCGGTCGGGCCCACCTGGACCCGGATCTCCTCGATGAGGTGACGGCTTTGTGCGAGTGGCCCGTGCCTTTGGTGGGGCGTTTCGATGATCGCTTTCTGGAGATCCCCTCGGAGGTACTGATCGAGACCATGCAGTCTCACCAGAAGTACTTCCCCGTCTTCGATGGTGCGGGTGCGCTGCTGCCCCGCTTCGTCACCATCAGCAACCTGCAGAGCCGGGATCCGGAGCAGGTGCGTGCCGGCAACGAGAGGGTGATCCGTCCTCGGTTCACGGATGCGGCCTTCTTTTGGAACCAGGACCGCAAGCGTCCCCTGGAGGCGCTGAGCCTCGGCCTCGGGGATGTGGTGTTCCAGGAGCGGCTAGGGACAGTTGCGGAGAAGACGGCACGGGTCGCGGCCTTGGCCCGGCGCATCGCCCAACACATCGGGCTGGACCCCGAGCTGGCGGCCCGGGCCGCCCACCTCTCCAAGGCCGATCTGCTCACCAACATGATCTCTGAGTTCCCGAGTCTGCAGGGGATCATGGGGCGTTACTACGCCGAGCACGCCGGAGAGAACCCGAGCGTGGCTGCGGCCATCCGAGAGCAGTACCTCCCCCGCAAGGCGGGTGACGAGCTGCCGCGCACGCCCTGCGGTCTGGCGCTCGCGATAGCGGACCGCCTGGATACCCTGGTGGGGATCTTCGCGATCGGCCAGCGCCCCACGGGCGTCAAGGACCCCTACGCCCTGCGGCGTGCCGCGCTCGGGGTGCTGCGCATCCTCATCGAGACCCCCTTGCCGCTGGATCTTCGCGAGCTACTAGCCCTGGCGGCGGCAGGGGTCGCGGAGAAGGTTGGAACCTCCGATGCGGCCACCGAGGTCCTCGACTACATGATGGAACGGCTGGGGGGCTACTACCAAGAGCGAGGAATCCCCGGAGATACCCTAGAGGCTGTGCTCGCCCGAGGCATAGGGATTCCGAGCGACATCGACGCGCGGGTCCGAGCCGTAACCCATTTCCGGGAGCTGCCGCAGGCGGCGAGCCTCGCCGCCGCCAACAAGCGAATCCGCAACATCCTACGTCGGAGCAGCGAGGCCCTCCCCGAGGAGGTGGATCAGAGCCTACTGTGCGAGCCGGCGGAGCAGCACCTCGGCGAGCGGCTTCAGGAGATGGAAGGGATCGTGACGCCGTTGCTCCACAACGCGGATTACACCGCCGCCCTGACCGCGCTGGCGGAACTGAAGGGTCCCGTGGACGCCCTTTTCGATCAAGTGATGGTCAATGTGGAGGATCCTGGGCTACGCCGCAACCGCCTCGCCCTGTTGCGATCGCTGGAGTCTCTGTTCCTCCAGGTTGCGGACCTTTCTCGGCTTCAGTAGACCCGTGAAGATCGGTCTCGCCAGCCTTCCGCGGGGGAACCCAGGGTTCATGAAGCGTCTTGTTCCAGCGGTGGCATGGCTGCGCGGCTGATCCTGCTCGATCGTGACGGGGTCATCAACGAGGACTCCGACGATTTCATCAAGACGCCGGAGGAGTGGCGACCCATCCCTGGCAGCTTGGAGGCCATCGCGCGACTCAATCACAATGGCTTTCTTCCGGTCGTCATCACCAACCAGTCGGGTATAGGTCGAGGACTGCTGTCTCTCGATCAGCTGAGCGCAATCCATAGCAAGATGCGGCTCGAGCTGAGCCGCGTGGGGGGCCACCTGGAGGCGATCCTCTTCTGCCCCCACACACCGGAGGACGACTGTACCTGTCGAAAACCTAGAACGGGTCTCTTGGAGTTGGCGGGTTTGCGATTCTCGCAGGGCCTCAGTGAAGTCATTGCAGTGGGTGACAGCTGGCGGGACCTGATTGCGGCACGGGCGGCCGGGGCGCAGGGTGTGCTGGTTCGCTCGGGCAAGGGGCTCCAGACGCTAACGGCGCATCCAGAAACCGCGGAAGAGTTTCCGGTATTCGCCAGCCTGGCGGAGGTGGTGGAAACCTTGCTGAGGGAGGATTAGGAACCCCCATGGTGCTGATACGCTCGGTCATCTATTTCTGCGGACTCTCAGTGAGTGTTCTGGTCTATACCCTGCCCTTGATCCTGGTTGGCTGGGCGGTTCCCTTCGAGTGGCGCGCCCGCTTCGTGCGTTCCTGGGGCTTGCTGAATCTGTGGATGCTGCGTTTCTTTTGTGGCCTGCACTATCAGGTGGAGGGTGAAGAGTTCCTGCCGAACCGGGCCGCTGTGGTCATGGCGAAGCACCAATCGACCTGGGAGACCATTGCCCTTCGGGGCCTGCTCTCGCCACGCCACACCTGGGTAGTCAAGAGAGAACTGCTATCCGTTCCCTTCTTCGGCTGGGCCTTGCGTCTGTTTCGGCCCATCGCCATCGACCGTAAGGCCGGGCGGGCTGCCGTGCGGCAACTGCTCAAGGAAGGCAAAGAGGCTTTGGCGGATGGGCTCTCGGTGGTGGTTTTTCCGGAGGGAACGAGGGTCGCGCCCGGGAAGCGGGGGCGTTACGCCATCGGGGGAGCGCTACTCGCGGAAAAAGCCGGGGTAGCGGTGGTACCGGTGGCCCACAACGCCGGGGTCTTTTGGCGGCGCCGGGACATCCGCAAGTATCCGGGAACGATTCGGCTGGTGGTTGGGGCCCCCATTGACACCGCTGGACTCTCGGCGAGTCAGATCAACGCTCGGGTCGAGGACTGGATAGAGGCCCAAGTGGCTCGGTTGCCTCAACAACATCTATAGGCAGCGCCGTTCCTCCCGTGCCGTCTGTATTCAGACGTCGAGGTTCTCCGCCTCGAGGGCGAATCGCTCGATGAAATCCCGGCGAGGTTCCACCTGATCGCCCATGAGGGTGGTGAAGACCTCGTCGGCGGAGATCACGTCCTCGATCTTCACCTGCAGGAGGCGTCGGGATTCCGCGTTCATGGTGGTCTCCCAGAGTTGTTCGGGGTTCATCTCACCTAGGCCCTTGTAGCGCTGGATCTGGTAGCCCTTGGCGGCCTCCGCCAAGAGCCACTCGAGGGCCTGACCGACATGACTGACGCGCTGTTGACGCTCGCCGCGCTGGACGTAGGCGTCGGGTGCCAAGAGGTCGTTGATCTGCTCATGCAAGGCGGCTATGCGCCCGTAGTCAGTGCCTCGAAAGAAATCATTAGGTACGAACCGGGTCTCAGAAAGACCATGCTGGCGACGCTCCATCTCGATCCCGCCGCGCCGCTCGCCGTCCCGCGGAAGGTGTTCCACGTGGAACAATACCCCGAGGGGTGCTGTCGTGTTGAGTCTCCCCTGCAGTCGTGCCACCCAGGGTGAGACCACCGAGGCGTCGCTCACCTGGTCCGGACGAAGAACGGGTAGATCAATCAATGCCTCGAGAAAAGCCGCGTCATACCGATTGGCAAGACGACCGATAATCGCTCGAACCCCAAGGAGCCCCTTTGCCAATCCCTCCAGCGGTTGCCCGCCTATGGGCGGCACGCCAGCTCCCGGAAAAAGCGCAGCCCCTTCCAGGGCCGTCTGTAACAAGCTGTCGTTGAGCTCCAGGTCGTCGATTAGATATCGCTCCTGCTTTCCCCGCTTCACCTTGTACAGCGGTGGCTGGGCGATATAGATATTGCCGCGCTCTATGAGCTCCGGCATCTGCCGGTAGAAAAACGTGAGCAACAGAGTGCGGATATGGGCACCATCCACGTCCGCGTCGGTCATGATGATCACGCGCTGATACCGGACCTTTTCCGGTTGATACTCCTCTCGACCGATCCCGCACCCCAAGGCGGTAATGAGGGTGCCGACTTCCGCTGACGACAGCATCTTATCGAAACGTGCCCGCTCGACGTTGAGGATCTTGCCCTTTAGAGGCAGGATCGCCTGAAAAGACCGGTCCCTCGCTTGTTTCGCCGATCCTCCCGCGGAATCGCCCTCCACGAGATAGAGCTCCGAGCGCGCCGGATCCTTCTCCTGGCAATCCGCGAGCTTACCGGGCAGCCCGGCGATGTCTAGGACGCCTTTGCGCCGCGTCATCTCCCTCGCCTTGCGAGCTGCTTCCCGCGCCCGCGCCGCCTCTAC
>CAZFHV010000227.1:0-4507 GCA_964519095.1 uncultured Chromatiaceae bacterium | reverse complement strand
GAGCGGTGCAAAGCGGGCGTGCGGGTCGGTAGGTAGCCGCGCCGGTGCCCCTCGTCAAGAAGAGTGCCCTGGTGCCCTATTCGGCGGCACAGATGTTCGGTCTGGTGCTGGACATGGGCGCCTATCCCCAGTTCCTTCCCTGGTGTCACGGGACGCGGGTCATCTCCCACGCGGACCATCAGCTCTGCGGGGAAATCGAGGTGGCGCGCCTCGGCATCCACCAGCGCTTCTCCACCTGCAACCGCTACATCCCGGATCGGCGCATGAACATCGACCTGCTCGATGGGCCCTTTCGCAAGCTCACCGGCGGCTGGATCTTCACCCCCCTGCGGGAGGACGCCTGCAAGGTGGAGCTGGAGCTGGACTTCGAGTTTCGTGGCGGACTGATCGACAAGGCCTTCGGCGCCGTGTTCCACCAGATCGCCAACAGCCTGGTGGATGCCTTCTGTAAGCGCGCCGAGGAGATCTACCCTGTCTGACCCCAAGATAAAGGTGGAGGTGGTCTACGCGAAGGCCGATGAGCAGGCCCTGCTGACCCTGGAGGCGGAGGCGGGCCTGACCCTAAGGGAGGCCATCGACCGCTCGGGCATTCGGGAGCAGTTCCCGGAGATCGACCTCGCCGTCAACAAGGTGGGGATCTTCGGCAGGATCACGACCCTGGATCAGGTGCTGGAAGAGGGGGACCGGGTGGAGATCTACCGCCCCCTGATCGCCGACCCCAAGGAGGCGCGCAAGCGCCGTGCCGCCGAGGGGAAGCCGATGCGCAAGGGTGCTGGTGAGTTGGCCGGCGACACGGAGGACTAGCTCCGGAGGTCGGCGCCAGCGCTCGGGTCGCCCGGGCCTCAGTCCTCGGTTGGCTCTATACCCACGCGCCGCAGGGTCTTGGTAATGATCCCCTCGTCGCTGCGGTAGTCGGGGACGGAGATAGCGGTCTCGCGCCCGGGGAGGGGTTTGGCGGCGCCGGGCTCGGGCCTCATGTCCCCCTCGATGCGGGCGAGCTGGTCGTTCTCGAAGAAAAGGCTGATGCGCCGCTCTTCGAGGGTCTTGCGGCCGCGGGTCTGCTCGGTGATGTAATCCCAGCGGTTCTCATGGAAGACATCCACCAACAGGGGGGTGCCGAGCACGAAACGCACCTGGCGCTTGCTCATCCCCTGCTGGATCTGGTTGACCAGATCCTGGTTGAGGACGTTGCCCTGCTGCACCGTCAACTTGTAGACGAAGGGCAGCTCTTCCAGGATGGAGCTGCGGTAGGTGATCTCCTGCTCCTCCTTGGGCATCAGCGAGCAGGCGCCCAGCATCAAGGTTGCGCAACCGACTGCAGCAGTGAGAAGCTTTTGCATCTGATCTCGACCCAGGCGAATTCCGCCTGGAATCATACCCGAAAGGCGATCCCCAGAGCAGCGGACCAAGCCCCCGATGGCACCGGAAAACCACCAGATCCGCCAGGCGGGCCTCAAGGTCACCCTACCGCGGGTGAAGATCCTGCAGCTCCTCGAGGCCAGCGAGAAGCGCCACGTGAGCGCCGAGGAGGTCTACCGGATGCTCATCGAGAACGGCGAGGAGATCGGCCTGGCCACGGTGTATCGGGTGCTGACCCAGTTCGAGGGCGCGGGGCTGGCCACTCGCCACCACTTCGAGGGGGGCCAATCGGTCTTCGAGCTCAACCGCGGTGCCCACCACGATCACCTGGTGTGCCTCAAGTGCGGGCGGGTGGTGGAGTTCGTCGATGAGCTGATCGAGTCGCGCCAGCAGTCCATCGCCGAGCGGCATGGCTTCGTCATCGAGGATCACGCCCTGCTGATCTACGGCATCTGCCCGGAGTGCAGTCGGGCCGAGGATCTCTGACCCGCACCCTCAGCGGGCGCGCCCGATCATCTCCCGGGCGTGGGCGAGGGTCTTCTTGGTGATCTCCTGCCCGCCCAGCATGCGGGCGATCTCACCGACCCGCTCCTCGGAGGACAGTGTCTTGATCTCGGCGAAGGTGCGCTCGCGCTCGCTGTACTTGCGCACCCGTAGCTGCTGGTGGGCCTGGGCGGCCACCTGGGGCAGGTGGGTGACGCAGAGCACCTGGCGGGCGCGTCCGAGTCGCCTCAGCAACTGACCCACGATCTCCGCCACCCCCCCGCCGATGCCCACGTCCACCTCGTCGAAGATCAGCGAGGGCACCTGCCCGCATTCCGCGGTGGCCACCTGGATCGCCAGGCTGATGCGCGATAGCTCGCCCCCCGAGGCCACCTTGACCAGGGGCTGGAGCGGCTGACCCGGATTGGCACTCACCAGGAAGGCGATCTGATCCAGGCCGCCGGCGGAGGGCTCCTCCAGCTCCCGGATCTCCACCGCGAAGCGACCGCCGCCCATCCCGAGGCTCTGCATGGAACGGGTGACGGTCTCGCCCAGGCGCGCGGCCGCCTCGCGACGGGCCGCACTCAGCCGTTGGGCCCGCTCTGAAAACGCGGCGCCGAGGGATTCCACCTCCCGCTCCAGCTCCCCGAGCTGCACATCCGCGTGCTCCAGGTCGCCGAGCTCGGCGCGCAGCTCCTCGAGGCGCTCCGGGAGCTGCGGCGGCGGCAGGCGGTACTTGCGGCCGAGATCGTAGATCTGGGACAGGCGCTGCTCCACTTGCTCGAGGCGGGCGGGGTCCAGCTCCAGACCGTCGAGGTAGGCGCGCAGGCTGGAGGCCGCCTCCTGGACCTGGATCAGTGCCCCCTCCAGGAGGTCCCTCGCCTCGCCGAGGCGCGGGTCGAGGCCCATCAGATCCTCGATCTGCGCCAGGCCCTGCCCGAGCTCCTGGTGGATGGCGGGCTCCCCCTCGTAGAGCCGCTCCACCAGCCCGGCGCTGACCTCCTGCAGCCGGCCGATGTGGCGCAGCCGGCGCTGCTCCTGGTCCAGCTCGCTCAGCTCCTCGGCACGCAGGTCCAGGCGCTCCAGCTCCTCGAGCTGGTAGCGCAGCAGCCCCAGGCGGGCATCGCGGTCGGTCTGGGCGCTCCGAAGGCGCTCCAGGCGGATGCTGGCGTCCCGATAGCGGCGGAACAATCCGCCGACCTCCAGGGCCAGCTCCCGGGCCCCGGCGTACTCGTCGATCAGGGCGCGCTGCTGGGCGGGCCTCAACAGGGATTGGTGGGCGTGCTGGCCGTGGATGTCCACCAGGTGCTCACCGAGCCCCTGGAGCTGCTGGAGGGTGGCGGGGCGGCCGTTAACGAAGGCGCGGGAGCGTCCCTCGGGGGCCACCAGGCGCCGCACCAGACAGTCGTCGCCCTCGTCGAGGGCGTTCTCCTCCAGCCACTGGCGGGCCAGGGGGACGCGATGCAGGTCGAAGCTCGCGCTGACCTCGGCCCGCTCGCACTCGGGGCGGATCAGGCCGGGATCGGCCCGATCGCCGAGGGCGAGGGCCAGGGCGTCCACCAGGATGGACTTGCCCGCACCGGTCTCGCCGGTCAGCGCCGTCATGCCGGGCCGCAGGTCCAGCTCCAAGTGGGAGACGATGGCCAGGTCCCTGACCAGCAGGTGGGTCAGCATTGGCTGAGGGAAACCGGATGGCCACCCCAGCCGAGCTTGGCGCGCAGCAGCTCGTAGTGGTCGTAGCCCGGGGGGTGCAGGAGGCGGATGCGGTGAAGACTCTTGGCGACGAACAGGCTCTCCCCCGGTCCCACCTCGCTGTGGCTCTGGCTATCGCAGGTGATGCGCACCCGTGCCCGGTCGGCCGCGCTGATGCGGATCTCCACCCGACTGTCGCCGGAGACGACGATGGGGCGGTTGCTCAGGGTGTGGGGGCAGATGGGGACCAGCAGGATAGCATTGAGCCCGGGGTCCAGCAGGGGACCTCCACCGGAGAGGGCGTAGGCGGTGGAGCCGGTAGGGGTGGCGAGTATCAGCCCATCGGAGCGCTGGGCATTGACGAAGCGGCCGTCGACGTAGGTCTCGAACTCGACCATGCGCGCAGTGTTCCACCGCTGGATCACCACGTCGTTGAGGGCCAGGGCCGCCTCGCCGACGCCGGGCTCGGCGCCGATGTGCCGTTCCAGCAGGAAGCGGCTCTCTTCGGTGTACTCGCCCTCGAGGATCGCCCCCAGGGTGGTCTCCAGCTCCCGCGGTGAGATGTCGGTGAGGAAGCCGAGCCGTCCGAGGTTGATGCCCACAATGGCCACGGCCCGGGGGGCGAGGCTGCGGGCCGCCTGGAGCAGGGTGCCATCGCCCCCCACCACGATCACCAGGTCGCAACGGGAGCAGAGGGCGTCGAGGGAGAGGGTGGGCAGGGCGAGCTCGGGGACCAGGGCCGCCAAGTCGCGCTCGATGGCCGCCGGGTCGTCCTGTTCGGTGAGGCCCAGCCGTTTGGTCACACGTTTGAAATGGGTGTCGACGATGACGACCGGCAGCCCCCCCACCTGGCCCCGGATCACGTTGGCCGTCTTGCGTCCCACCCCGGGGAGGGCCGTCAGGTCGGCCATGGCCAGGGGCACCTGGCCGCCATGCCGTTCCAAGAGGAGCCGGGCGGTCTCGACGATGTGGG
>CAZFHV010000226.1:0-4536 GCA_964519095.1 uncultured Chromatiaceae bacterium | reverse complement strand
GGTGGAGGTGTGGAGCCATCTGGTCATCGACGAGGGGGTGGAGCTGATGCTCGATCCCCGTCGGGCCGAGCTCACCCCCGAGCAGGTGCGGGCGCTGGCCCGGGGGATCCAGGACCTCTTCGACCGCATCCGATCCGAGAAGGAGTGAACCCATGACCGCCATCGTCGCCGCCGTGCTCGAGCCCAAGGGAGAGGCCCGCGTGGCCCTGGAGTCCGTGGAGGTGGAGGCCCGTCTCCAGGGACTCCTCTCCGAGGTGGAGATCAGCCACAGCTACCGTAACCTCGAGCACCAGCCCATCGAGGCCGTCTACACCTTTCCCCTGCCCCTCGATGGGGTGCTGCTGGGTCTCAGCCTCGAGCTCAACGGCCGTACCCTCACCGGGGTGGTACAGGCCCGCCCCAGCGCCGCGGCCCGCTACGAGCAGGCGGTGGACGAGGGGGACTCCGCGGTGCTCCTCGAGCAGGTCCAGCCGGGACTCTTCACCCTCAACCTTGCCAACCTGCTGCCGGGGGAGAGTGCTCGCATCCGTTTCCGTTACGCCCAGCTCCATCGCTGGCAGGGGGATCGGCTGCGCTTCCACCTGCCCACCACCCTCGCACCCCGCTATGGGGACCCTATTGCCGCCGGACTCGCCCCCCACCAGGTCCCCGAGACCGTACTCGACGCCGAGCACGGCTTCTCGCTTCGTCTGCGCCTGGAAGGGGAGTTGGCGCGGGCCAACTTCGAGTGTCCCTCCCACCCGGTGGGGGTGCAGGACGAGCCCGGTGTACGCACCCTGCGCCTCGGCGGGGGCAGCCGGCTCATGGACCGCGACTTCATCCTGGTCATCCGCGAGCCCGAGACCTCCCCCGGCCAGGCGCTCTGGGCCAGGGATCGGGAGGGGTGGGTGGTGCTCGCCCCCTTCCATCCCCGCTTCCCCGCTGGAGAAGGGACCAGCGCCGCCCCCCGCTGTCTCAAGCTGGTGGTGGACTGCTCGGGCTCCATGGCGGGGGATTCCATCGCCCAGGCGCGGCGGGGCCTGGGGGAGATCCTCCAGCAGCTCCGTCCCCAGGACCAGTTCAACGAAGGAGCACAGGAAGCGGAAGCGAGTGCGACGCCCCCCCGCGTAGCCGGATGTTTTGTCGCAGGTCGCGCGGGAGCGCGGGCGTAGACAAAACATAAGGCATCCGACACGGCGTAGAGTCATTGTGGGAGCCGTGGCAGGGTGCGCAGTGCAGCGAAGTACCTGCCGCGGCGGACGCAGGACGGACGCGGGCGCCGCAGGCAATAATGGTCGCCATTTTTCGCTCCTGAAATCGGATCGGACCCATTTCAGGATTCACGAAAAATGGCGACTCTCCGGCTCATCGACTTCGGCTCCAGCGCCCGGGCCCTGTGGCCCTCCAGCGTCCCCGCCGATGAAAAGCACCTGGCCAAGGCCCGAGACTGGGTCAGGAAACTCGATGCCAACCTCGGCGGCACCGAGATCGGGGCGGCCCTGGAGCTGGCCTACCGCTCGGGTCACCCCGAGGGCAGGGTCCCGGAGTTGCTGCTGATCACCGACGGGGAGGTGTGGAATCAGGAGCCGGTCATTGAAGCGGCCGCCCATTCCGGGCACCGCATCTTCAGTGTGGGGGTGGGGAGCGCGGTCTCCGAGGCCCTGGTCCGGCAGCTCGCCGAGCGCACCGGCGGGGCCTGCGAGCTGGTCTCCCCCCGGGAGGACATGGCCGAGCGCATCGTCCGCCACTTCCAGCGCATCCACCAGCCCAGGGTGGGCTCGCTGCGCATCGCCTGGCCGGGCGCCTGTCTGCGCCAGCTCCCCGAGCAGTTGAGCGGGGTCTACGCAGGCGACACCCTGCACCTGTTCGCCTGGCTGGCGGAGCCCCCCCAGGGCGAGGTGCGCCTCGAGGTGAGCGGCGAGGAGGGTCAGACCTTGCACCGGAGCCTCCCCCTGGTGCCTTTCGCCCCCGTCGGTGAAGAGGACTCCGACACCCTGCCGCGGCTGGCGGCCCAGGCCCGTCTGGCCACCCTGGACGAGGAGCAAGCACGGGAGCTGGCGGTCGGCTACCAGCTCATCAGCCCCCACACCAGCCTGGTGCTGGTGCACGAGCGCGAGGCGGACCAAAAGGCGGAGGGGGTGCCGGCGCTCAGGAAGGTGCCCCAGGTGCTGGCGGCGGGTTGGGGCGGGCTGGGGTCGGTGGATGCGGACAGGGAGCATCGAGTGCAGTACGGGATCGCCTACCCGTCGGAGTCGATGGACGACCTCGACGTTCCCGCCTTCCTGCGGCTCGCCCTGGATTACGAGCCGCCCCAGGGCCTGACGGCGGTCCTCAACCACCGCTATCGCGCCAGATTCGGCGGGACCCTCGACCTCTATCGCCTCTCCGAGCTCCAGGGATTGGGCCTCGATGGCCGCCTGATCGACGACCTGCGCGGATTGACTGGCTCGGCGGGCGGCGAACGGTTGGTGGTGATCGCCTTCCTGGCGGCACTGGTGGGCACGGCTACCGGCAAGGGGCTGTCCTGGCATGTGCGGCGGTTGATCCGCCGTGCGGCCCGAGAGGCCCCCATCGGCGCGGAGCTGCAGCGGGCGGTGGGTCTGCTGGTGAAGCGCTATGGCTTGTAGCGGCAGCGGAGGGGTCGTTCTCCGGGGCGACCCGGTCCCCCAAGCCAGCGACACCGCGGGGCGGGGCCCCTTGCACCTGCCGGTCCCCCCGGGCCCTGGGTGGACGGGTGAGCGGTATCGCGGCCCCGCTAGCTGAACAGGCGGCCCCCCAGCCCCGACCTCCCGGGGCTGGGGGCTACCCCTGAGGGGAGTCGCTGCCATGCTCACCCCCACCTACCTCCTCACCGCCCAGGTCACCTACCTCGCGGGTTGCATTGCCTCTGCCCACCCGCCGGTCCCGGCGGAGGCCCTGGTGGCCCTGGGCGGGGCCCTGATCCCGGATCTCGACTCCCGCCACTCGTACATCGTCCGCGCCTTGCCGTTTCTCTCCGCTCCCCTGGAGGATCGCTTCGGCCATCGCACCCTGACCCATTCACTACTGGCCGAGGTGCTGTTCGGGGCGCTGGCCTGGGCGTTGTTACCCTTCGGCTTCTTCCTGGCCCTGGTGGCGGGTTGGCTGTCCCATAGCTTGACGGACATGATGACGCCGTCGGGGGTGGTGTGGCTGTGGCTCGCCCGGGGGCGTTGTGTGCTGCCAGGGAATGTCCGCTACCGCATGGAGACCCTGGGCAAGGGGGAGCTGGGGTTTGTGCTGGTGATGGTCCTGATAGGGGTCGGGCTCATGCCCTTGGCCCGCACCGGGGAGGGGACCCTCGGATTGGTGCGCTCGGCGATCGGCGACATCGTCTCGGCCCGTCAGCAGTACGACGCCGGCAAGGGCAGCCATGCCTTCAAGCTCGAGGTCCGGGGCCGGGACAACCGCAGCTATGCCGACATCTCCGGCACCTATCCGGTCATCGGACCCTATCAGGAAGGCGGGTTTCTGCTGGAGACCGAAGGGGGACCCCGATCCCTTTGCCGTTCCGCCGCTTGCGACTGGCACCCGGACCATGCCGCCCTGATGCGGGGTGAGCCCGAGGAGACCCGGAGCTTCGCCCTCAAGCTGCCCCAGACCAGCACCACCGCACTGCGGGAGGCCCTGGCACCGCTTCGGTCCGCGGGCAAGGTCTATCTGCTGGGGACCTTCGAGGCACCGGGACTCAAGCCCGTTCCTCCCACCCTCGAGGTCTCGGGGGATCGGGTCACCCTCGGCTATGCTAGCCCCGAGATCCTCGCCCCCTGGGGCAATCGCACCCTGCGCAACCTGGATCTCACCCTCCAGGTGCGCCACCCACCCGGTGCGGTCGTTCCGGAGCTAGTCTCGCTCGCACCCGCCAGCCCTGAGCTGCACCCGCTCCTGAGTCGCTGGCTGGAGCCGGGTTCATGAATCCCATCGCCCGAATCACCCGGCGCCTGCTCGGTTTCACCGACGGTCACCACGGACTCCATCTGCGTATTCCGGCCCAAAGTGGACACCGATTCCACGGCAAACTGGACAGTGATTCCAGCGCCAACTGGACGGCAGGTCCACGGCAAACTGGACAGCTGAAGTAGCAAGACGACGCGCGGGATAACCGTGGCACGCTCGGGGATTTCCCTGGGAGTGCCAATGGCCAAGAGAAGGTTATCCATGCGCAAGATCGAAGAAGTGCTGCGGCTGCATCACGCAGCGGGCCGCTTCAACCGAGAGATCGCCCAGGTGGTGCGGGCCTCTCCCACCACGGTGGGGGAGTAGCTGCGCCGTGCCCGCCTCGCCGACATTGGCTGGCCCCTGCCCGAGGGGTTGAGCGAGCTCGCCCTGGAGGCGGCGCTGTTCCCACCGCTGCCGCCCTCTAAGGTGAGGCGCTTTAAGGTGAGGCGCCCCGAGCCCGATTGAGCGGGGGTACATCGGGAGCTGGGCCGCAAGGGGGTGACCCTGGAGCTGCTCTGGCAGGAGTATCGAGAGGCGCATCCTGAGGGCTACCAGTACAGCGCCTTCTGCGAGCACTACCGGGTGTTCGCCAAGGCCTGC
>CAZFHV010000225.1:0-4565 GCA_964519095.1 uncultured Chromatiaceae bacterium | reverse complement strand
ATGGGCAGATTCGTAAGGATCACCAAGGCGGGGCAGGATCACCAAGGCGGTGTCGGCGTTGCGCGTCTTGCCATTCAAGGTCACGGTGATGCGGCGCAGGCTCCAGCGTTCCCCCGTGGGCGAGGCCAGCTGCACGGCTTGCTCGTGCACCGCGCCGGTGTCCGAGCTACCCACCCGCCGCATCGGCTCCAGGGGCTTGGTGGTGAGGCCGCCGTGCTGGCGGATGATGAAGAACGCCGCTTGCTGCTCGATGGCGTAGAGCAACCCCGCGACGCAGAAGTTGCGCTCTGCCACCCACACCTCGCCCGGCACAACGTAGTCGGCCACCGCCCCCAACAGCGATCGCTCCTGGGCGTGCCCGTCAGCGCAGGGAAAGACATCCACCGCCAAGCCCAGTTGGGGATCGAGCACCACCAAGGAGTTCCCCGGCACGGGGCCCGCGGCGGTGCTGCGCAGGGCTCTCAGGCGATGCTCGCTCGCGGCCAGAGAGTTGCCGTCGAGGTATTTCATCCGAAGTCCAGGCAGCCGCGCCGGCCGTGCACCCTCGAGCCGCTCGATCAGCGTCTGGGCCTCGCGGGCAATGTAGCGCACCAAGGCCTGGGAGGTGCCGAGCTCGACCCCGCGCAACTTGGCGTACACCGAGACGATCGAGGCGGCGATCTGGGCATGGCGGTAGGCGGCATGCACGCTCGCCTGGGTGCGACACACGATCTGCAGCATCAACCCCACCAGCGAGGAAACAGAATCTCGCGCCTATACTGCGCCCGCGCCGTAGCCTCAAACCAGCGCTCCAAGGCCTCGGCATTGAGCAGCCGCTCGCGTAGCCCCCACACCATCACCGTCGCCGGGCTCTTGGCAACGAACTTCTGCAAGACCTCGCCAACCATGGTCGCGCAAGCCCAAAAGCAACTTAAACAATATCGCTTGGTTACAGGATATTGTGAGCACCTCAAAAGAGCTGGGCGTAGGGGGAAAGGAACATGAACTCGACGGGAGATCCCTCAAGGTACTCCTGGACTGCCCGAAAGCGGTCGTAGCCGGCGTTGTCGCAGATGACGAAGATGATATCCGCAAGGAAGTGGTTCTGCTCGATCTGCTTGAAGAGCGGGATGGTGGAGTCCGCATCGATCCGCTCATCGAAGCGCACGACGGGCATGAGCTTCGCGAGCTCGATGGCACCGTCACGCCTCGCTTACTCGGATATCCCGGGCGGCCGGTTGGCAGCTGCCGCAAGCTCAAGATCGCCGAGTAGTTGTGTTTGCGCGAGCATATTATTGGGGGCAGTCCCAAGGCGTTGAAGCCGCCATTCGCCTTGTGGTCACGCCCAGCGATCAGGGCGCTGATCCATGAGCGCTTTGGGGTGGAGATGCAGGTGCGGCTGATCGGCAAGTACCTCAGACGCTGGGGCTTCACCCCTCAGCGGCCTATCAAGGAGGCCATCGAGCAAGAGGCTGGTAAGGTCGAGCGGTGGCTCAAAGAGCAGTATCCGGCAGTGCTGACCCGTACTAAGGCCCAAGGGGGGAAGATCCTCTGGGGTGATGAGACGGCGGTGCGGGAAGACACAGCTTGGGGGCGCAACTGTGCACCGCACGGACAAACCCCTGTGCTCAAGACCGCCGCCCGATGGGAGCAGCTCTCGATGAGCTCCGCCCGCTCCGTCCGTGGCGAACTGCTCTTGGAGATTGTCGATGGCTCGATCAGTGCCGAGCGCTTCATCCCGTTCCTGCAAGCCGTGGTGGAAGATGCGGATCGCGAGGTCTTCCTTGTTGTCGACAACGGCCTGCACCACGCCACGAAGGTCACCGAGTGCTTGAAGGGCAAGGAGCAGCAGATCGAGTTAGTTGTTCTGCCCCCCTATGCCCCGGAATCCAACCCCAATGAGTATCTCAACGGTGATTTCACGCCAGCGCTGCGGAGCGCTGCCGTGAGCCGCTCCAAAGACGAGTTCCTCGAGAAGGCCATGGGCTCCATGAAGCGTCTCGCCACCATGTCCCAACAGGTGATGGCCTACCGGCGGTATCCTGCGGTCGCGGTGTGTGTCGAGTTCGGCCTTACGCTCGGCCAAGCGTGCCGAGAGCACCTCGATGCAGGTACTGCTTTCGACGACGACGCAGAACACGACAAGATGGAACCATATTGCCTTGACCAAGATCGACTTTCGATGCGCAGGTAGAGAACTGCAGTGGAGATCCCTGCAGCCTTCATCTCTCCCCCGTCGCCTCGGGGTGGGCCTGAGGGCATCTCGTTATACACAAGTCCAGGGACGCTGCTAAATCAACGAGTTACAGAATGTCTTCCGCCCAACCATCCTGGCCAGGAGGCGATGAAAATCAACAAGTTGCGAGTTCGCCTAAGCCACGGAAGCGCCATTCAGTGGAGATGTGTGTAACGAGATAGCCTGAGGGAGCGTCCCCTTGAGCCCCCCTTGGTCGATCGGCGTCCCTGGCGAGAGGATCTCGCCGGACCGGCGGCGGAACATAGCTTGAAAAGTGCTGCTACCCAGCGTCTAATACCGCGCCGTCCGCGCTGCCTGGGATGCGCCGGTCGGGTTGGTATGGGGATTAGGAAGCCATGGCGCTGATTGTCCAGAAATATGGGGGAACCTCCGTCGGCTCCCCGGATCGCATCAAGGCGGTCGCCGCCCGCGTCAAGTCCTGGCGCGACCGGGGCCACCAACTGGTAGTGGTGGTGTCGGCCATGTCCGGCGAGACGGACCGACTCATCGCGCTGGCCAAGTCCATCCAGCCGCGCCCCAATCCGCGAGAGCTCGACGTGGTGATGGCCACCGGCGAGCAGGTGACCATCGCGCTGCTGAGCATGGCCCTGGAGGAGATCGGCTGTCCGGCGCGCTCCTATACGGGCTCCCAGGTCCATGTCCTCACCGACAGCGCCCACAACAAGGCCCGCATACAAGACATCGACGGTGCCCGCGTCCGCGCCGACCTGGAGCGGGGGCGCGTGGTGGTGGTGGCCGGGTTTCAGGGCGTAGACGAGGGGGGCAATATCACCACCCTGGGCCGGGGCGGCTCCGATACCTCTGCGGTGGCCATGGCGGCGGCCCTCAAGGCCGACGAGTGCCAGATCTACACCGACGTGGACGGGGTCTATACCACCGATCCGCGGGTGGAGCCCAGGGCCCGGCGGCTGGATCGCATCACCTTCGAAGAAATGCTCGAGATGGCCAGCCTCGGCTCCAAAGTGCTGCAGATCCGCTCGGTGGAGTTTGCCGGCAAGTACAAGGTCCCGCTGCGGGTGCTCTCCAGCTTCGAGGAGGGCGGGGGCACGCTCATCAGTTTCGAGGAAGAAGAGGAACAAGGCGTGGAAGAGGCTAAGATTTCCGGTATTGCGTTCAACCGCGACGAGGCCAAGCTGACGATCCTCGGGGTCCCGGATCAGCCGGGGGTGGCCCATAAGATCCTCAGCCCGATCTCCGATGGAAACATCGAGGTCGACATGATCGTCCAGAACATCGCACCGGACGAGAAGACCACCGACTTCACCTTCACGGTCAACCGCAACGACTATCCGCGCGCCTTGGAGCTGTTACGCGGCACCGCGGAGTCGCTTTCCGCCAAGCAGGTGCTCGGGGACAACCGCATCGTCAAGATCTCGCTGGTCGGGGTCGGCATGCGCTCCCACGCCGGGATCGCCAGTCAGATGTTTGGTGCCCTGGCCAAGGAAGGGATCAATATCCGTATGATCTCCACCTCTGAGATCAAGATCTCGGTGGTGGTGGACGAGAAGTACCTGGAGCTCGGCGTGCGGGCCCTGCACGAGGCGTTCGGCCTCGATCAAGCCCCGGCGGCCTGATCTCCGCCAAGTTGGGTGAAGTCTTGGCGCGCAATGATCTATGCTATGCATCAAGTGTGTAGGCGTTCGGCGACAGTGCAGGAGTTGGGGTAGGGCTGGTTGGCCGCACCTTGAAGGCGGGTAGGGTGGCACCTTCAAGAACCACCTTCCGTCGGAAGTCGGGCTGCGATTGATAACGATAGCGCTAGGGAGCGAAGAAGATGCTTATTTTGACCCGGAGGGTAGGAGAGACCCTCATGATTGGAGATGAGGTGACCGTAACCGTGCTCGGCGTGAAGGGGAATCAGGTGCGCATTGGCGTGAATGCCCCGCGCGACGTGGCCGTCCACCGAGAAGAGATCTACGAGCGCATCAAGCGCGAGCAAGAGATGCAGGCCGCCGCTGCAGGCGAGTAACTGGCAACAGGTGCAGGACTGAGGCTATCATTGACGCGCCCCTCACGGGGCGCGCGAGGTTGCTCGGGGCACCTCACCGGGTGTTGTTCGATCCGGTTTCGGTATGTTGCCGGCCCGCCGAGGCGAGGTAACCCGGCTCGAAGAGCCCAGATTCATACAGCCCATAGCGGGCTGAGTGGGCCGTTCGATTTTGGAGAGATGGCCGAGAGGCTGAAGGCGCTCCCCTGCTAAGGGAGTATGGGTTAAAAGCCCATCGAGGGTTCGAATCCCTCTCTCTCCGCCATCTATGAACCTAATTTCCTCAATTGACCTTTTAGAAACTGCTGCAACCTCAGGGCTGGTGCGGGTTGAGGGCAGAAA
>CAZFHV010000224.1:0-4593 GCA_964519095.1 uncultured Chromatiaceae bacterium | reverse complement strand
CCGCTCTTGCCCTGATCCTGCCTGCCCTGCTCCTCAGCGGCTGCGGGATGCTCGACTGGCTCGCGAGCGAGAAGGACCCCCACCCGCCGGTGGAGCTGGGCAAGCTCACGCCAACCTTGAGCCTGAGCGTCCTCTGGCAGAGCCAGGTCTCGAAGGGCAGCGAGGGTCGCCAGCTCAAGCTGGTGCCGACGGTCCAGGAGGGACGGGTCTACGTGGCCGATGCGGGGGGCAGCCTCCAAGCCCTGGACGCCCGCACCGGCACCCAGATTTGGAAGCAGGAGACCAAGCACCGCTTCAGCAGCGGGCCCGGGATCGGCGACGGCCTGCTGCTGCTCGGCACCAACCGGGGCGAGCTGGTGGCCTTCGACAGCACCGACGGCGCCGAGCGCTGGAAGACCCGCCTGGCGAGCGAGATCCTCTCCGTCCCGCGCATCCGTTCCGGGGTAGTGGTCACCTCTACCTTGGACGGCAGCGTCTACGCCCTCAACGGCGCCGACGGCGCCCCGCGCTGGGACTATCGCCGCCCCATGCCGGTGCTGACGCTGCGGGGCATGAGCAGCCCGGTGATCGCCGAGGCCAGCGCCATCGTTGGCTTTGCCGACGGCAGGCTGGTCAAGCTGGAGCTGGACAACGGCGCCCCCCAGTGGGAGCTCATCATCACCCCCCCCGTGGGTCGCACCGAGCTCGACCGTATGGTCGACATCGACGCCGATCCCCTAGTGGCGGGGGACACCCTCTACGTCGTGGCCTTCCAGGGGGACCTGGCCGCCATCAAGGCCAGTGACGGCACCGTAGTCTGGCGCCAGCCCCTCTCCTCCAGCGCTGGACTGGCCGCCGGGACCCGCGCCCTCTACGTCACCGACGCCAAGAGCCACGTGGTCGCTGTCGATGCCCAGAACGGCGCCAGCCTCTGGAAACAAAAGGATTTCAGCTACCGCCGCCTGACCGCGCCCGCACTCCTGGGCGAGGTGCTGCTGGTGGGCGACCTGGAGGGCTATCTCCACGGGCTCGCCACTGCGGACGGCCAGGTGGTGGCCCGCACCCGCCTCACCAAGGCCAGCATCTCCCAGCCTCCCCAGGTGGTGGACGGCGTGGCCTACGTCTACGCCGACGACGGCACCCTCGCCGCCCTCACCACGGGTGGCCCACTCACTGCCTCGCCCGGCGGTTAGGCGGCGCCCCGATCCCGAACCATGCTTCCGGTGCTTACCCTGGTGGGCCGGCCCAATGTGGGTAAGTCCACCCTCTTCAACCGGCTCACACGCAGCCGCGACGCCCTGGTGGCCGACCAGCCGGGCCTGACCCGGGATCGCCAATACGGCGTGGGCCGTATCGGCCCCCGCCCTTACGTCGTGGTGGACACGGGGGGCCTCACCGACGACCAGGACGGAGTGGCCAGTCTGATGGCCCGCCAGGTGCGCCTGGCCATCGAGGAGGCGGACCAGCTGCTGTTCCTGGTGGACGCCCGCGAGGGCTGCACCGCCGGCGATGAGGCCATCGCCCAGCGGCTGCGGGCCACCGGCAAGCCCCTCACCCTGGTCGCCAACAAGATCGACCGCCTGGACGCGGACCTGGCCCTCGCCGACTTCCACCGACTCGGTCTAGGTGATCCCCACCCGGTGGCCGCTACCCAAGGCCGCGGCGTCTCGACCCTGATGGAGGGGGTGCTCGGCACCCTGCCGGCCCTCGAGGTCGCAGCAGAGGCGGAAGCGCCCAAGGGCATCCAGATCGCGGTGATCGGCCGGCCCAACGTGGGTAAGTCCACCCTGATCAACCGGCTCCTGGGGGAGGAGCGCATGGTGGTGTTCGACGAGCCGGGCACCACCCGAGACAGCGTCTCCATCCCCTTCCAGCGCGACGGCCGGGACTACGTGCTCATCGACACCGCGGGGGTGCGACGCCGCAGCCGGGTAAGCGACCCCATCGAAAAGTTCAGCGTCATCAAGACGCTGCAGGCCATCGAGCAGGCCCAGGTGGTGATCCTGGTGCTGGACGCGCGCCAGGGGGTCAGCGAGCAGGACGCCACCCTCGCGGGGCACGTGCTGGAGGCGGGGCGTGCCCTGGTGGTGGCAGTCAACAAATGGGACGGGCTCGACCCCAGCCAGCGGGAACGGGTGCGGGATGAGATCGGCCGCAAGCTCGTATTCCTGGACTTCGCCAGCTACCACTTCATCTCCGCCCTCCATGGCAGCGGCGTGGGCCACCTGCTGGAGGCCGTGGAGATCGCCTACCGGAGCGCCACCCGCGACCTCCCCACCCCCGAGCTCAACCGCATCCTGGCCGCCGCTGTGCAGGAGCACCCCCCGCCCCTCGTCAATGGGCGGCGCATCAAGCTGCGCTACGCCCATCAAGGGGGACGCACCCCACCGATCATCGTGATCCACGGCAACCAGACCGAGGAGCTACCGGCGGCCTTCCAGCGCTACCTCATCAACCGCTTCCGACGCGACCTCCGCCTCCAGGGCACCCCCCTGCGGCTGGAGCTCCGGAGCGGCGAGAACCCCTTCGCCGGTAAACGCAATACCCTCACGCTGAGCCAGGAGCGCCACCGCAAACGCCTGCTGCGCTTCGTCAAGCGCCGGTAGATACTGTTTTCGACGTCAATCCCGGGCCAATCTTGGGCTCAAGCGCCATGAAGCTGGGGGTTGAAAGGCTTCCCGGACTTGAGCAAGCGTAGGCAAGATGGAGCGGAGCGTAATCCGGGGGCGCGATCTACCGCGAACTGACCGCAATGAGATACCTCGCGGGACGAGGTGACATACCCCGTCCCGAACCATCGATCGGGGCAGGGCTTGCGCCTGATGCGGCTCGTGTAGGCGCGGGCTTGCCCGCGCTGCGCTCTGGAGCGCTCCCGCGTTGGTTCGGGGGCAGGCTGCAGCAAGGTAGGATGGATAGCCCGCATCGCTCACCGACCGACCGATGGAGGGGATAGGGGAGCGGTTGAACGCTGCGATCCGGTCCGTGGGAGTAGATCTGGGGTAGTGGGTGGGCTGTCGAGGGTTAGAGATCCAGTAATGGGGCGAGAGGTGGGCGGTTTTCCTCTGTTGGGCACCCGATAGCCAACATCCGGACCAAAGTGGCCCCTCAGCCCCAACGGATCGGGCTGTGGGTGGTGGGGTGAAGGGGGGGTCGGCTGAGCCGGCGCTCAGGGGGTGATAAGAGCCTGTGGTGGAGCACGCAGGTTGTACAGGACCTGCCTAAACAGCCCCGCGCAGGGATAGCTCTCGGAGAAGGAGAGCCAGATGCGGCGTACGCTCAGGCGGATCTGGGCGCCGATCTTCAAGAGCTTCGTACGGATGCTGCCGCTTTGGGCGCGGGCCAGCTCGGTGCCTTGTAGCCCCAAGCGGCGCAGGGCGCACAAGAGCACATAGGCGAAGGAGGAGAAGTACAGCCGGATCTGGTTGGCACGCATGCTCTGGGTGGAGGTGCGGTCGGCGAACAGATCGAGCTGCTGCTCCTTGATGCGGTTTTCCATATCGCCCCTGGCGCAGTAGAGATCCTCGTAGAGGGTGCGGGCATCCGCCTGTGCGGCACCGAGCGAGGTGACCACGAAGCGCGGGTTCTCGCCCTTAGCCAGGTGCTCGGCCTTGGCGACGACGCGCCGCTCCCGGCTCCAGGTGTCGCGGGTTTGGTAAGGAAACTCGCAGAACACGCGGCTGGGCTCGCCGCTTTCGAGGAAGTCGATCTGAGCCTGGACGCGGGCGTAGAGGCTGGCGGCCAGCAGGCGCGTGTTTTTGGCGAGGCCGAGGACAAAATCGACTGCGTTGGCCTCGCACCAGGCCATGATCGGCTCGCGGCAGAAGCCCGAATCCCCGCGAATGACGATCCGGGTCTCGGGCCACTGCGCGCGAATCTGCCCCACGATGCGTTCCAGCTCCTCCACACTGCCCTCGCAGGCGTCGATGTCGGATGGGCGCAGCCGCGCGCACAGCAGGTGCTCGCCGCAGAAGATATAGAGCGGCAGGTAGCAGTAACACCCGTAGTAGCCGTGGAAAAAACGTCCCTCCTGCTGTCCATGGATGGGATCGTCGGTGGCATCGAGGTCGAGCCAGATCGCCTCGGGCGGCTGCGCATGGGCTTGCAGGAAGCAATCGACCAACAGGCGGTCTATGCCCTCGGGATTGGCTACGATCTTCTTGTAGCGCGCCTTGGCGTTGGCATCCTCGGGCGTGAGCTCCAGGCGATTGAGCGTGCTGGAGCTGGCCAAAGGCTTGCCCTTGTCGCGTGCCAACAGCCGATCCTGCCCGCTGGGGTCGCCCTTACCGACCATCACCGCCAAGAGCGGATCGAGGCGCAGCCGGTTGTGGTCGTTGAGGTCCTCGTAGCCCAGCGCCAAACCCAACACCCGCTGTGACACCAACTCCCGCACACTGTGCTCGATGGCCTGGGTATCGCGGTGATCGGTGAACTGCTCGGCCAGCCGCGCGATGATCCCCGTCCTGGCCTCGACCTCCGCGAGCAGCAGCCCACCGCCGTCGGAGCTGATCATGCCCCCATCGAATTTGCCCACTACCGCCCCCTTGCCCAGGGCGTGAAATTCCAACTGCTCGCCGCTACACTCTGTGAAGGAGCACAGGAAGCGGAAGCGAGTGC
>CAZFHV010000223.1:0-4596 GCA_964519095.1 uncultured Chromatiaceae bacterium | reverse complement strand
ACTGGCGGACGAGATCCTGGCGCGGTATCCGGAGCGGGTGGCACCGCTGGTGGAGCGCTGGGTGGGCCAGCGCGGCGACTACGCTCGGGTCTGATCGCTGGACCCGGGGCGCGGCTGCCCCCTGGGGGGGGCTATGCCATAATGCGCGCCTCTCAGCCGCCGGACCCACCCGTGTCGCATGCGCCCCCAAGCTATCCGCGCGAGCCCCGCTGGGTGGACTGGGATCTCTACCCGCGCCGGCGGGTGCCCGCTGGGCTGCGCGACTGGCTGTGGGAGCGGGGCTCCCTGACCCGGCGGGTGATCGCCTGCTGCGACGGGGCCTTCCGGGTGCGGCTGTTGGGGCAGTCGCCAGGCCGGCCCTTCCAGAGCGAGCGGGACCTGCTCGCCCTGGGCTCGGGGGAGCAGGCGGTAGTGCGGGAGGTGCAGCTCCTCTGTGGGGGACGGCCCTGGGTGTTCGCCCGCACCCTGCTGCCGCTGAGGAGCCTGGGGGGGGCGATGCGGCGCCTGACCCGTCTGGGGACCCGTCCCCTGGGCGAGGTCCTCTTCACCGCCACCGATGTGGAGCGCCTGTTGGTGCAGCTAGCCCAGTTGGATCCAAACCACAGCCTGTTCGCCGTAGCCACGGCCCAGGCCGACGCCGTCCCCCAGACCCTGTGGGGTCGGCGGGCCCTCTACGCCCTCGCGGGCAAGCAGCTCCTGGTCAATGAGATCTTCCTCGCCCCGATCGCCGAGGGGTGCGGGGACATGCGGGAGTGCCCGTGACGATGCCGCCCGTGCGAGTGGGCCCCGAGCCGCCGCGGCCCCTATCGGTCCCGGAGCGGCTCCAGGCCTACGGGCGCCTGATCCGGGCCGACCGGCCCATCGGCATCTTCCTGCTCATGTGGCCGGCCCTCTGGGCCCTGTGGATCGCCGGCGAGGGCAATCCCCCCTGGCGGGTGGTGCTCATCTTCGTCCTCGGGGTGGCCCTGATGCGCTCCGCCGGCTGCGCCATCAACGACTTCGCGGACCGCCGATTCGATCCCCAGGTCCAGCGCACCCGCGAGCGACCCCTGGCCACCGGGGTGGTGAGCCCCGCCGAGGCCCTGGGTGTGTTCGCCCTGCTCAGCCTGCTGGCCTTCGGCCTGGTGCTGCTGCTCAACCCCACCACCATCGCCCTGTCCCTGGTGGCACTGGCCCTGGCGGTGATCTATCCCTTCATGAAGCGCTACACTCATTTGCCCCAGTTGTTCCTGGGGGCAGCCTTCGGCTGGGCGGTTCCCATGGCCTTCACCGCGCTGGGGCATGGCGTGCCGGCGGTGGGCTGGTGGCTGTTCGGCGCCACGGTGCTCTGGGCGCTGATCTACGACACCCAATATGCCATGGTAGACCGCGAGGATGACCTGCGCATCGGGGTCAAGTCTACCGCCATCCTGTTCGGGCGCTGGGACCGGTTCCTGATCGGCCTGATGCAGGGTCTCCTGCTGGGGCTCCTGGTGTGGATCGGCCTCATGGCCGGTCGCGGTGCCATCTTTGGGGTGGGTCTGGCACTCGGGGCCGCTCTGATGGTCTATCAGCAGTACCTGATCCGGGAGCGCACCCGCGGGGGCTGCTTTCAGGCCTTCCTGAACAACAACTACTTCGGCATGCTGGTGTTCGCCGGACTGGTCTTCGACTACCTGTTCCCTGGCGTCGGCTAGGACGGGTGCTGGGTTTTCATCATCACGCGAGGACGAGCAGCAAATGGGCTTTCAAAGACTTCTTGGGATGATCTTGGGTGGGTTGCTGGCCTTTCCGGCCCTGGCCCTGGACGAGGGGATCGAATACAGCAAGCTCGCGTCCCCCCAGCCCACCGAGACCGGGGACAAGATCGAGGTCCTGGAGCTGTTCTGGTACGGCTGCCCCCACTGCTTCCACTTGGAGCCCACCCTGGACAAGTGGCTGGCGCGGCGCCCGGCCAATGTCGCCTTCCGCCGCATGCCGGCGGTGCTGGGGCCCCACTGGGAGGCGCCCGCGCGGGCCTATTACGCCGCCGAGCAGCTGGGGGTGCTGGAGAAGATCCACACCCCTCTGTTCGAGGCCATCCACGTGAAGAAGCGCAAGATGGAGAACGAGGCGGAGCTGGCGGCCTTCTTCGCCGAGCAAGGGGTCCCCAAGGAGGAGTTTCTCAAGGCCTACCGGTCCTTCTCCGTGGACACCAAGCTGCGCCGCGCCGTGGAGATGGGTAAGCGCTACGGCGTGGACGGGGTGCCGGCCTTCGTCGTCAACGGCAAGTACCGCACCAGCGCCACCCAGGCCGCGGGCTACGACAAGCTCTTCGAGGTGATCGATGCCCTGGTGGTCATGGAGAGCAATCCCCCGGGCAAGGGGTCCTGAGCCCCCTTCACGCGGGGTGGTGGTGTGGCTCCTCCGGGATGACCTTGGCCTCCGGGTTGGGAAAGCGCTCCACCACCCAGCGGGGGAGCTTGGCGAGCTGGGAGTGGTAGAGGGCTTCTGACTCCATGATGACCAGCACCAGCACGGTCACCATCAGGGGCAGGAGCCCGAGGCCACCGATCAGGGCCCACACCGCCTCCTTCATCATGCGTAGGTAGGTGTAGCCGACCCAGCCCAGCCCCGTGATGACAAGCAGCAGGACCAGTACCAGGATGAAGATCCGGCTGCGCCTCGCACACACCTGCCAGTGACACATCACGTACCAGGTATCCCGCGTCTTGGAGCGCGCCGCCCGCCACAGGGTGTAGCTCAGGATGCTGAAGGAGATCAGGGGTACCAAAGCCAGCAGCCAGGGCAGGGAGCCCGCCATTCCCAGCGCCGCCACGAACATCAGGACGTGATTGGCGATGAGGTTGGTCAGGAACAGCTCGTGGGGGAGGTTGGACTGTTTGATCTCGCGTTGGGTGACTTCGAAGCGCATGGTACGACTCGGCAGCGGGCGGGACGGGATAGGCGCGCAACCATAGCACGAAGCACCGAGGATCGCAGGGCGTCCCGGGGGCGGGGCCTGGAGGCCAGAGCGGGGGTGCCTAGGGGGTACCGTCCGGGCCGCAGACGGGACAGGCCGGGTCCGGTCGCAGGCGCAGGGTGCGCCACTCCTGGTGCAGGGCGTCGACGAGGAGCAGCCGCCCGATCAGGGGCTCCCCCGCCCCGGTGAGGACCTTGATGGCCTCCGTGGCCTGGATGGCGCCGATGATGCCCACCAGGGGTGCCAGCACCCCGTTGGCGGTGCAGGTCTCATCCACCGCCCCCCCGGTCGGATAGAGGCACTGGTAGCAGGGGGTCCCCGGCTGGCCGGAGAAGACGCTCACCTGACCCTCCATGCGGATGGCGGCCCCAAGCACCAGCGGGACCCGTGCGCGGCGGCAGGCGGCGTTGAGGGCAAAGCGGGTAGGGAAGTTGTCGCTGGCGTCCACCACTAGGTCGAGACCCGCGACCAGGGCGGGGAGGCTGTCGGCATCAACGGGCTGGTCGAGGGTCTCCACCCGCACCTCGGGGTTGATGGCAAGCAGGCTGGACCGGGCCGAGTCCACTTTGGCCATGCCGATGCGTTCGCTGGTGTGGATGATCTGGCGCTGGAGGTTGGTGAGGTCCACCCGATCATAGTCGGCGATCACCAGCCGGCCCACCCCGGCCGCGGCCAGGTACAGGGCCACGGGTGAACCCAGTCCACCCATCCCCACGATCAGCACCCGCGCGGCGAGCAGCCGCTCCTGTCCCTCGATGCCGATCTGGGGCAGCATGATCTGGCGGCTGTAGCGCAGGAGCTGGTCGTCGTTCACTGCGGGGGAGGGGAGTGGCCAGGGCCCGATCGATGGCCCCTGGACTTCGGCGTGCCGGAACTAGAGGTAACGGCGCCAGTGCTCGGGGCGGGTGTCGCGGCAGTCGTGGTTGAGGCGCTCGTAGCGGGTGACGAACACCCGGTCGGTACAGTTACTCTGACCCTTTGGACAGCCGCAGTTGGCCCGCTGGGTCTCCTCCGCATAGTAGTGCAGGGCCCGCTTGATGCGATGAATGAGGCCACAGTTGAGGTGCAGCCCGGTCTCCACCAGGGCGGTCTCGATCTGCTCGCGGGTGATGCACATGAGGTCATAGCACACCCACAGCAACTGGGGGTTGATGGGCTCAACCTCCAGGACGCCCGGGATGCCCGCCAGGAAGAAGGCCGCGGCCTGCGCCTGATTGGGATTCGGGTGCAGGGCGCTGAAGGCGATCTCGCGGTGCTTGATGCGGTCGGTGTCAGGGGTGTCCATACACCAGCTATGCTAATCGACTATTGTGAAACTTCAAGGGCGGGATGAGCCAAGATCACGGGCATGTGAGCCAGATCCCACCACTGACCCGATCCCGCCCGCCCAGGTCCCGCCAGGTGCGCACCTGCCCCAGGCCCGCGTCCCCCAGCAGGGCCCGCACCGCCGCCCCCTGGTACCAACCGTGCTCCAGCCACAGCCAGCCCCCGCTGAGCAGATGGGCTGGGGCCTGCCGGGCGATCTCCCGGATCGCCTCCAGCCCCGTGGGTCCCGGGGTCAGGGCGTCCGGCGGCTCGAAGCGCAGGTCCCCCTGGGTCAGGTGAGGGCCCCAACTCCTTCTCCCCGCCATCTCCCTGATGGCCGGACCCGCGGC
>CAZFHV010000222.1:0-4603 GCA_964519095.1 uncultured Chromatiaceae bacterium | reverse complement strand
ACCCCGACCGAAAGCCTCTGCTGGGTCCGGATAGCTCAAACTTGGAATTGCTGCCTCGCCCCGGGTGCGATTCACACTGACGTGGCACTGGAGCTACGCGGGCTGCCTGAGCGGTTCATGCCAGTACGCCGACCAGCGCCCATTTGCCCGGGGAAGGCGTAACGCCGACAGGTGCGGGGTGGTGGAGGTGCCACCAAGCGCTTGGGCGTTTGAGGCGCTGTTGGACAAGGTAGCGATGGGCGCTCGAGATCTCCCCCGAGCCGATGGGCAGGCCTTGGCGCAGGGCTTCGTGGTGAAGCTGTTCGAGCCGCTGGCAGAAGCTCTCGATGATCTCGGCGATCTCTCCGCGCGGTGAGGTGGCGTTTCGCATCGGGGCGGGCAGCATCCATACTGAGCGCTTCCTGGATTTCTTGGCCGCTCTCATTGAGGGGGCACCCCGCAAGATCTTCCTGGTAGTCGACAGCCTTCGGGTGCACCACGCCAAGGGGGTCTGCGCATGGCTGGCGGAGCACAAAGACAAGATCGAGTTGGCCTTCCTTCCGCCGTATGCGTCCGAATCCAACCCCGATGAGTACCTCAACCGCGATCTCAAGACCGCCCTGCGCACCGGCCCGGTCAGCTCAGATAAGGATAGCCTGATCGAGAAGGCGCTGGCTTTCATGAACCAACTCACCACCCTGCCCGAAAAGGTCAGGGCCTACTTTAGGCATCCCGCTGCTGCCTATGTGGTCGAGGATAACTAAGGGCCGGGCTAATAGCTTCTCTCCACGGGAGGACTTGGGTGATTGGGCGAAAGACCGGCCACCGACTGGAGGACCCGCATGGGGCCGGCGGTGCGGATCAGCTCCAGCTGCGCCCGCTCCTTGACGAACAGGGATCCCGCGAATCCGAGCGCGTTGATGGAGATCCCCTGCCAGCACTCCTGGGTACGGGGGACCAAGAGCATCCAGTCGTCGGCCAGCAGCAGGTTGTAGGGCGCGGCCTGGCAATCCTGGCCATCGCTCGGGACCACCCCGATCCCCACTTTTCCAAGCAGGCTGCGGTACAGGGCATGTGCCTCTGCCGCGGCCGGCAGGGGGTCTGCCCGGGGTGCGACGCCGAGCCGCCCGAAGGCGTGGGCGAAGGGCAGCGCGGGGCACCGGGGGCCTGAACCGGTGAGGATCGGGCCCAGGGGTATGCTGGGCCCCTCGCTATCGAAGGGCAGGGGGACGATCTGCAGGTGCTTGTGGCTCTGGCTGGCCCCGGCGGCGCCGCCGCCGTTGTAGAAGCCCAGTCCCGGCATCTCCGCCAGACAAAGACAGAGGGCGCGGAAATCCGACGCGGTGAGCAGGGTCTCCTGGTGCTCGAAGTCGCGGGTGACGATAAGGAGGTGTCGTTCCAGGACATTGAATTTGTTGAGCACCCCCAGGTGGGCGGGGCCAATGGGGCCGAGGGTGAGTGCCGGGTCGGGGGGAAGGAAGGGATTGCGGGGTGGCCCTTTGTCGCTGGCCGCGGAAACGCTCGCTGCCGCCTTGCGCCGCAGACTGGAGACGAGGCGCACCAGGAAGCCCACCCCGCCATCCTCCAGCTTCACTTGCTCCGTCTCGATGGGCTGGAGGGCACCGCAGGCGAGTCCCTCGCGGGTGCGCGCCTCGATCCTTGCCATGAGGCCCCCGTCCTGGAGCGAGGCGTCCTCGGTGAGGGGTGGTCTCGGGGCCTGGTTCATGGGAATCGGGCGCGGTTCGGAGGTCGCCGTTGGGGGGCTGAGCCGGCGGGGATGAGACCCGTGGGGAATAGGGCCAGATGACCGGGGTCTGAATTGCCCGCCCGCTGCGATACCCCAATCGTCAATGCCCCTGTCATGGGAATAGGGTAGGCTCCTGCCGTCCGCCTGGAAAGACAAGCCAATGCCCGCCGGGTTCGGTCCATTAACCTTCGCTGTAGGAGAGGTTATGAACAGTGACGCACGCAGGTCCCAGACCCCGCTCATGTCGATGGGGGTGCTCGGCACCCTCCTGGTTCCCGCTATCGCTTGCGCCCATGTGGGCGTGGCGGAGACGAGCAGCCTCACCCAGGGGCTCTCCCATCCTCCCACGGGACTCGATCACATCGCCGCCATGGTGGCCGTGGGTCTCTGGGCCGCTCAGCGGGGCGGAAGGGGCCTTTGGGCGGTGCCCCTGAGCTTCCTGACCCTGATGGCGGTGGGGGCTCTGCTGGCCATCGCCGGCGTTTCCCTACCCCTGGTTGAGCCCGTCGTCGCTGCCTCGGTGCTGGTGCTTGGCCTGCTGGTGGCGGCGGCCGTTCGCTTGCCGATCCTGGTCAGCGGCCTGGTCGTCGGCCTCTTTGCCCTCTTCCACGGTCATGCCCATGGTACCGAGATCCCCGAGCTGGCGAGCGGGCTGGCGTATGGCCTGGGATTCATCCTGACCACCGCCCTACTTCACGGGGTCGGCATCGGCTTCAGCCGGGCGGTTCGAGGCTGGGGCGCCCCTGCGCTGGTGCGATTGGCGGGAGGGGCCACCGCGGCCTTCGGGCTCTATCTGTCGCTCGCCTAGCCCGCGAAGGCATTTCGATCCCCGCTGATGCGTCGCTCGGGCGGCGCATCAGCCAACAATGCGCTATTTTCTCCTGGCCTCCGCGGCGCTGCCCCGCGGTCTCCCTTGCCGACTGATAAGGGCGTTTCCGATGCGGGGCCGTTGGTCCTGAGCCCGAGAACGTGCCATGAGGACCCTGTTCGCCGTCGCCAAGTCCTGTCTCGAGGCCCGAGATTTGGAGGAGAAGCTCGCCCTCACCGAGGAGGCGGCGCGGGACTGGGCCGCCGGCCGTCTCAGGGTGCGGGATGGGGAGGCGGTGGAGCCCATCGGCGCGCCGGGTCGGCCAGAGCGGCCCCTGTTGGTGCCGCCGCGGGAGCTGGCGGGCCGGGGTCTGGGCAGCGCCGAGGGGCGGGCGGCGCTGATCCATGCGGTGGCCCACATCGAGCTCAACGCCATCGACCTGGCCTGGGATGCGGTGTACCGCTTTCGCGGCCTGCCGGATGCCTATTATGGAGACTGGGTGCGGGTAGCGAGGGAGGAGGCCTACCACTTCGGGCTGATGCGGGAGCGACTGCGGACGTCGGGGCGGGACTATGGGGACTTTCCCGCCCACAATGGCCTCTGGCAAGCGGCCCGTCTCACAGCGGGGGACCCGCTACGGCGCATGGCCCTGGTGCCGCGGGTATTCGAGGCGAGGGGCCTGGACGTGACCCCGGGGATGATCGAGCGGCTGCGTGCCGCCGGGGACGAGGCCACGGCGGAGCGTCTCGGGGTGATCCTGCGCGAGGAGGTGGGCCACGTGGCGGCCGGAAGCCGTTGGTTCCGCTACCTCTGCACTCGGCGGGGCCTGGACCCGACGGATACCTATCTGAAGCTGGTCGAGGCTGAGATGCCTGGAGTGATCCGCGGCCCCCTGAACCGGGAGGCGCGCCGGGCGGCGGGCTTTTCCGACGGGGAGCTGGAGCGGCTCGAAGGGCTCTGCGCCGGGCGCCTCGACTCCCTTCAGGCACCGGGAGGGGTATAGCGAGCTTCCGAAGGGCAAGGGGATGCCAATAGGTGGGACCGGGACTCGTCGCCCCCTGAAATGGCAGGTTCCGAGGAGTGGCTGTGAGTCGCCCCAGGGCGATCCCTTCTTACACCACTTCCAGGGACAGGTTCCCCGTCCGAACCAGGCGGGCCGGGATCTGGCCGCAGTGCCAGGCCCGCGCTCAGGACTCTCCGGCGGGCCCTTCGTCCTCATCGTCCATCCCCTCGGGGGGCAGGATGGCGTATTCGCGCATCATCCGCCGCAGGCGCGGGCGCGACACCCCGAGCACTGCGCAGGCCTGGCCGCGGTGCCAGTGCGTTCCCTCCAGGACGCGCTGGACGTGGGCTCGCTCCACCTCCGCCAGGCTCCAGCGGTGCAGCGGCTTGCCCTCGGTGGGGTCAGGTTCGCGGGCGCTGGCGGCGCGGATTGGCTCCGGGAGCAGGTCGAGGGTGAGGGTCCCGCCTGGACAGAGGGCCACGCCCTGCATCAGCACGTTCTCCAGCTCGCGGACGTTGCCGGGCCAGGGATAGCGCTCCAAGCAGGCCATGGCCCCGGCGGCGACATGGGAGACGTTGCGGTTGAGGTCCCGGTTGATGCGCGCGAGCAGGGCCTGGGTGAGGGGCGCGATGTCCTCGCGGCGGCGGCGCAGTGGCGGCAGGCGGATGGTCACCACCTGCAGCCGGTAGTAGAGGTCCTCCCGAAACTGGCCCTCTGCCACCCGCCGGGCCAGGTCGCGGTTGGTGGCGGCGATGACCCGGGCATTGCTGTGCTCGGCCTGGCGCGCCCCCAGCGGGGTGAACTCCTTCTCTTGTAGCGCCCGCAGCAGCTTGGCCTGCATCGCCGGGGACAGCTCGTCGATCTCGTCGAGGAAGATGGTCCCGTCGCGGGCCAGGGCGAACTTGCCGATCTGGCGGGTGGCCGCCCCGGTGAAGGCGCCGCGCTCGTGGCCGAACATGTCCGATTCCAGCAAGGTCTCCACCAGGGCGGCACAGTTGACGGCCACGAAGGGGCCGGCGGGGTGGCTGCCGGCGCGGTGGATGGCACGGGCGACCAGCTCCTCGCC
>CAZFHV010000221.1:0-4669 GCA_964519095.1 uncultured Chromatiaceae bacterium | reverse complement strand
GGGGGCTGGCCGGGTTGCCCGCTTCCCAGCTCGGTATCACGGTGATCAAGGGTCTCCTCGAGCGCTCCGGACTCGCGCCCGACCAGATCGACGAGGTCATCCTCGGTCAGATTCTCACCGCTGGCTGCGGTCAGAACCCCGCCCGCCAGGCTGCCCTAGGGGCCGGCCTGCCCCACAAGGTCCCGGCGATGACCATCAACCAGCTCTGTGGCAGTGGCCTGCGGGCGGTGCACCTGGCCTGGCAGGGTGTGGCCACGGGCGATGCCGACATCATCATCGCGGGCGGTCAGGAAAACATGAGCCAGGCCCCCCATGTACTGCCCAATTCCCGTAACGGCCAGCGCATGGGCGACTGGGCCCTGGTTGACACCATGCTCGGTGACGGGCTGATCGACGCCTTCCACAAATATCACATGGGTGTGACGGCGGAGAACGTGGCCAAGAAGTATGGCTTCAGCCGGGAGGTTCAGGACAACTTTGCGGCAGCCTCCCAGCAGAAGACCGAGGCCGCCCAGAAGGCGGGGCGTTTCCGCGACGAGATCATCCCGGTGGTGATTCCCCAGCGCAAGGGCGACCCCATCGTCTTTGACACGGACGAGTTTCCTCGCCACGGCACCACCGCCGAAAGCCTCGCGAAAGTGCGCCCCGCGTTCGACCCCGCCGGCACCGTCACCGCCGGTAATGCCTCGGGGATCAACGACGGGGCGGCCGCCGTCATCGTGATGAAGGAGAGTCAGGCCAAGGCCCTGGGCCTCAAGCCCCTGGCCCGCCTGGTGGCCTACTCATCCGCCGGCGTGGACCCCGCCATCATGGGCACAGGCCCCATCCCTGCCTCCACCCGCTGCCTCCAGCGCGCCGGTTGGACGCCCGCCGATCTGGACCTGATCGAGGCCAACGAGGCCTTCGCCGCCCAGGCCCTCTCCGTGAACCAGGAAATGGGCTGGGACCTCTCCAAGGTGAACGTCAACGGCGGTGCCATCGCCCTGGGGCACCCGGTGGGTGCCTCCGGTGCCCGGGTGCTGGTCTCCTTGCTCTACGAGATGCAGCGCCGCGACGCCAAGAAGGGTCTGGCGACCCTGTGCGTCGGTGGTGGTCAGGGGGTCGCCCTGGCGGTGCAGTGGGATTAAGCCCAACCCCGGGGTTTGGGCCGCCGAGGCGGCCCAACCCTCGTCGTCCCGTCTTCAACCCTCCTTGAGGGTGCGCGGTCGCCGGTCCCTTGCCGGCGACCGCCAGTTTTGCCGCGCTCGGTCGGGTGAGCGCGTTTGCCGGCGGGGATTCGTGCCGCACTGCACAATGGGTGCCCCCATGGGGTACACTCTAGGCAGTGGCAAGGAACCCCCTGCCGGAGGGTCGCGGCGCATGCCCGTCCAGCGCATCATCAAGAAATACCCCAATCGGCGCCTCTACGACACCGAGTCGAGCCGCTACATCACGCTCGCCGACGTTCGGGAGCTGGTCATGGCCGGCACAGACTTCCGGGTGGTCGATACCTCGAGCGAGGAGGACCTGACCCGCTCGATCCTGCTGCAGATCATGCTGGAAGAGGAGGCGGGCGGGGAGCCCCTGTTCAGCGCCAAGATGCTGGGGCAGATGATCCGCTTCTACGGGGGCACCATCCAGGGGGTCTTCACCAAGTACCTCGAGGATAGCCTCGACATCTTCGCCCGCGAGCAGCAGCAGCTGCGCGAGACCTTCGGCGGCACCCCGCTGGAGGCCATGAGCAAGATGGCGCGCCGCAACATGGAGCTGTGGGCCGAGATGCAGAAGAGCATCCTGCGGGCATCGGGCCTGTCTGCCCGTCGCGACGAGCCCGAGCAAGAGCCCGAGAAGCAGAAGAAGTAGCTGCCGGCGCCTTGCGCCGGCGCCCTCTCCCACACGGCGGTGGGCGGTCCCCGCCACTCCAGTCGGTCTCCTCCCCTACGGTAAAAAAGTGGCTACAGGGGCTTGACAACCCCTCGGGTCGCCACTATGCTGCACTGCAACAATGTTGCACTGCACAAACCGGAGATCCAGTAGATGAACGCGCCAGTGAGCTTCGACATGATGAACGAGATGGGTACCAGGGGTGTCGAGTCCATGCGTGAGCTCGGCGAGATCAACCTCCGCAACTGGGAGCGCATGGTGGCCCGCCAGATGGAGGCCGTATCCATGATGATGGAGACCGGCATGCGCCAGGCCCGGACCGCCTCCGAGGCCAAGGGTTACAACGATCTGGTCAAGGCCCAGGTGGAATTCGCCAAGGAGCTGGGTCAGCGTCTGGTGGAAGAGACCCGCCAGAACCTCAAGCTCGCCGGTGACGCCCGCGATGAGTACCGCGCCTGGTTCGAAAAGGGGATGGTCGGCGTCCGCGAGCAGATGGCCGAAGCGGCCGCCAAGGCGGCCTAGGCCCTGAGGCCTCCCGACCGACAGGGGCTCGTTCATCCCCTTATGTAGTCCTCCTCGTCTCTCTCGGAAAACGAGAAGAGCATTTGCCCGGCACCCCGCCGGGCATTTTTTTGGGCAAACCACTTCCGAGTGGGGGTGCCCAGAGGGGTGACCGAGCGACCGAGGTCATCGCCCCGGGGCGATCGCAATGGGTCCCTGTGCGCTCGGGGCGGGCACTGCACTACGCCGGGCGGGAGGGCGGGGGTTCCTGGAGGTGCCATGATCGAGGCTGCGGAGCTGGAGCGCTACTGCAACGAGCTCCTGGAGGCGGGCCGTTTCGACGACTACTGCCCCAATGGGCTCCAAATAGAGGGTACGGGCCCGGTGCAGCGGATTGCCTGCGGTGTCACCGCCTGTCAGGCCCTGATCGAAGAGGCCCTGGCCTGGCGCGCGGATCTGCTGCTGGTCCACCACGGTTACTTCTGGCGCGGCGAGCCCCCAGCCCTGGTGGGGATCAAGGGCCGGCGGGTGGGAGCCCTGATGCGGGCCGGGATCAGCCTGCTGGCTTACCACCTGCCCCTGGACGCCCACGAGACCCTGGGCAACAACGCCCAGCTGGGGCGCCTCCTAGGGGTGCGCGATCCCGTCCGAACCGCGGCGGGCAAGGGCCTGCTATGGCAGGGTCGGCTGCCGGGGCCCACCTCGGCTGAGGCACTCGCCCAGACCATCGACGAGGCGCTGGGTCGGCCGCCACTCCATGTGGCGGGGGCCGCTCGTCCGCTTGGCGCTGTGGCCTGGTGCAGTGGTGCGGCCCAGGACCTCATCGAGGAGGCCGCCATCCTGGGGGTGGACGCCTACCTGAGCGGTGAGATCTCCGAGCGCACCCCCCACCAGGCCCGGGAGCTCGGGGTGGACTACTTCGCCGCCGGCCACCACGCCACGGAGCGCTATGGGGTGCAGGCCCTGGGCGCCCATCTGGCGGAGCGCTTCGGGCTGGTGCACCGCTTCTTCGAGGTGCCCAACCCGGCCTGAAGGAGGCCTCAGGGCGCTGGCAGGGCGCCCAATCAGGGCCGCGGCGGCGGGGTATACGGGTATCCCGTTCGGGGCGTCGGGGTCTAGATCGCCTTGACCGCCGAGCGTCAGTTGGAGGAGAATTTGCATTCGTTTTGCAGTCCTTTCCTATATTCTCAAATTCCTAACTGAAGGACGCTCGGCGGCCTTCAGTGATGGTCTGCATCGATCCGGCCTACCGGGGGCAACATGTCATGAGCGCACAAGGCGTGGATAGGAAACGGCGGCGCGTGTTGGTGGCCGCCACCAGTGTGATGGGGGCAGTGGGGGCGGGCTACGTGGCGGTGCCCTTCCTCGCCTCGATGAATCCCAGTGCCAAGGCCAAAGCGGCGGGTGCGCCGGTGGAGGCCGATATCAGCAAGCTCGAGCCCGGTGCCCTGCTGCGGGTCAAGTGGCGCGGTAAGCCGGTGTGGATCGTCAAGCGCACCCCGGAGATGCTGGCGGCGCTCCCGAGCCTCGATCCCCAGTTGCTCGATCCCGCCTCGGAGTCGTCCAAACAGCCGCACTACTGCAAGAATCCCCAGCGATCCATCAAGCCCGAGAACTTGGTCGCCATCGGGATCTGCACCCACCTGGGCTGCTCCCCCACCTACCGCCCCGAGGTCGCCCCCGCGGACCTGGGGGCCGAGTGGAAGGGGGGCTTCTTCTGCCCCTGTCATGGCTCCCGCTTTGACCTGGCGGGTCGGGTCTACAAGGGGGTTCCGGCCCCGTCGAACCTGGAGATCCCCAAGCACGTCTATCTGTCCGACAAGGTGATCCTGGTCGGTGAGGATAAAGGAGCAGCCTGATGAGCGAGCAGACATCCGAGCAGTCATCCGGCTTCCTCGGCTGGATCGACGAGCGGTTTCCCCTCACCAAGGTGTGGAAAGAGCACCTGGCCGAGTATTACGCGCCCAAGAACTTCAACTTCTGGTACTTCTTCGGCTCCCTCGCCATGCTGGCCCTGGTGATCCAGATCGTCACCGGTATCTGGCTGGCGATGAACTACAAACCCTCCGCCCACGACGCCTTTGCCTCTGTCGAGTACATCATGCGCGACGTGGACTGGGGCTGGCTGCTGCGCTACCTGCACTCCACGGGCGCCTCGGCCTTCTTCATCGTGGTCTATCTCCACATGTTCCGGGGCCTGATGTACGGCTCCTACCGCAAGCCCCGTGAGCTCCTCTGGATCCTGGGGCTGATCATCTACCTGGCGATGATGGCCACCGCCTTCTTCGGCTACCTGCTGCCCTGG
>CAZFHV010000220.1:0-4706 GCA_964519095.1 uncultured Chromatiaceae bacterium | reverse complement strand
TCGATCTTTTCCATGCCCACCATTATATTCATAGGTCGCTTATTTATGGGCCGGAATAATAGCATCACGGCGGGCAAACTCGGCCTATGCGGCCACCAAGGGCGCCATCCTCTCCCTGACCCGTTCCATGGCCCTAGATCTGGCCCCCCGGATCCGGGTCAACTGTATCTGCCCAGGCGCCATCCAGACCGAGATGCTGGAGGGCTATCTGCGCCGTTACCCAGATCCCGAATCCGAGCGGAGACGGATCATCCAGGATATCCCCCAGGGGCGCCTGGGTACGCCGGAAGACGTCGCCAACGCGGCCCTGTTCCTCGCCTCCGATGGGGCCTCCTGGATCACGGGCGCGAGCCTGGTGGTGGATGGGGGGGACTCGGCTTAGGCCCTGGGGCTCAAGCCCGAGGCCGCTCCTGGACATCGGTATCGGGTCGAGGGGGCCGACCGCCACCTAGCCGGTCGGCCGCCCCGCGAAGTAGTCGGCGAGGAACTGGTCGAAATCCCTAGCGTCGCCGGCTTCTAGGGCCCGCTGACGCTCAAGGGACTCCCGGGCCAACCCCTCGAAGAAGGCCAGACGGTCCTCGCTCAGGGGCCGCCGCACGAGCTGGCTGCGGTGCTCCGCGGCCAGGCGTAGCGCCAGCTCCACGAAGCCCTCGCCCCTCGCCCCGAGCTCGGCCAGCAGCCGCGCCGAGGGCGTGAGGGTGGGGTCGCGTATCTTGTCCCGCTGGGCACTCCAGCTCCGCCGATAGGCATCGCCCTCCCCATCCAGGAGCCCCACCACCGGATCCATGGCCGAGAGGAGCTCCTCGGCCCAGAGCCGCAACCGCACCGGCTGGCGCGCCCGCTCCAGCTCCAGGTCCGATGAGCGTCCGCGATGGGCGGTGAGGGCCTGGTTGCGGTCGATGGCGGGGCGCTCGCTGCCGTTGATGCGGGGACTATCGGCCAACAGACAGAAGAGGACGAACGCCTCCATGAACAGGAGCTGCTCCAGGGAGACGCCGAGGGGTGAGAAAGGGTCCACGTCCAGGGAGCGGACCTCCAGGTAGCGCACGCCGCGCCGGCGCAGGGCGAGGGTGGGCTTCTCGAAGCCCTCCAGGATCTGCTTGGGCCGCACGGTGCTGTAGTACTCGTTCTCGATCTGCAAGACGTTGGCGTTGAGCTGGCGATACTCCCCCTGGACCTTGACGCCGATCGCCTCGTACTGGGGACAGGGGGTCTCGATGGCCCAGGTCAGGCTGCGGACATAGGCATCGAGGCTGTCGTAATTCGCCTTGAGCCCCTTGCCCTCTTCCAGCCGGTTTTGGTAGCCGATGTCCCCCAGCCGGAGCGAGGTGGCATCCGGATAGCCGTAGCTACCCGGAGCCAGGGGGACCAGATCGCTCGGGCGCCCCTCGAGGAAGGTCTCGGAGGCCACCGGGGAGGCCCCGAAGAGGTAGGCCACCAGCCAGCCGTAGCGTTGCAGGTTGCGGATCAGGCCGAGGTAGGACTCGGCGACGAACCCCCGGAGGTCGCCCCGGTCTTCCTCGATGCCCTGTAGCACCGGCCAGAAGGCCTCCGCCAGGGAGTAGTTGAAATGCACCCCGGCGATGGTCTGCATGGTGCGCCCGTAGCGGTAGCCGAGGCCCTTGCGGTAGAGGGTCTTCATGCGGCCCGCGTTGGAGGGACCGTAATAGGCCAGGGGGATCTCCGCCTCCCCGCCGAGAAGGCAGGGCATGCTGGCGGACCAGAGGAGCTCCTCCCCCAGGTGGCGGTAGACGAAGCCTTGGGCGTCCTGGAGGAAGGCGAGCACCTCGGCCCTATCCTCGAAGGGGGGGGTGACCAGCTCCAGCAGGGCCTCGGAGAAGTCGGTGGTGAGGTGCGGATGGGTCAGGGCCGATCCCAGCCCCTTCGGGTGGGGGGTGCGGGCGAGGGTGCCGTCGGGGGCCACCCTCAGACATTCGCGCTCCAGGCCCACCAGACCCCGGCGCGCCAGGCCAGCCGCCCCTTCGGCCAGGATGCGACCTACCCGCCTCTCGACTTCCGTAAACAAATGACTGGAACTCTATGAATGCAATATGGATTCAAGGGATTTGCGCGGGTATCATGACCTCATTGGCACCCTGTGCCGGCAGCGTCGGCCCAGCCCGGTGCCTCACTTCGACCCAGTTGGGCACTGACCCTGGCAAATTCGAGGTCTGTCGGTGAAAAGATCCTGGTTGATTGGGATAGGGATGGGCGTCGCGGCGGGGTTGACCAGCCTCAGTCTCGGCCCGGAGCTCCCGCCTGCGGAACCCATCGCCGCCACGCCGGCCCCGGCCCTACCCCTGGCCGCCGCGGCCCCTGAGGTGCCCGGCCTCCCGCCCTGGCCATCGCTGGACGCGCGCCGGCTCCGTCTCAACTCCAGCTCATTCCTGGTGATCGATGATCAGGGACGCCGCATCGCCGGCAAGGCGGTGGACCTGGTGCAGCCCATCGCCTCGGTCACCAAGCTGATGACCGCGATGGTGGTGCTGGACAGTCGGCTGGACCTCGATGAGATGATCTCGCTGGACTTGGAAGACCGGGACCGGCTGCGCAACTCCCGCTCGCGGCTGCGGGTGGAGAACGCCCGCCTCAGCCGCAAGGACCTGCTGCTGATCGCGCTCATGTCCTCCGAGAACCGCGCCGCCGCCGCCTTGGGCCGGACCAGTCTGCCCGGCGGCCTGCCCGCCTTCGTCCAGGCGATGAACCGCAAGGCCCAGGAGCTGGGGATGTATCAGAGCCGCTTCGCCGATGCCACGGGGCTCGATGCGGGCAACGTCTCCACCGCGGAGGACCTGGTGCGTATGGCCCGCGCCGCGATGGCCTATCCCCTGATCCGTGAGGCCACCACCTCGCAGAATACCCAGGTCTATCCCTACCCGAGCGGCCGTGCCCTCGCCTACACCAACACCAACCGGCTCATCGCCAGTGAGCGCTGGCAGATCGAGCTGAGCAAGACCGGCTACATCAACGAGGCGGGACACTGTCTGCTCATGCGGGCGGTGATCGCGGATCGCCCACTCTACGTGGTTCTGCTCAACGCCCCCGGTAAGCTGGGGCCCTTCGGCGACTCCAACCGGCTGCGCGATTGGATCCAGGCGGGACTGCAGACCGACGGCCGCAAGCGGGGCTGATGCGGGGGCCCATCAGTCCCGCATGGCCGCCAGGGGCTTGGGCTCCGAGGTGAGCCGGATGTAGTCGGCCAGGATGCGTGCCGCCTCGTTGAGCTGGATGCGGTTGATGGCCTCGGTCTCCTTCTCACTGACCTCATCACCGCCATCGCCATCGCCCGGAGAGGGCTCCACACCCCGGGAGCGAAGGAACTGGTTTTTCTGATCCTTGAGGACCTTGTCCCGCCGCTTGGTCTCCTCCCGCCGCTTGCGCTCATCGAGGCTTACCACCTTCTGCTCGTCCACCTCCCGCAGCAGCCGCTCCCGCTCAGCCAGCATGGCAAAGCCCGGGTCCCGCCCGATGCGGGCGAGGGAGCGGGTGCGCAGATCCTCCGCCGGGGCGGCGCCACGGGCCTGGTATTGGGCCGGCTGGATGTGGCCCCAGGGCAAGGCGTTGGTGAGGGCGCGCTCCCCGTGTCGGGCCGAATCCTGGGCGGTGGGATAGAGGATGTCCGGCACCACCCCGCGTAACTGGGTGCTGCTGCCGCTGATGCGGAAGAACTCCGCCATGGTGAGGCGCAGGCGCCCCAGGCGATCGCCGTTCTCCGTGACGAAGCGGTTGAGGTCCACCAGGGTCTGCACCGTGCCCTTGCCGAAGGTGGGCTCGCCGATGACGATACCCCGCTGGTAGTCCTGGATGGCCCCGGCGAAGATCTCGGAGGCCGAGGCGCTGTTGCGATCCACCAGCACCGCCAGGGGCCCCGCGTAGACGCTGCTGGGATCCGGATCCTGCTCCACCTCGACCTTGCCGGAGGCATCCTTCACCTGTACCACGGGACCCGTGTCGATGAAGAGCCCCGTGAGCTCGGTGGCCTCGGTGAGGGACCCCCCGCCATTGCCCCGCAGATCGATCACCACACCCGCCACCTGCTCCTTCTCCACCTGCTGCAACAGGGCCCGCACGTCGCGGGTGGTACTGCGGAAGTCCTTGTTTCCCTTGGACTCAGCGCGGAAGTCCCGATAGAAGGCGGGCACCTCGATCACCCCGATCCGCACCCCGTTCATCCCCTCGAGCCCCTCGGTGACCTTCAGCTTGGCGGCTTGGTCCTCGAGCTCGATCTCCTTGCGCACCAGCGACACCTCCCGCACCTTGCCCTCGGCCCCCGCGCTCTTGGGAAGGATCTGCAGCCGGACCACCGAGCCCTTGGGCCCACGGATCAGGTCCACCACGTCCTGCAGGCGCCAGCCCACCACGTCCTCCATGGCACCGTTGAGGCCCTGGGCCACCCCGACGATGCGGTCCCCGGCGCGGATCTGGTTGCTCTGCTCCGCCGGGCCGCCGGGGATGGTCTTCTGCACCACGGTCTGCTCGTTGTCGGTGCGCAGCACCGCCCCAATGCCCTCCAGAGAGAGCCGCATACTGATGTCGAAGTTCTCCGAGGTGCTCGGCGACATATAGCTGGTGTGGGGCTCCAGGCTCTGGGTGTAGGCATTGACGAAGCTCTGGAACACGTCATCCGGGGTGAACTGGCTGATCCGGCGCCACAGCCCCTCGTAGCGCTTGCGCAAGGCGGTGCGGATCTCGCTGTCGCTCTTGCC
>CAZFHV010000219.1:0-4720 GCA_964519095.1 uncultured Chromatiaceae bacterium | reverse complement strand
CGCCTATCTCCAGTGCCTGATCCCGGGCTTCGCGCCCGCCCGCTGCGCGGCCCCGCCGGCGCCACCGCCCCAGGCTGGGGGGGAGAGCGTCACGCCGCCGGCGCCTCCGCCTCCGCCCCCGGCCACGTCCCAGCCCCCGCCTCCCGCGGCCCCCGCGGCGCCCAAGAACTGCAGCAACCTGGCCGCGGATGCCTGCCTCGCCCTGGCCGACGGGGCCCTGGCGGCCAAGGAGAAGGAGCGGGCCCGTCAGCTCTATCAGGAGGCGGCCCGCCTCGGGTCGCTCGCGGCCAACGTGCGGCTGGCGCGGATGTACGACCCCGAGGGCTGGTCCGCGGACCAGAGCCCCGCCCCCAAACCCGACTGGGACACCGCCGCCTACTGGTACGAGGAGGCGGCCCGGGGCGGGGATCAGGCGGGTCGCCAGGGGGCGGGGCGTCTCTTGTGCCGCTTCGGGTCCGGCGATTTCGAACGGGGCCGAGGTCTGCAGCTCCTGCGGGAGGCGTCCCAGCAGGGGGCCGATGTCCAGGCCCTCATCGAGGCATGCGGAGGCAAACCGTAGATGGAGACGCGACCCAACCCTCGGGCCTCGCTACGAGCCCTATTCGGTGCCCTGCTGGTGGCGGCCCTGCTCGGCGCCGGGGTCGTGCCCGCTGCCGAGGAGGCCCGCAAGCCCCTGCTCATGGAAGGCAAGAAGACCCTCTACCAGCGGGTGCTGACCCGACCCGGCGCGACCCTGGTGGCCAAGCCCGGCGAGGCCGGCGGCAAGGCCCAGCCCGCCTTCAGCCAGCTCTACGTCTACGAGCGCCAGACCCAGGACGGCCGCGACTGGCTGCTGGTGGGAGGGGGGAGCCGGGGCAAGACCGACGGCTGGATCGAAGCCGCCCAGACCCTGCCCTGGCGCCAGCAGATGGCCCTGGCCTTCACCAATCCGGCCAATCGCGACCGGGCCCTGCTGTTCAAGGACCGCAAGGACCTGGTGGACCTGCTCAAGGCGGACAACCCGGCCGCCGCGGTGGCGCCGATCCGGGAGGCCATCGCCGCCGACAAGGGCGATCCGCGGGTCCTCTCCATCGAGCCCAAGGAATACGTCGACATCAGCAAGCGCTTCTACCTCCTGCCCATCCTCCAGGCGGAGGAGCTGGTGACCCCGCGGGGCACCAGCCGGGTGCTGGAGGTGGCCTCCCTCAGCCTCAAGGGCGACCCGACCCCGGCCGCCGGCGAGGCGGCCAAGCCCAAGCCGGCCCAGGAGGTGCTGCGCAACTTCAGCGCCGCGGTGGTGTTCGTCATCGACTCCACCATCTCCATGGGTCCCTACATCGAGCGCACCCGCGCCGCGGTGCGCCGCATCTACGACAAGATCGAGCAGGCGGGTCTGGGTGCCCAGGTGAAGTTCGGGCTGGTGGCCTACCGCTCCAGCGTCAAGGCGGTGCCCGAGCTCGAATATGTGAGCAAGATGTTCGCCGACCCCACCCAGGTGAAGGGCGGTCGCGACTTCCTGGAGCGGGCCAAGGGGCTCGCCCCCGCCAAGGTCTCCAGTCCCCGCTTCGAGGAGGACGCCTACGCCGGCATCCTGACCGCCCTCCAAGGGGTGGACTGGAGCCAGTTCGGCGGCCGCTACCTGGTGCTGATCAGCGACGCGGGGGCGATCAAGGGCGGGAGCGAGTTTTCCTCCACCCAGCTCGACGCGGAGCAGGTGCGCATCGAGGCGGCCCAACAGGGAGTGGCCCTCTATGGTCTCCACCTCAGGACCCCCGCCGGCAAGGCCAACCACGCCGAAGCGGAGCGCCAGTACCGCACCCTCACCCACAACGAGATCCTGGGCAAGCCCCTCTATTACGGGGTGGATGCGGGCTCCGTGGATCAGTTCGGCCATATCGTGGACAGTCTCGCCGATGCCATCGTCGAGCAGGTGCAGGCCGCCTCCCAGGGCAAGATGGTGCCGGGCAGTGCCCGTACCGCCAAGCCCGAGGAGAAGCCCAAGGAGGTGAAGACCCAGGTCCAGGACGACGCCCGTCTCCTCGGCCATGCCATGCAGCTCGCCTACCTGGGTCGGGTGCAGGGGACCCGCGCCCCGGAGCTGTTCCAGGCCTGGATCAGCGATCGGGACTTCGCCAAGCCGGATCTGGCCACCACCGAGGTGCGGGTGCTACTCACCAAGAACCAACTGAGCAACCTACGCGACGTGGTCAAGGCCATCCTGGACGCCGGGGACCGCGCCCAGCAGGACCTGGGCACCGCCGACTTCTTCGATCTCTTGCGCTCTTCGGCGGCCCAGCTCGCCCGGGACCCCGCCAAGCTCGGCGACCCCGCGGCCGCCAAGCTGGGCCAGATGGGTCTGCTCGGGGAGTACCTCGACGACCTCCCCTACCGCAGCCAGGTCATGAACCTCACCTCCGCCACCTGGCAGTCCTGGAGCCTGGACCAGCAGGAGGAATTCCTCGATGGCCTGCGCCGCAAGCTGCGCCACTACCAGCTCTATCATGACGACGCGGATCGCTGGATCGCCCTGAGCTCCACGGCGGACCCCGGCGACCGGGTCTACCCGGTGCCCGTCGAGGCCCTGCCCTGAGCGCCCTGGGGTGAGCGATGGCGCCCTCGCCCTCAGCCTGCGGGACCTCAGCCGGCGCCGTGGGGCGGGCCCGGATGCCTTCACCCTGGAGGTCCCGGCCCTCGAGGTGCGCAGCGGGGAGGCCATCGCCCTCACCGGGCCGAGCGGCTGCGGCAAGAGCACCCTGCTGGATCTCCTCGGCCTGGTGCTGCGCCCCGACAGCTGCGGCGCCTTCAGCCTCCAGGGCGGGGAGGGCGCCCCGGTGGACGTGGCGGCCCTCTGGCGGGCGGGCCGTGAGGATGCCCTCGCCGCCCTGCGGGCCAGCCGCATCGGCTACGTGCTCCAGACAGGGGGTCTGCTGCCCTTCCTCCCGGCGCGGGACAACATCCACCTCTCCCCCGCGCTCCTGGGGCTCCCGGACGACCCCCTGGTGGACAGCCTGGTGGAGCGGCTGCGACTGGGGCATCTGCTCGACAAGAAGCCCCGAGCCCTGTCCATCGGCGAGCGCCAGCGGGTGGCCATCGCCCGCGCCCTGGCCCACCGCCCGGCCCTGCTCCTGGCCGACGAGCCCACCGCCGCCCTCGACCCCCAGCAGGCGGTGGCGGTGATGGGGCTCTTGCTGGAGCTGTGCGCGGCGTCGGGGACCACCGCCGTGGTGGTTACCCACGACTGGGGTCTGGTCCAGTCCCTGGGGCTGCGGGAGGTCCGCGCCAGCCCCATCGAGGGGGGACCCGGCAGTGCCACCCGCTTCGAGGGCTGAGAGGCTCCCGGCCGCGGCGCCACCCAGGCCGCGCCCTTGGGGCGGGGCGGTGCGGCTCGCCTGGCAGGATTTCCGCCACGAGTGGCTGATCTCGCTCTGTCTCGCCCTCGCCCTCGCGGCGGTGCTGACCCCGCTGCTGGTCCTGTTCGGCCTCAAGTCCGGGATCGTCACCACCCTCACCGAGCGCCTGAGGGCCGACCCCCGCAACCTGGAGCTGGTGGTCAAGGGCAACCAGCGGCTGGAGCCCTCCTGGATCGAGGCCCTGCGGGCGCGGCCCGAGGTAGGCTTCCTGGTCCCCCGCACCCGCACCCTGGCCGCCACCCTGGACCTGATGGGCCCCGGCGACCGCTCGCTGCCGGAGGTGGACCTGATCCCCACGGCGGCGGGGGATCCCCTGCTCGGGGGAATTCCCGCACCGCCCAGCGGTCTCAGGGACGCGGTCCTCACCCACACCGCGGCCCTCAAGCTCGGAGTGGGACCGGGGGGCGCCTTCGAGGGGGTGGTGCGGCGGCGCCTCGGTGGGAAGGCCCAAGCCCAGACCCTGGGCCTGCGGGTCCTGGCGGTGCTGCCGGAGACCGCCCTGGGTCGCGACGCCTTGTTCGTGGACGGCCCCCTCCTGCTGGCCCTGGAGGACTACCGGGATGGGCTGCGGGTACCGGCCCTGGGGGTCGGCGAGGGGGCTGACGCGCCCGCCGCCGCCCGGTCCTATGCCGGGGTGCGCCTCTACGCCCGGGACCTGGACCAGGTGGCGGGGCTGGCCGAGCACCTGCGGGCCGAAGGGCTCGATGTGCGCACCAGCGCCGCCGAGATCGAGCGGGTGCGCAGCATCGACCGGGTGCTGGGCTTCCTGTTCGCGGTCATCGCCGGGGTGGGGGTCACGGGGTTCCTGCTGTCGCTGGCCACCAGCCTCTGGGCCAACGTGGAGCGCAAGCGCCGGGAGCTGGGACTGCTGCGGCTGGTGGGTCTGGGGCGCGGGCCCCTGATGGCCTTCCCCGCCACCCAGGCGGTGCTCATCGCCCTCGGGGGGCTGGGGGTCTCGGCCCTCCTGTACCTGGGGGTCGCTACGCTGTTCAATGCGGTGCTGGCCGCGGGGCTGGAGCGGGGCGAATTCGTGTGCCGCCTCCGGTCGGGCGATGGGCTGATCGCCGGGATCCTGACCCTCTCGTTCGCCCTGGGGGCATCCATCGCAGGAGGTTACCATGCCGCCAAGATCGATCCTGCCGAGAGCCTGCGCGAGGCCTGAGTCCAGGCGCTACCGGCTTCCCGCCGCGGGACTGGTCGGTGCCGTCCTGCTGGCCCTGGCGTCTGGGCTACGCGCGGACTGGCCCCAGGACCAGTACAACCCCGCCCCGGCCAAGGACGACGTCATCCTGCCCATGCCTTGCGGTGGGGCCATGGCCTTCCGCAAGGTC
>CAZFHV010000218.1:0-4809 GCA_964519095.1 uncultured Chromatiaceae bacterium | reverse complement strand
CAAAGGGTGAGCCTGTGGCGGGATGGGCGAGGCGAGCGCGGGATCGCCCGGATGGCTCAGGTGCCGAGCAGGACCCGTAGCACCAGGAACAGGATCGCCGAGAGCAGGGCGGTGATCGGCAAGGTCACCGCCCACGAGTAGAGGATGGTCCGGATGACGGGGAGGTGTACCCCGGCCAGGCCGCTCGCAAGGCCCACCCCGACGATTGCGCCCACCACCGCCTGGGTGGTGGAGACGGGGACGCCCCATCGGTTCATGAGCACCACGGAGGCGGTGCCGGCGAGGGAGACGCAAAAGGCGCGCGAGGGGGTGAGCAGACTGATCCGCTCGCCCATGGTTCGGGCCACGCGGGGGCCGAGCGTGGCGCAGCCGAGCGCGATGCCGACGCCGCAGAGGGTGAATAACCAAAGTGGCGGGCCGCCGCCCGGTCCGACGCGGGGGCTGGCCAAGGCCTCGAGGACCACCGCGACGGGACCCGCTGCGTTGGCCACGTCGTTGGAGCCGTGGAGAAAGGCCATGGAGCAGACGGTGAAGAGGGTCATGGGGGCAAAGGTCCCCTCCACGTCTTCGGGTCGCCGGCCGTGGACGATCAGGGCCCCCATCACCGTGAGCCCGAGCCCGAAACCACCGGCGAGGATGAGGAACTGCTGGTCGCTCAGCTCCAAACCCAGGGGCTTCATGCTCTTGAAGAAGGTCATCAGGAAGACGACGAAGGCCGAGAGGAAGATATAGAAGGGTGCCCAGCGGCGGGCGCTGCTCGCGGGGTCGGAGCGGCCGAGGATCAGCCAGCCGATGCTCTTCGTCAGCAAGAACGCGAGACAGCCTCCCAGCAAGGGGGAGAATAGCCAACCGGCGAGCAGTCCACCGAGGGAGCTCCAGCGCACGACGGGGGCGCCCAGGCCCAGCGGGGCGAAGCCGATCAGGGCCCCGATGATGGAGTGGGTGGTGGAGACTGGCCAGCCCTTGAGGGTGGCGAAGCTGATCCAGGCGGCGGCCGCGAGCAGGGAGGCCAGCATGCCCAGAACGAGGGCGGATCGCGTGACCCCGGGGGCAGCGAGGTCCAGGATGTCCCGACCCACGGTGTGGGTGGTGTTTGCACCATAGAAGATCGCCCCGGCGATCTCGAACACCACGGCGATAAAGATGGCCTCCCGCACGCCGAGGACGCGGGAGCCGATGGCCGGGGCGGCGGCATTGGAGAAGTCGTTGGCGCCGACGCTCCAGGCCATCCAGAGGCCGAAACCGATGGCCAGGTAATAAAGGGAGCTGGGGTCGATCGCCAGGCCTGCCACGACTCTGTCGCCTCTTTGGGCACGTCGATAGGGAATCGAAGGAGGCGGTACTGCGTTGCCACAGCGCGATCTTGGGCCGCGGCTCCACGCCCGTCAAGCCCGAGCAGTCGGGCCTACTCCTCGAACTCGGCGGGGGAAAACGTGAGGACGCGGCAGTTCTCCCGCACGGTGCGTTGTATTGCCTAATCGAAGCCACTGGGATCTTCGGCCTGGACCTCGCTGGAGACAGACACCCTCGCCGTTGGCCGCACCCTGAACTGCGGCACCACTTCGTCCCCGATCCGATCTGGGCAAAGTCCGGCGTGGTCTGGAGTCCTCTACGCGGGGATCCCGGACCCCTGACCTACACTGACTCCCTGGGCAACCCCGGGAGACACCGATGAAGATCGAGATGCAGCGCTTCGGTGAGATCGAGGTCGAAGGCGAGCGCTACGACTACGACCTCGTGATCGAGGGGGGCCGCATCCGCAAGCGCGCCAAGGGACCCTCCAAGGCCTATCGGGGCCGTTACGGCCACACCCTCCTCTCCGCCGAGGAGGCTATTCCCTGGCAGGGCAAGCGGCTCTACATCGGCACCGGGATGTATGGGGGTCTGCCGGTGATGCCCGAGGTCTATGCCTTGGCCGAGCAGCGGCAGATCCAAGTGATCGCCCTGCCTACCCGGGAGCTTTGTGCCAAGCTCAGGTCCCTGAGGCCGGAGGACATCAACGCGGTGCTCCATGTGACCTGCTGAGGCCGGCGGGAAATCCGTCTCCCACAGCGCCAGGTCAAGGCGCTGGCCATTGCGGTGAAGCGGTTGACGTATCTCAGGCAGCGGTTGGAGGGGCTCATGGGAGCAGGGGGCGGGTGACTTCCTGAGTCGCCTGGGGCGTCCGCCGGGTCAGGAGAGGTGCTGACAGGGCAGGTTACGCGGCAAAGGGACGACGAAAGGATGCTGCCCGCCTGTTGGTCTATACCGGGAGTCGAGCGCTGCGCCTCGGGTCTTCTCCCGGTGGGAGTGCGGCCCTCTCTGTCAGATGGCGTGATTTCAAGACCTTGCCCCCACGCCATACCATTGGATGGCCCACCTCTTGAACCTGGAGGTGAAACTACTACTCCAGCTCTGGGCGAGGCGGCTACACCCAGACTCGGGCCGGGCCCTTTTTCCCCACTCGATCAGGCCGCCTTCCATGCTTTACCCAGCCGCAGTACCTGATTGAGAATGATAGCCATCACGGTGCTGAGGGTCAGCGATGATTCAAAAAAGGGCCTGATCACTGTGGGCACTCCGGTATAGAGCGAAGGGAGCAGGTCAAGGCTAAGACCGAAAATAATCGAAACGCCAATCACAAACGTCTTCCGGTTGTCCATCCCTGGACCGATGATGATCTGAATGCCTGATGTGATCATGAAACAGGTGACGAAAACAAGGATGGCCCCCATAACTGGCATTGGCATTAGGGAGAGAACGCCGGTTATCTTCGGCAGAAAGGCGATCAATATAAACAGAGCTCCGGCCATATATCCTATGGTGCGGCTGGTGGCGCCCGAGGCGCTGCTGAAGGCCACATTGCTTGCCGAGGTGTCCGAAGCCATGCCCCCCAGCAGCCCCGATACCGTCACACAGAAGCCGTCGGCCACCAGTCCTTTCCCGATTCGCCCCGTATCCGGCTGCTGCCAGTCTGCGTCATTGACTTTCTCGCAGAGAATAAGGTTGCCGAAGGACTTGAGAGCGCCGGTTATCGAGACGATAATAAAAATGGGAAGGAGGGACCATTTGAAGGTTATGTCCAGCATTCCCTCTGTGGACGGGAACTCGATCCATGGCGCAGTGGCAAGCATGTGAAAATTCTCCCCGGTCAGTAACCCAGCCGGCCCCGATATGAGATATCCGGTGATCAGGCCCGCCAAGACACTGTAGAGCTTCAGCTTTCCTTTGCCCCAGATGTTGATGCCGACCATCACAGAAAGTGTGATGGCGGCGACCGCGACGTATATCCCCTGAATAGGTTCTCCTTCATAGTTGATGCCAAGGCATTTCGAGGTGCCAAGAGGAATGATGCCCACAGCAACCATGAGCACTACCAGCCCTGTAATTTCGGGAGGGAAGAGAAACCTGATCCGATACAGGACCCTGGCAAAGACTATCTCGACGAGACCGGCGACGATCGTCATCCCCCGCATGAGTGGAAGACCGCCGAGCCAGGCTGCCGTCATGCAGGCGGTAAAAAAATTCGGCCCGCAGAGGTTTGGGCAGAGGTAGCCCGATCCGATCCAGCGGAGGCGCAACGCCTGGAAGATCGTGCCCAGCCCGCAGGAGATCATGGTGAGGGCAACCACGGCCCGTACTTGGTCAAAGCCGCCGCCGAGCTCGGAGACCAGCACGACGGGAAGGACGAGAGTGCTGGACATGAGAAAGATGTGCTGGACTCCCATGAGAAGTAATACCGGTAACGGCGGTCCGTCGTCGACTCCATAAATGAGGTTCTCGGGTTTCTTCGCCATGATTCTCTCCACGCCTATCTCATCCAGATCGGTGAGGCCAAAAAGAAATCAGAGCCGATGAAAAGGGTTTCTTCACCTATTCTGACCTTTTTGACATAAGCGAGTTTTCTTGACGATACCACCTGTCCGGGTCGGGGCCAGAGGTACTGGACCCATGCTTCATCATTTTTCGATAGTTTTTCCATGATCTCGTTCATAACCTGTCGCCCTATGGCGTCTCGAAAGGCGGTCAGGTCACGTCCCTGTTTTTCGGGAAAGGCTGGGTCAACGAGAGCCCTACCGTGCTCATCAGCGACATAGATAAAGGTATTTAGAAAGCTGTAGCGGGACGCTGGATCCAAGAATGCTTTGAACGCGGCATCTTTGCCTTTCGTCAGGAGCAGGTCGACGGCACTGCGGACATTTTCCTGCACCATGACTTTTTCGATCTTGACATGGTGTCCCCCAGAGCCGACCATGCATACCGTACCGTCGGGAAAAACCGCCTTGCGGACGTAAGCGCTCTTCCACTCTGGCTGGAACTCGTTCTTGTCCTGCCAGAAGTAAAAGACCCAGCCATAAGCGTCTCGCTGTGGCTGCTTGCCGACGTCGGTGATGAACCTGAGCACGGGTTTTCCGTTCATGTCCCTGAGGTCCATGAGATTCTTGCCGACCAATTCAGGCATTGCGGCGTGAAAGACGGCGGTGCCGTCGCTGTCATACACGAACAGGTAGTAATGTTCGGTTAACCACCGTGAGCCTTTCTGGCTGAAATCGGGAAATGCGTCCGGTCCCTTTTTCTCTATGAGTGCGGCGGCGTCTTCGACGAGTTTCACCAAATGTTTGGTATCCGTATATAGGTACCTGGCCAATCGTTCTTCGGCATGCAGTGGAGCTGCTAAACTGGTAAGAACAATTATGAATGACGCTATGAATAACTGCATCTCAGGTGTCTCCTTCATTATCGCAAATTGGCGATAGATACCTGCATGGCCCCTTGGGCAGGGCAAACGCATCAGTAACAGCTAATATTCCCGGTCCCTGATGGGGGTGG
>CAZFHV010000217.1:0-4901 GCA_964519095.1 uncultured Chromatiaceae bacterium | reverse complement strand
ACGAGCTGCGGCCCCTGTCGATGGCTTACCTATGAGGGAGACCGGACACCGTTGGGCGGGTATTTAGCCCGCCCTCCCCACACCACCTAGCATGCGGGTCCGCTACTCGGGCGGTTCACGAGAAAGGAGCACACGACGATCTCAGGCATAACCATGTGCCTTCATCCAGAGGTCACGCACGGAGATCAAGCCCTGGCTCTTCAGCCAGTCGGTCGTCATTCCTGTCTGGGTGGCCAGCGTCCGCGACAAGTGCCAGTAGCTCTTCGAGCTCCGCGCCGTCAGGATTGCTTGCCGTTTGCTCGTAACCAGAGCGAGCAGGTTGCGAACTTTGGTGCGTGTGGCAGTGGGAGACCTAACCCCGCGTTCGCGGCGAGGCAGCGGATGAACAACTGCGTTGGACGCAGGTATCCCGGCACGACCGTCCCCTCTCGGCTTGATACGGTAGCGCAGCGCGCTGGGACGTGCCCGACCACCGACAGTATAGTAGCCGTAGGCCGTGTTAGGCGCGCCGTAACCCGACGCCAGGCGCCGATGTAGGGTTAGGCCGCTAAGCTGTTCTGAGCCTGGGTTGGGTTTTCGCTATACTGGGGGCGGTTTAGGGGGAGGACCTTTCATGAACCACCTTTCCACCAAGCCGATTCCCGTTGCCGAGCGCCTTATCCTCGCGCTCGACGTGCCCGACCACGCCGCCGCCAAGGGCCTGGTGGGGCAGATGGGTGCCAGCGTGTGCTTCTACAAGCTCGGGCTGGAGCTGTTCATGTCGGGGAACTACTTCGAGCTGGTGGAATGGTTGCGCGAGCGCGGCAAGCGGGTGTTCTGCGATCTCAAGTTCTTCGATGTGCCGGAGACCGTGGCGCGCGCCGTCCGCCAGCTCAGGGAGCGCCACGTGGATTTCGCCACCGTACACGGCAACGACACCATGCTGGAGGCGGCGGCACGGGAGAAGAACGGGCTCAAGATCCTGGCCGTCACCGTGCTCACCAGTCTGGACCGCTCCGACCTCGAGGCCCTGGGCTTTCAGTGCGAGGTGGAAGAGCTGGTGCTCGCGCGCGCCCGCAAGGCGCTCCGGCTGGGCTGTGACGGGGTCATCTCTTCTGGACTGGAGGCCGCGCGGCTCCGCCAAGACCTTGGCGAGCAGTTCTTGATCGTCTCCCCCGGCATCCGCCCGGTGGACAACCGCCCCGAGGACGACCAAAAGCGCGTGGTCACGCCCACGCAAGCCTTCCTCAACGGGGCGGATCACATCGTCATCGGCCGGCCTATCCTCAAGGCAGCTGACCCGGTTGCCGCCGTAGAGGGCATACAGGCGGAGATCTCCGCCCTGTTCGGCCAGGCGAACGCCCCTCGGATGTCGCGTTAGGCGGCGCCAACCCGGCCTACGGGGCTGACGCCTCCCGACCCCGATCAGGTGGACGCCGCGTGATTAGCGACGATAGCCGTACGAGTTACTCCCGTAGTTGCCGTAGCCACTTGATCCCCAGTTGTAGCTGGGTGGGTTAGTAAACTCGGAACGGCCGTATCCCGGGTTGCCCGTGTAGGGATTGGTGTTGCCTCGCGAGGAGTAGTTGTCGAATTTGTAGGCGTTTGGCTCCGAGCGCATGTAGCCGCTGACGAAGGTGCCGTCGCTGCGAACATAGGGCTGGACGTATTGGTCGGCGGGGGTCTCCGTGCACGGGAGCGCCGCGCTAAGGATCGCCAGGGCGAGAAGGGATGTCTTCATGGTGGATTTCCGTTGTGGCTCCCAAGGAAGGATGGGCTACAACAATATATGTGGTGTGGTTGGTATCTGGCTGGTTGGCGTAACCAGGTCTTCGAGGATGGCCCTGACCTGGACTTCGTGGTCTTCCACGGAATGGGCCTTGAACCATGCGTTTTCAACGGCCCGGCACCTCACCGCCCCTCCACAGAACCTCGCCGATGATCCGCACCTGTTGCCCCGTGTCTGGCGGGATCACCTCGTCTGGGTAACGGATCTTGTCTGGGTTGTCGGACTGCAACACCAAGGCGCCGTCGCAGCGAAGCTGCAGGCGCTTGACGCGCAGTTCGGCGCCGTAGCGCAGGGCGTACACCGCGCCACTGCGTACCTGGGTGCGGGAAATGTCGATGAGGAGCGCGTCCCCGTCCTAGATGTAGGGGGCCATGCTGTCGCCGCTGGCGTAGACCACCACGGCGTGGGATGGCTTGAGCCCTTGGCGCTTGATCCAGGCCGTGGAGAAGGCGAGCGGCTGGGCGTCTCCTACTGTGAAGACCAGGCTGCCGCTGCCGGCGGAGACCCCCACCCGGCGGCGGGCGACCAGGGCGTACTGGCCGTCCCCGGTAGGCGCGCTGGGGGTAAGGATCAGCTCCGGGGGGCGGCCGCGGAGACCCCCGGAATCTGCTGCCGGGTAAGGCGGGTTGGGGACTGGCGTCCGCGCCCGCCCTCCGGCTCCACCCTATGGGTTGGCGGCTCCCTAAGGCACCCCCATGTCAACGCGGCTGCCCTGCCCGGAGCATCCGTACCCTGGTACAGGACGGCTCAGTTGTTCTTGGCGCCCTGATCGATCCACAACTTGATGGTCTCGATGTCGGCCTTGGGAATGGGGTCCTTGCCGTGGGGCATCCGGATGGAGGGGTTCACCCGACCCTCGACCATCATGACGAACGCGCTGGTGAAGCTATCCTTCTGCTTGACGGTCGGGCCATACTTGGTGCCCTTCATCAGGGCATCGTAGGTGCTCATGTCCTGACCGCTTTTTTCGAAGCCTTGTCCCTGCGGCTTATGGCATTCCACACAGTACTTGGCGATGATCGGGGCAACGTCCGCCTTGTAGCTGATCTGCTTCTGACCGCAAGCGGCAAGGATACAGGCCGCACAGGCAACCGCAAAAAAAGGCAACGAGATCTTGATCGACATGGCGTCCTCCTCGAGGATTTGGTATTGGCCAACAGCAGAAGGAGGGAAATCGACCGCCCGCAGCGCGGTTCATCTGCAGTCTAGGCCCGCTGTAGGTGCTGTACAAGGCGGTGGCCAGGAGAGCTGATCCCAATCGCTGCTAGCGCCGATTTCAACGAGAGTTGGCGAGCCCCACCGGCCAGCGGTCCGCCACCGCTTGCGTCGCCGGAATCCGCACAAGAGAGAAACTCTTGCACCGCAGCGATGACCCATTGGAAGAACCCAGAGCGGTCTTGCTGACGCTGTTCCGCGCCGGGCTGGCGGCTGTGCACGGCGAGGGGGCCGTGGCCCGCCGGCTGGCGGGCTGGAAGCCCGGTGGCCCGGTGGTGCTCCTGGCGGTTGGCAAGGCCGCCCAGGCCATGAGCGCCGGTGCCCGTCGGGTACTGGGCGCGCGCCTGGTCCGGGGCCTGGTTGTCTCCAAGCCGGACCACCTGGACCGGCCAGCCCTTGCAGCCTGGGGACTCCTGGGCTTGGAGGCGGGCCATCCCCTGCCCACGGCAGGCAGCCTGGAGGCCGGGCGTCGCACCCTCGCCTTGGTCGAGGGCCTGGGTCCAGACGAGCAGCTGCTGGTGCTGATCTCCGGTGGGGCCTCGAGCCTGCTGGAGGTGCCGATCCCTGGGCTGGGACTCAGCGAGCTGGAGGCGGTCAACCGCTGGCTTCTGGGCAGCGGGCTCCCCATCGGGGCGGTCAACGCGGTGCGCAAGGCCCTCTCCCTGGTCAAGGGGGGTGGACTGCTGCGCTGGCTGGCAGGACGCCCGGTCTGCGCCCTCGCCATCTCCGACGTCCCGGGTGACGACCCCCGCGCCATCGGCTCCGGTCTGCTGGTGCCGGACCCCCACCTAGCGGAGCGGCTCAGCGGGCTCCAGCTGCCGTTTTGGCTCGACACCCGGGTGCAACGGGGGCTCCAGGGGCGTAGGGTGCTACCGGGCGTGGGACCCGAGATCGAGCAGGTAGCCAATCTCGACCTGGCAAAACAGGCCGTCGCCCAGGCCGCAAGGGCTTGGGGTATCCCGGCGTACCTTCACCCGGAATTCGTGGCGGGGGAGGCCGCGGAGCAGGGCCGCGAGCTGGCGCAAGCCCTGCTGGCCGGGCCGGCGGGCGTCCACATCTGGGGCGGCGAGACCACGGTGCGGCTCCCTCCCAACCCGGGACGGGGGGGCCGGAGCCAGCAACTCGCCCTCGCCGCCGCCATGACCCTCGCGGGGCACCGCGGATGCGCCCTGCTGAGTGCCGGCACGGACGGCACGGACGGCCCCACCCAGGATGCCGGGGCCCTGGTCGATGGCGCCACCCTGAGCCGCGCCGCGGACGCGGGCCTCGATGCCGCCATGGCACTGGCCCGCGCTGACGCGGGGACCCTGCTCGCCGCCGCCGGCTACCTCATCGCCACCGGCCCCACCGGGACCAATGTGATGGACCTGATCCTGGGCTATCGCCCCGCGCCGGGGGGCCCAAAGGACCGTAAGATGCGGTGAGGTGCGAACCGACCCCCGAGAAGCGGAGGGGGCCACGGCAGCGTAGCGGCTAGGGTCCCGCCCTCGGTGGGGCGAGAGGCCATCACGGACTTGGGTTCTCGCCTCCCACCAGCGGTCGCATCCCCGCTTTGCGGGGACCCCTGCTCTGCGCCTCGGACGGCCGCATCAATCGCAAGACAAACTCTCGAGGGATGCGGTTAACTGCGGTCATCGCATCTTTGCGGGGTGCTACCTTGAGCAAAGGTCGGACATGAGGTTGATGCCCGACGTCTATTGAGCTCTAGATCGTCGGGCGACGCTTCGCTCTTGCCCGACAGCTCGTTGCGGGCACCGGCGTGCAAATCTGGGTGTGCTACTCTTTTGTCGTGGAGCTATGTCGTGCCTTCCGCGGCTGGTAGCCTGGATTCAGGGTCAGCGGAATCCGGGAAGGAGCACAGGGAGCGGAAGCGAGTGCGACGCCCCCCGCGTAGCCGTAGAGCCGGATGTTTTGTCGC
>CAZFHV010000216.1:0-5002 GCA_964519095.1 uncultured Chromatiaceae bacterium | reverse complement strand
TGTGGGTGCCGACGAAGTTGAGGGGGGCCCCATAGGCCCTGCCCAGGCCGGTGAGGCGGAAGTCGATCTCGAGATCGATCTCCCGGGACCACTTCACGTAGTTGGTGACGAAGAGATCCAGGTCGCCGTCGCGGTCATAGTCGAGGAAGGTGGCGCTGGCGCTCCAGCGGTCGTCCCGGCCCCCGACCCCGGCCTCGGCGGTCACCTCGCGGAAACGCCCCCCCTGGTTGCGGAACAGGTGATTGCCACCCAGGGCCGTGAGGTAAAGATCCACCCAGCCGTCGCCGTCGTAGTCGCCCACCGCCACGCCCATGCCGAAGGCGTTGAGGTCCAGGCCCGCCTCAGCGGTCACGTCCCGAAACCGTCCCTTGCCGTCGTTCTGGTAGAGGGCCTGGCGGGGCACCGTCGGCCCCGCGCGGCCGGGCCAGTAGCGGGAGTTGACCAGGAACAGGTCCGGGTCGCCGTCGTTGTCGTAGTCGAAGAAGGCCGCCCCACTGCCCAGGGTCTCGGGCATCAGCCGCTCGCCGTAGGCCCCGTTGACGTGGACGAAGTCGATCCCCGCCGCCTGGGTGATGTCGGTGAAACGCACCCTGGGTGCCTGGTCGGGGGTTGCGGCGGGCGGTGTCACCGGGCCGGTGAGGGGTTTGTCCTGCACCGCCGAGGGGGCGGCGCCGCGCTGCGTCCAGAGATAGATCGCGCCTACTGCCAGGGCCGCCACCGCGATCCCGGCGAGGGAGCGGCGAAAGGCACGGCGGATCACCGCCTCGCCGCGGCTCAGAGTCCTCTCGGGGGCTGGTGCTGTCATGGCTCGACTGCCTCCCTGGGGGAACCGGCTACCTTTGGGGCCAGGTCCGGCGATGCCACCGGCTTGAGGTCGTAGATGGCGATGGGCTGGGCCGCGTGGTCCGCCGCCGGGTTGTGGCGCCGGTGGGCGGTCACCGCCCGCTCGATGGCCTGGTCGTCGGCGCGGTAGCGCTCGTGCAGCGCGCGGTGGCGATCGGCGGTCTGGGGCTGCCCGAGCTCCGTGTAGACCAGGGCCAGGTTGAAATGGGCCGGGGCATACTCGGGCTCCAGGACCAGGGCTCGCTCCAGCCAGGAGCGGGATCGCTCCAGGAGTCCCCGGCGGACCTCCGCCTGGTCCGCGCCGCGGGCCTGGCGCGCCCGCTCGAAGAGGGTGCGGCCCAGCTCGTTGAGCAGACGGAAGTCGGCCCCGAAGTCGAAGCCCCTGGATCGGGCCTCCTGAAACTCGGTGTTGGCCAGGGCCTCCAGGCCGGCGATGGCGGCGTCCAGGTCGCCGAGCTCCCGGTCCACCAGGGCGGAGAACCAGCTCAGGGTCCAGGGCGTGGCCGGAGGGGTGGCCTGCGCGGCGCGGCGCAGGGCGGTCGCGGTCTCCTGCACCCGCCCCTCCTTGTAGTACACCCGCGCCAGGTTCAGGGGACCCTCCGCCCGCCCCAGGCGCTCCACCTCGGCGAAGGCCTCCGCTGCCTGCCGCAGCTCGCCCTTGTGGCTGCCCTGATCCCCCTCGCGCAGGAGCGCGATCCCGTAATCGTTCCAGCGCTCCCACTCCGGCACCGTGGGGCCCGCGGCCGAAGCTGGTGCAGGACCCCCGGCTACGGGAAAGTGGATCTGGTCCTCCGCCAGGGTGGTGATGGGCAGGGCGTTGCCGTCGAAAGCCGCCCCCTCGATGTGGCGCAGGTAAGGGGCGTCGAACTTGCGGTACTGGAAACGCACCCGGACGCTGATGGGCTCCCGCGCCTCGGGCGGCACCTGGAAGGCGAAGTGGGCCACCGCGGCCGCCCCCGGCGGTACCTGGTGGTTGTAGAGGGCGACGAAGATGTCCTGGGCGTTGCGGCGGTCGATGCGGTTGCCGTGGCGATCGAGCACGTAGGCATTGAGGAAGTAGACCCAGGGGTCCAGGGCCCCCTCCGGGTCCAGTCCCCCGGATTTCGCGATCAGCCGCTCCCCACTGCGCACCTCCACCTCCAGCCACAGCTCGTTGGAGTCGGCGGTGCCCTGGGTTAGCTCATGGCCCACCCGCAGGGTGCGCACCACCGTCTCCAGGAGGTAGCGCCGCCCGGGCTCCAGGGTCGGCACCCGGGGACGCAGGGGGGCGTGCAGGCGGCCCTCGATCTGGCCATCCTCCTTCACTCCGAAGAGGTCCACGCGGGCCACGCCGCGCAGCATCGTCCGCCGCGGGTCGTTCTCGCTGTCGGGCCGGCCGAGCATGGCGGGGACGGCCGTGTTGGCGGCGGCGAACTGATGATCATGGACGCCGCGCTGGCCGGTGTTGGCGAAGTCCCGGGCCGCCGGGTCGTCGGAGGCGACGGTCGGCATGTGGCAGCCGGCGCAGCGGGGGATCGCGCGGGGCGGGTAGTAGAAGCTGTCCACCCGATGGCCGGACACCCCGCTCAGGAGGTAGCTGTCGTAGTGGTCCTGGCCCCGCAGCCAGCGGTAGTGGTTGAGCTCGAAGGGCAGGTGGACCTTGTGGCACACCGAGCAGAACTCTGGGCTGCGGTGCAGGGGCTTGAGCAGGGTCTTCTGGTGGAAGGCCGGTTTGGCCTTGATGAGCTGTTGATTGATGGCCCGCAGCAGTCGGCTGTCGGACTCGCCGAAGGGGTACTGGGGCGGCGGGACCAGCGTGTAGTCCCCGTTCCCCCTGGGGCTATTGACGGCGGTGATGGCGTGACAGCCCACGCAGCTGATGCCCGTCTGGCTGCTCGGGTCCCGATCGGGGTCGTAGGCCGGGTCGTCGAAGCGGCCGGAGAACAGGGGGGCGAGGTCGTGGCAGGCCGCACAAAGCCGCGAGGCCGCCACCGTGCCGTCCCGATCCAGCACCACCCGGCGGGTCTCCTCCACGCTGAAGCGGTAGGCCGGGTTGTTGAAGGAGCTCAGCCGGTGCATGCCCTTCTCGTGCTGGCGGGCGATGTCCGGATGGCACTCGGCGCAGGTCTCGTCGGTCATGAGCTGCTCGGCGGGGATGGTCCCACCGCCGGGGGTCTGGCTCAGGGCCGGGGCGAAGCCCGCCTTGAGATCCAGCTTGGGCTCGGGGGCGAGCAGATGGGCCCCCAGGGCCACCGCGCTGAAACCCGCCGCGAAGGCGCCCCAGACCACACCGGCGCGCCAACGCACCCGTGCCCCGGCGAGCCGGTGCAGCACGAACAGCCAGACGACCAGGAGCGGGGTGAGCAGGTGCACCCAGTAGGCGATGCGCCGCACCAGGGGATCGTTGACCTCGAAGAAGCCGAAACGCGTGAGGAGGACGCCGGAGATCAGCAGCAGCAGCCCGCTCAGGTACAGCCCCAGCCCAGCCCGCACCGCGTAGCGATTGGGTCGGGGCCAGGCGCGGCGCAGGTGCAGGGCACCGAAAGCCACTGCCGGCACCACCAGCAGCAGCCCCAGCACCAGGTGAACCAGGAACAGACTGAGATAAAAGTAGTTCTGGTAGGTGGCGCCGCTCAGCCGCTCCGCCAGCGTCACGCTCACTAGGTAGAGGGAATTGACGGCGAGCAGCCCGAAGAGCCCGAGCACCACCCCCAGCAGCCGCCGCAGGGCGGGTGTGATGACGGGCGGAAGCGGGCCGCGCCGCAACGCGTTGGTATCGGGGACACTTGATCCGACCATGGCCGCACCGGGATCATGGTGAATAAGTATTTCAGGAGATAGTTTACACGCTCGCGGCGAAGGGAAAAGCCGGCACCCTGCGGTGCCTTCGTTGCCCGCCGGTGCCGCGGCGATGCGCTGTTCCCGAGGCGCCCCGGCGTGGGCTCTACCGTCCCGAGGGCTCGGGGGCCGGACCCCTGGACCAGACCGAGGAACCGGTGCCGTGGGGTGGTGGTTCGCGCCCCGTTCCCTGCCCCCTTTCCTTCGGGCGAAAGGCTGGCCGGTGCCGCGGGGCCCGAGTGACCGCTTGTCCGCCGCCGCACCCTCGATATTGGTAGAAGGTTATCTCATTGATTTATATAGTATTGGTGGAGCGATTTCCGTCAACGCGGCCGGTTAACGCGGAAAACGACGAACTACACCCGGGTGATGCGGCCATCGCGCCGCCACCCCTAACAGACAGGATCTCGATCGACGCTAACCCCTGGACTTCTAAAGTATTTTCTGGTCTAGTGCGTGTCCTACGGCCGGTTTATGCGGACCGTCCGTCCGCATAAACATCGTTAGCCCGCATAGCCCACCCATCCTGCACAATCCCGCACATGGACCACACAGAAGTCGGGACCATCCGTAGCCAGTGTCAAGCGGGCCTCTGGCCGCAGTTCCTCGAAATGCTGCAGATTGAGGGACTACGCGGCTGGACCAGGTAGTCTGTCGAGTTCAGTTTCCCTGTCGTGGCTGTTGTGGGCGAGAACGGAAGCGGGAAGAGCACGGTGATCAAGGTCGCGTGGCGCTGGCCGCGGGGCTTCGTCTGCCCCGAGTGCGGCCATACCCGCCACTGCGTGGTGGGACCCCGCAAGCTCTACCAATGCAACCACTGCCATCATCAGACCTCACTGACCGCTGACACCCTCTTTGCCCACACCAAACTGCCCCTGACCACCTGGCAGAAGAACGGCATCTCGGCCCTTGAGCTTAAGCGCCATCTGGGGGTGTCCTACCCCACCGCCTGGAGCCTCAAGCACAAACTGATGCAGGTCATGTAAGGATCGCGACGATCTGCACCCCCTCAACGGGGTGATCCAGCTCGATGATGTCTGCTGGGGTGGAAGATGCCGGGGTGGCAAGAGCGGGCGGGGCTCGCCCAACAAGGTTCCTTTCGTGGCCGCCGTAGCGACCGATTATCATGGCCATCCCTGTGCCCTGCGCATGAGCAAACTCAAGGGGTTCCGCAAGACCGAGATCGCCAAGTGGACCCTCAAGCATATCCACCCCGATGCCATCGTCGTCTCCGACGGCCTCGCCTGCTGCAACGCCGTGGCCGAGGCGGGGCGTGATGCGCCTCTGGATACTCCTGCCAGAGCAGATCGAGGGTCACCCCCTTGCGGCCCAGCTCCCGATG